>CAZTTF010000198.1:0-21536 GCA_964616365.1 uncultured Lewinella sp. | reverse complement strand
TTTAACGGCAAATTTTTTGAATTCTTGGATGAATTTACTCATAGCGGAATAGATGATTATGCATGGTGCTGATGGCCGCAACCTGCAGGATGATAGCGTAATGATGAGGTTGGTAGTTCCCTGGCCAGGCAGGAAGCCGTCGGTGATTACCCGATTAACGGAAGCAAAACCGGTAGTAGTGCCGCCACAAATAGTAGCAGATGGATGACTTCAGCACGCGCGTGCTTTATCGATACGAGACCGAGACCAACGAGGCCACCAAGTGCAGGCACTATGGCCTGCGCGCTGGATACCCTGACGTCCTGGTTGCCGAAGGCAACCACCAGACCAAGCAGTAACAGCCAATTGAGAAACTGGATATTCTTGCGTCCCTCAATATTCAGCATGAGGGCGATGTGTTGGTAGCCAAGAATTACCCCAAGAACAAGGACTCCCATGATGGCCAAACCGATCAAATCCGATAACGATGCTGCCTGGAGCTCAGGTAAACCCAGCCCACCAAACTGTAGCTGCATGCTGGCGCCCAGACTGCCAGAACTGTAGCTGACTACGACCAGGAAGAAGTACACCAGGAGGGTCCCGGTAAATACCTGGAGAATTGACTGCAGTTTAATCTTGCGGAGAATGCTGATTGCGGCAATGAATGCTACCAGGAACAGCAGGTACTCAGGCCGGAAAAGGCTCGCCACGCCGAGCCATGCGCCCGCATTGAATAGTGCAACAGCAGGCTCTTCTCGCTTGTAAATCCTTCCGATCGACAAACAACCAAAGAGCAGAAATACGTTGGCACAATGAAAGGCATTAAAGCCGTGGAAGGAATAAACCAGCGCATTGATCAGCACCAGAAACAGGCCCGGAAATTGGGTGACGGTACGGGATAAGCGGTGGCGTGTAGCCCAGGTATTCAGTTGAATACCCTGGATACTGATCAGGACTACGCTGGCTAGTATGGCCAGCCAGGGGTGTGCGGCAAACCAGCCAAGCACTGCCTGGCCCCAGACACCATCTCCGGTGGTGGGCACAACAATTGGGTCCGACCCGAAAAACAGCGGTAGCCAGAGGACAAAAGCATACACAAACAGCAGTAACCCGGCGTAAGCCTGGTTCGTGCGGAACAGGGAAAGCAATTTGACGGTTTTTGAGTGTGGGAAGGGATACTTCCGCTAAAGGTAGGAAAAAGGGAATATTTAAGCTCCGATCCGGTAGCTTGGAAAGCTTGCTACTTCGTCACTTTCTCCGTTGCCTCGATCAGCTCTTTGGCCGAGCGGAAGGTTCCGGCAAGGTCGTCCGCGGAGTCCTGACCCGCATATAGTGCCATTTCACAACGGCCAAGGAGTGCGTCGTAACGCGTAATCAGGTCATCGTCAGCTCCGGCAGTGGCTAATTGTGACTTGATGTTTTTTCGACTCAACTCAGAAGTAGGCAAGTCGAACTTGTCTTTCAGATAACCAAGCAGGGCATTCTCAATCGCGTCATAAAATGCCTTTGGCTCTACCTTGTCCAAATGCGTTTTGGCAGCTTTCAAACGTTGGGCAGCAGCCTTTGCCGCTCGATTAGCAGCCAGTTCTACCGGGTCACGATCCTCCAGCTTCTGCTGGTATTGCTGCCAGCCAATGGCGCCTCCGGCAGCTAGTAAGGGGAGTAAGAATAAAGCCCAGAATGGCCAGTGGTTTGCCGGTTCGTCACCGTAAGTAAGCCCGGCAGGAAGTTCAGTGGCCGGCCGAAGGGTAAGGGCTTCTTCTACCGTCTCTGTAGTGTCTATTTCGTAGGTAGGGGTGCCGTCTCCGCCCGTTACGGTTATGGTGAAATCAGTCGGGGCATCGGTCACGTAGGCAGAACTGTCGACGTTGAAATAGACCAGCCCGGGGCGCAGGTTATACACCCCTCCACGCTTAGGCACCACCTTGTACTCGAGAATCTTGCGTCCGAGCATTCCCGTCGGACTGTCCAGAAACTCCTCTTCGATGATCTCAGGGTCATAAATATCCCAGTCTTTTGGATCTACTGGCGGAGCGCCTTCCACCCGCTGGATATCTCCCTCTCCCGTAACGGTAATGCGGAAGGTCAGGGCATCATCCGTAGTCATTTCATTACGGTTGATCTGCGCCTGATAACGGTAGTTGCCTACACCTCCGGAGAAGTCGGCTGGCCGGGGCTTGGGCAGTTCATCTACCTGGATGTAGAGCGTATCGGTAGCTAGTGGAATCTGCTCATTGTAGCGGCGGGACATGCCCCCAACATCCCGATACTGGATCGTACCGAGGATCATGCGATAGGGCGTGATCTTGATCAGTCCACTTTTGGTCGGGAAAAGGGCGAGGCTACCGAGGGTGCGGCGCTGATACTCTTTGTTGTTTTCAATAACACTCCGTGGCCGCCCGTCATACTGGCGGCGTGGCTGGGCAAAGAAACCGTCGAAGTCGGGCTCTTGCATCAGGTTGCGGGAGGTCTCCCGGGTAGTGGTGTAAAGATTCAGATCAAGGATGATCTGCTGACCAACAAAGGCACTGTCAGTAGAGATGTCTGCCCGCAGAAAATTGTCTGGTGCGGCGGCTAGTGCCTCAGCATCAATGGGGAGCACCTCAATCGTTTTGGAGTTAGTACGGTAAGTACGCCCTTGTGCTCTGATGGAGGCAGGACCGATGGTCAGGCGGCCTTCGCGCTTAGGCTGCAAAAGCCAGGTGCTGGTTTCATAACTGGAAAACACACCGTTGATGTTACGGGTACCAATCGCCCGGCTGGGGCCATTCAGGATGATGAAGTCCTTAAACTTAGGAATGCGCATTTGCTCTCCGGAGGCATTGCGTAATGTGAGCTTATAGCGAACCGTGCTGTTAAGTAGCATCTTGGGTTTATCAACCTCGGCCACGAAGGCAATGTCCTGATGTTGCTGCGCCAGGAGTTGCCGGGCGGGGCCGCAGGTGCAAAGAAGGAGGATAAGCGCAAGGTTTTTCCACATAGCTCCGAAGGGGAATAAGTTTGGGAGGGTGAAGATACGTAGTAGCGGGGTTAGTCCTGGAAGGCACCGGACAAAACCAGAGAAAAGCACTCCGGGCCCTGGGCTCTGTATGTGCCTCTACTGCTGTGGCGTGCTGAAGAGCCTTTCTCCCGTCACGAAGTCATACAGGGTGAGCCGACGTAGTTCATAAACGCCAAGCCAGAAATCGCGGAGGCTGGAGACATACTGACGGCGTGCTTCGTCCATCTCCCGCACGGCAAGCTGCAGCTCCGTTACGCTGATCTTACCGATCAGATAGCGTTTACGGGTGATCTCTTCCCTGCGGATCGCTACTTCGTTGGCCCGGTCGGCCAGGATGACCTGGTTGCGCAGCAGCTCAAAGCGCTGCACCTGCAGCCTTACCCGACGCTCAAAGCTGATGCGTTCCTGGTTGATGTTAAGTTGTTCCAGCTGCTGGTTGGATTTGGCTACTTCAATACGGCTACGGGCTTTTCCGAAATCAGCAATCGGTACCCGCACACCCAGCGATACAACTTGCTGATCAATCAACCCCTGGTAGGCCTCACTAAGTTGTGAAGCAGTTCCCGAAAGGCCTACCTGCCCGGTAATATCGAGCTGAAAGCCATTATTCTTGATGGCTCGGTCAACTTCCTGTGCGGCCTCGAGCGCGCGGCGCTCGAATCCCAGAATCTCACTGCGGTTGGCCAGGGCGTAGCTGAGCGCTTCCTCGGGGTCCACCTGCCGGTCCGGAATACCCGCTGGCGGCGTGAGTTGAAAACTCACGTTTTCAGTAATCCCCAGAAAGCTGCGAAGCTCCTCGTTTGCTGTCTGTGCATTTAGGTTGGCCTGCGCCAAAGCTGCGTTTGCGTTCATCACCCCGAGTTCGATCTGCAGAAGGTCCGTCTCCGCGATCCGACCAACGCTGAACCGTCCTTCACTAATGGCATACAAGGTATCGCTGTTGATCTTATTGAGCTTGGCCGCTTGCTCATTCAGCTGGGCTATGAGCAACGTGAAAAACAGTCGGCTGGCTTCTGTGGCTGCCCGTTCTTTTTCTTCGTTGAAGGCACGTTGGTTTTCCTGGTAGCGGAGTGGTTCGATCTTTTTGCCCCACTTCAGGGCGTTGAACGTACGGAGCGGCTGGGTGAATCCAATGGAAACCGGGGTGGAGAGGAAGGAGGTTGAGCCCGGGTTGAAGTCGGTCTCAAAAAGGTCCAGTCGTCTGATGCCCGTCGTGAAGAAAAGGCTTCCACCGGTTGCTACGATGGGTTGGAACAGGGCAACGCTTAGCGAGTTGCGCATCAGAGAGCGGGAGATGAAGTCTTCTGATCCATCGGGCAAGGTAATTGGGTCGATGCTACGGTTGACGTTGGGGAGGGTGGCATCGAGGGTGATCTGCGGACGGTAATCTGCCTGAAAAGAGCGGTAGCGCCAAAAGGTGTTGTTGAGGCGGGTTTCGGCGAGTTTCGCCGCCGGAGATTCAGAGCGGGCAATGTCAACCACCTCTTCGAGGGTGAGTTGATAAACCTCCTGGGCTGTGCCAGTCGTCGCCAGCAGGAGTAATAGGAGCGTTAAAAGTCTTGTCATCTTGGGGAGGTGGTATTAAACGGCAACCCGCCGGGTTGCACTGGGGGAACGCCCTCCAGGGGCATCCTTTCTTTGTTGAAGTTGTAAGGCCGCAACCCGAGGGGTTGCGCTGCCGAGACGCTCATGCCTGAAGCAGGGGAAGACGGCTTTGGCCTGGTACCGAGACATCACCCTGCACCTGCGGCCGCGCCTCCCCTGCACCCATCGCACGGGCGTTAATCACTACGGAGCGCTTTGATTGGATCCAGTTTTGCTGCTCTTTGGGCGGGGAAGAGCCCGAATACTAATCCGATAATTGAGGCGACCCCGAAGGAGAGAATGATGGACCAGGCGGAGACTTCTGTCGGAATGTCATAGTTCGCCGCAATGAACCCGGCAGCACCTACACCGAGCAAGATGCCCGTGATGCCACCGATGAGGCTGATGAAAACAGCCTCCAGCAGGAACTGCTGTACGATATCCTGGCGCGTTGCGCCGAGACTCCGGCGGGTGCCGATTTCCTTGGTGCGCTCAAGTACAGAGGCCAGCATGATGTTCATGATGCCGATGCCGCCCACAAGGAGGGAAATGCCAGCGATGAAGGCAAGGACCTTGTTGAAGGTGTCCTGCGTTTCCTGCTGCGCTTCCAGGAGCTTTTCGGGGACCGTCATTTCGTAGTCGACGACTGCCTGGTGCCGTCGCTTCAGCAGGCGGGCAATAACGTTGCTGGTGGGGAGTAACTCTTCGGCATTTTTTACCCGAATTACCATGCGGTCAAGCTGATGATAATTACCAGCTTCTGCCTCCCCATAGTTTTCGCCGATGTTGCGGGAGTGGGCGTAGCTGCGGTCCTTGAAGCGCCGCAGCGCAGTTTGCAGGGGAACGTAAATGTCCTGATTGTAATCCCGGATGCCCAGGTTCTCCAGTTCATTTTCTTTGGTAATGCGTTCTTCGAGCACCCCGATTACCTGGAGCCAATTCTGGCCGCATTTTATCCGTTTGCCCAGGGGACTTCCGTCGTCAAAGTACCGGCGGACAATGTCTTTACCAATAACACAGACGAGGTCTCCGCGCTGAAGGTGTTCTTCATGGAAAGAGACACCCTGTTCCAGCCCGAGATTGTTGAGGTCGAAAAAGGCATTCGTGACCCCGACTGCTCGACTTTTTCCAATTTTTCCCGCCCGGATAACGGTTGAGGGAAGAATGATTTCCGGGCTGATGGATTCAACCCCGGGGAGGATTTTCTGGATGGAGCGAACGTCGCCGAGATTCAACCCAGGGCTCCAGGGGAGCAGGTTCTTCTCCTGGCCAGCAGATTGTTCGGCGCCATCCTCTCCGGCTCCGGTTTCGGTACTGCTGTTGACGACAATGTTATTGGCTCCGATAAGTCGCATCTGCGCCAGGATGGCTTCGCGGGCGCCGGTTCCAATTGCGAGCATCGCGATGACGGCCGCAACACCGAAGACGATGCCTAGCGCCGTAAGTACGGCACGAAGACGGTTAGCAGCTACGCCCTCGAGGGCGAGCGTGAAATTGAATAGTAACTTTTTCATCATCCCGGAATTAAAAGATGATCATAAAGCCGTCGTTGCCGCCGCTGTTGTTGCTTAGCCCAACATCTTTGGGGAGGGCCGCTTCTTTTTCATCGCCAATCTTCCTTCGCTCGGCGCGTTCACTGAACAGGGCCTTCTCCGCTGCTTCGCGGGCGATGTCTGCCAGGGGAGTCAGGGGCATCTCCCGAGCTCCTGCTGGTGGCGTGAGGTACACATTGTCTCCGGCTGCGAGCCCCTCAAGGATGACAACTTCGTTCTCGTTGGTCCAGCCAGTTACCACTTCTTGCTTCACGGGAGAACCGTCGACTTCGCGGTAAACGTAGGCAACGCTGTCTTTGTAAAGCGCTTCGAGAGGAATGAATAGTTTGTCGTCCAGGACATCAGTGATGATCTCATTACCGGTTGTCATGGCCGGGCGCAGGATGGAGTCACTTTCGTTTACGGCGATGATCACTTCGAATACCTTTGAATCGTAATTTCGCAGTTGCTCGCCAATGTTGGCGACCTGAATAACTACTCCGGTATATTCATTATCGGGGAAGGCGTCGACGCCGATGCGAACTTCTTGTCCTTTGCGGACCCGACTGATGTCAACCTCGTTCACGTAAGTTTTTGAGATCATCTCGGAAAGGTCCGGTAGTTCTGCTACCACCGGGTTCCAGGCTTGTAACTGAGATCCCGTTTTCACTTTGCCGTTCCAGTTGCGGGCATAGATGACCATGCCGGCTTTGGGGGCGGTGATGGTAAATTCACCCGCAAGGTCCTGTAGTCGCGTGAGTCGTAGTTGTTGTTTGTTGAGGTCCGCCATGATCTCATTGATCTGCGTTTGCGCCTTCTCCTGGCTGAGGAGGTACTTGCGTTCAAGTTGTTTAAAGTCCCGTTCTGCACGCTCCAGCTCAATATTGGCCCGTTGAATAACCATAGGAGCTTCGTATTTGCTTTGCTCTACTTCCAGCTCTTTCTCCCGCATGCCGAACCGCATGTTGATCAATTGGTCACGCATGCCCCGCATTTCGATGGCGGTATCAATGCGGGTTGCTTCCAGTTGGGTGTTGATCTTGTCAAGTTCAGCCATCACCTCTTTCAATTTGGTGTCCAGCTCCGTCTTGTCTAAGGCTGCTACATACTGGCCCTCGGAGACAATCGTACCCTCAGGGACGAGGTCTGAAATACTCGTTTGATAGATGCCATTGGAGCGCATCGCGGCGGGCCCCTTGATTTGTTCTGAGCGTTTTGCCTGCAATTCGCCGGTGGCAATGACACTCATGTGGAATTCCCCATTGCTGACGGGGACAGTAAGGCTGACTACTTTTTCAGCAGCCTTTGGCTGCATGAAGAACCAGGCAAGCGCGGCAATAGCGAGCAAGCCAATAAGGTAGGGGAGGGCTTTTTTCATGATATAGGTGGGTGGGGTTAAAGGGAAGGAAGTTTAATCGTCACTCCAAAAGATGCAGGAAAGGCAGCAAAAGGATGTGTGTGAGGTGGAAATAGGGTTAAATTCTCGTCAGCAGCGATGCTAGTGCTGGCCTTCCGGTACACGTGCAATGAATAAAAGGCTATTCAAAGGTGATGCTTGAGAAGGAAAACAGGTGAGCGGAGAAGCCTGCTTGCGCAAAACTTAGCCGTGATACTGACTAAACGTGAATATACTGTTTTTAGGGCGTAGTGCAGGATTTTAACGGTATGGTTTCAGGGTGTACGCTTTGGGCAAAAACATGCCGGGGACGCGGGTGCAGGGAGGGGGGTAAGCAGGCTGTGCTGAACTGCTTATCTTCGCCTTCTATGGAGCAACTTTCCTATACGCTGGAAACACTACCCGAGGTGGCAGATCAGGTACTTGCCACTTTTGGTGGTACCCGGGTTTTTGCGCTTGAGGGGGACCTTGGGGCTGGTAAGACTACTCTGGTCAGCGAAATGTGTCGTGCGCTGGGGGTGGAGGAACCGACGAGTAGTCCTACTTTCAGTATAGTGAATGAATACCACGGGGCCAACGGCCCCGTTTTCCACCTGGATTGCTATCGTTTGGAAAGCATCGAGGAGGCACTGGCTGCAGGCCTCGAAGAGCTTTTTGCCGAAGACGGTTATCCGATATTTGTTGAATGGCCGAAGGTGATAGAACCTCTTTTGCCACCGGACGTTATTTATCTGCGGCTGCGCCATACCTCCGACGGTATGTCCCGCAACCTCTCCATTTCCACCGGTCACCCACCCACCAATGAGCAGTAAGGACAAAAAAAAGGTCTCACTTCCCGAAGAGCTTACTTCGGGCTATGGCCAAACCCAGACCGAAACCCTTGCCGTTGAGCCTAAGCAGGAAAGTCTCTTCATTGGTATCCCCAAGGAAATCACCCTGCAGGAGAAGCGGGTTGCACTGGTGCCGAGTGGCGTAAGTAACCTGACGAGCAGGGGGCACCGGGTGTTGATCCAGACGGGAGCAGGAAAACAGTCTAACTTTTCTGATCACGAGTTCAGTGAACAAGGGGGTGAAATTGCCTACTCAGCGCAGGAAGTGTACCAAAAGGCACGTATTATCCTCAAGGTGGCACCACCTACACTCGACGAGATCGAAATGATGCAGCCGGGAACGGTACTGATCAGTCCGCTTCAGTTGCCGACCATTACTGCCGACTACCTGTTCCGCCTAAAGCACAAGCGCATCATTGCGCTTGCGATGGAATACCTGCAAGACGAGCAGGGAGCCTTTCCGCTGGTCCGGATAATGAGTGAGATGGCAGGTATCTCTGCTGTGCAAACGGCAGCGGAATTATTGTCTTCTAATCGAGGCGGTCCGGGCGTATTGCTTGGCGGTGTCTCCGGGGTACCATCAGCCAAGGTGGTTATTCTGGGGGGTGGCGTGGTGGCTGAATATGCCACCAGGGCAGCTTTAGGGATGGGGGCCGAAGTCCGCATCTTCGACGATAATATTACCAAGCTTATGCGCTTGCAGAACAGCGTTGGGCGGCAACTGTATACTTCTGCGATTAACCCTTACTACCTGCGGCGGGAGCTATTGACGGCCGAGGTTGCGATTGGAGCTATCCACGCTGAGCACGGGCGGGCGCCCGTGGTGGTGAGTGAAGAGATGGTCCGGGCCATGCGGCCCGGCTCGGTCATCATCGACGTGAGTATCGACCAGGGTGGTTGCTTTGCTACCAGTGAGTTGACCAGCCTTGATAAGCCGACATTCGAGAAACACGATGTCATCCACTACTGCGTCCCTAACCTCGCCAGCAGGGTGGGGCGAACAGCAAGTATGGCCGTTAGCAACGTTATCACCCCACTGTTGCTTAAAGCCGATGGAGCCCGTTCTTTCGAGCACTTCATCCTGCGGCGGCCAGGGCTGCGCCACGGCGTATATACTTTCCGTGGCTGCCTGACCAATGCTTATCTCGGCAAGCGCTTCGAGATGCGGAGTACCGATATTGATTTGCTGATGACGAGCGGCTTGTAGCAGCACCTGTAAAGTCTACTCTTGTTTAATGCTTCGAGTCGGCTGATGAAGTTTTGCCGTCTACGCGCCAGATCAAAACAGCACTTTGGACGCGCTCCGCTCTTACTTTGCGGGTGCCTTTGTAGGTCCCGAATCATTAATTAGGGCGAGGTTTGCCAACGATGCTTGGTTTGTTCGTCTTTAGCCTGTTAGGCGGTCATGACTGCCTAACAGACTGAACTGCCAACAGACTTTTATGATCACGGGGGAATAGAGAGCATGATAGTCAATAACGTGCATTATTGCTCCGTCCAAACCTGACCTTAGTTAGTAATAACTAAATCATTTGTAGGGGATCACACTTAGAATGTGGGATATGGCCTTCAGCCGTGCTTCTGGCTTTTTATTGGCGTCAATGATCACCCAGGGAGATATTTCGGTGTTGGTTGCAGCAAACATCTTCTTCTTGTATTTGGTGTAATCATCCCAGAGCTCCTGAGCTCTTTCGTCGACTGCCGTCATTTTCCACCGTTTCAGGGGATTCTCCTTGATGTCTTCGAAGCGTTTTTTCTGTTCCTTCTTGGTGATTGAAAAATAGAATTTGATCAGGTAGGTATCTGATTGGATCAGCATTTTTTCAAATTCGTTCACCTGAGACATGAAGATATCGTATTGCTCATCGGTGCAAAAGCCATTCACCGGTTCTACTACCGCCCGGTTGTACCAACTACGGTCGAAAAAGACAATCTCTCCCGGATTAGGCAGTTGGTTAATGTAGCGTTGAAAGAACCATTGCTTCTTTTCGTCTTCAGTTGGAATGTTCAGGGCTACGATTCTGAAATGGCGGGGATTGATGTACTCGGTGGCCCTTCTGATCGCGCCGCCTTTTCCGGCGGCATCACGACCTTCATAGATTACGATGACCTTCTTATCATTCTTGATGACCCAGTTTTGTAACTTAATCAGTTCTTCCTGCTGCTTCCTCAGCTGGTCGATGATGCTTACTTCCTGAATGACCTTGTCGATGTTGATCTTATCCCGCTTGAGTAAGGTGTACAGGCCCACCTTTGAGTTGAGTAGCGCTGCTTCCTTTTTGGTCACTTGCTTTTCTGGCATGGCTCTGTCTTTAAATGTCAATTTGAATGGAACTCCGGTGGTATCGCATAATAACATTGGGGTCTGGGAATAAGGATATTCCTGATTCTCCCTTTCCCTCGTAGTCAAACTGGGAGAGGACATGGCGCATACTCTCGAGTCGTGCCACCTTCTTGTTGTTGGTTTTTACGATGATCCAAGGACAAAAATTGGTATGGGTTTTACTGAACATGAGTTCTTTGTAGTGGGTGTATTTGTCCCACAGTGCTTGTCCTTTCATGTCTACCGGACTGAATTTCCACCGTTTTAGTGGGTTGTTCAACCTGGCCTCGAAGCGTTTTTTCTGTTCCTCTTTTGAGATAGAAAACCAGAATTTAATGATGATCAGATTGTCCTCATAAAGCAGGTGCTCGAAGTCAGGAACCTGCCCCATGAATTTATCATATTGCTGTTCTGAACAAAAGCCCATTACCGGCTCTACTACTGCCCGGTTGTACCAACTGCGGTCAAAAAAGACAATCTCTCCGGGGTTGGGTAACACTTTGATGTACCGGCGAAAATACCACTGTCCCTTTTCTACTTCCGTCGGCTTGGTCAGGGCTACTACCCGGGAGGTTCGGGGATTAAGGTGTTCCTTGAAGCGCTTAATGGACCCCCCTTTACCAGCGGCGTCTCTTCCTTCAAAGATGACTGCTACCCGCATCTGCTTTTTCGCAATCCATTTCTGGAGATTTACGAACTCAGACTGAAGCTTGCGTAGTTCTGCTTCGTACCTGAGTTTATTAATGGTCTTTTCGATAGGAATCTTATGCTCTTTCGCGATGGCGATCAATTGATCCCTGGTTTTGACTTTGCTTAACTGTGCCGGAGTAAATTCCACGTAATCTGGTTTAAATATGCCGCGAGTCTTTTCGTGCACTAAACCTAACTAAACCATAAGTGAAGTCCAAGCGATAAGCGGCGCGTTGATATATGTCACCGACTTTAGAGGGTAAGAAGGGAAAATGTCAAGAGGGAGGGCTGTTGAATTAAATCAGGCACCCTACAACTCCCGCCAACACCATTCCAGGACACGCTCCATCTCCCGGTAATACGAGCGGCTACTGCCAACGTAATTGTTGTGCAAAAAGCTGAAGGCTAACCATTTCCCTTTTTTGGTGCGGACCATGCCACTGAGGCAGACCACTCCGCTGAGAGAGCCTGTCTTGGCCCATACGTAGGTTGCTCCGGCGCCGGTAAACCGGCGCTTCAATGTTCCGGACTCACCGCCTGCTGGAAGCAGGTCCAGTAAGCGATTACGACCAACTTCCTCGTCGAGCGCCAACACAATGCGTGCCAGGTGACGGGGAGAGAGCAAATTGTAGCGGCTCAGGCCGCTACCGTCAACCCAGCGGACGCCTTCGACTCCGATTTGGGGAAGCAGGGTGTCGCGAACGTACCCAATAATCATGCGCTTGTCGGGCGTGCCGTAGCGCTTGGCTGCGGCCTGCAGGAGTAGCTGCTCGGCAAGGAAGTTGTCGCTTTCCTGAAGCAGGCGCCGGAAGAGCGTATCTGGCAATGAAGCGTTCAGCGTACTTCGTTGTTGGGAAGGAGGGTAGGGAGAGGAACCGGCGGATACCGGAATTTGGGGCAAGGCTGCAGCGAGCTCGTTGGTCAGGAACCTTGCAGATAGGTGTAGCGGCCGTTCCAGCGGGAAATAGCGGTAGTTGTCGAAGCCGGGGCCTACGGTGAAGTCATTGCCATATTCGCTGCGGCGAATGGTTGCGCGCTGGGTCTCCTGCCGGCGCAGCGCGCCGGCCACGGAAGCCGGGGTACCGAAAAGGATTTGGCGGCCAGTACTGTCGGCAGGACTAAGGTCAAGAAAAAGGCGATTTCCGTAAAGAGGTAACGTTGATTGTTCGTAGACGTAGCCGTCATTATAATCGTCCCAACTCCAGCCTGCTCCGTAGCGGGGAACGGCCCCGGCTCCTTCGGGGAAATTGAGAACGACTGGTTTTGTGCGGCGTGCCAGCCAGGGGTACAGTTCATCGAATGCCCCGAAGGCAGGGTGAAGGGTCATGGGGTAGCCGGTTCCCCACAACTCATAGCGATCCGGAAATTCCTGATAGAACACTGCGGGCGTCTGGTGGCCAAGCAGGCGATTGGCTACGTAGAAGGTGAGCAGCTTGACGTTGCTGGCAAGAACAAAATTACGATCGGCATTGTAGGCGTATAGCTGCTGTTGAGTGTCGGCATCGTAGAGGACGAAGCCTGTATGGGCCTTCGCGAAGGCAGGATTATTCGCTACCAGTTGGTGCAACCGGTTATTTGCTTTGCCTTTCAGGAGGGACTGCCCATGCACCTGCGGCCGCGCCCCTAACAGGAAACACAAGAGCGGAAGTAGCAGGAAAAGGCGGTGTGACTGGAGGTAGAACATCGGTAGTGGGGTCAAAAAAGCCGTTTCGCAAAACGTGCGAAACGGCCCATAAATCATAATCCCAAAAACTAAAAAACGTGCGTACCGCGAGGGTACAGTTTCTTTCTGTGGATCAAATGTAAAGAATTTTCCGCGAGCAAATGTTGCTACACGAGAAAAAACATCATAAGAATAACATATTTGTTTTAACGCTCTTCCATTTCGCTGCGTACGAGCAGCTGGAATCCGTTTCCGTGGATGTTGACGATTTCGATGTCATTATCCGGCTTGAGGTATTTGCGAAGCTTGGTGACGAATACGTCCATAGAACGCGCCGTAAAGTAGTTGTCTTCGCCCCAGATCTTGGTCAGGGCCTCACTTCTGCTCAGGATGTTGTTTTTATTGATGGCAAACAAACGCAGGAGTTGTGCTTCCTTGGGACTAAGTTTTTCCTTGGATTTTTCGTCCTTGCTGTTGGTGTGTGTCAGGATGCGGAGGGGGAAGTTAAAGTGGAACTGCCCGAACTCGAATTCGGTCTGCTCTTCCTTGGGGTCGGCGGGCGTCGCGCTGCGCCGCAGGATGACGTTCATGCGTGCCAGTAGCTCCTCGCTGTTGAAGGGCTTGGTGATGTAATCATCGGCACCGATCTCGAAGCCGTTGAGGACATCCTCTTTCATGGTGCGGGCCGTCAGGAAGATGATGGGGGTCTGCTTATCGCTTTCCCGTACCTTCTTGGCCAGTTCAAAACCACTGAGGCGGGGCATCATGACGTCGAAGATGCAAATGTCCCATGATCCCTGGCGGTAGGCTTCAAAGCCCGCGAGCCCGTCAGTGGCGAGGGTTACGTCGTAATCGTGTACTTCGAGAAAGGAGCGGAGCACGTCTCCGAAGTTTTGATCGTCTTCGACTAAAAGGATTTTAGCAGCGGTTTCCTGGGTATTTTCACTCATGGTGGTCGTGTTCTGGAATTATGTAGGTTTTATTTTTGGCGATAAGGTAGGGTAACAATGAAGCTGCTACCCTTGCCCAACTCACTTTTTACATTAATAGTGCCGTGGTGGACCTCGGTGATGGTTTTGACGTAAGACAAGCCAAGGCCGAAGCCCTTCACATCGTGACGATCACCGGTGTTTACCCGGTAAAAACGGTCAAAAATGTTTTTTCGTGCCTCACGGCTCATTCCAAGCCCGTGATCTTTAACAGTAACTTCTACGCCCTTAGGAACATTGCGTGTGGAAATAATGATTTTTGGTGCCTCGGGCGAGTATTTATTCGCGTTGTCTAGCAAGTTGTTGATCATGCTGGCAACGTGCGTCATGTCTGCCTCTACGTCGCTGGGGTTGGCCATGAATTCTGTGATCACAGTTCCGCCCCGGGGTTCAACCTGTAAGGAGATGTACTCAGCGGCATCGGCAATCACTTGATTGAGATTGACCTTAGTGAGGTTGAGGTTGAGTTTGTTTTTGTCCAGCTTGGCCATCTGAAGCACTTTCTCCACCTGTGCATTCATGCGTTTATTTTCTTGCTTGATGATGTTGACGAAGCGGGCCACTTTCTCGGGGTAGGGGGCCACTTTAGGGCTTTTAAGACTATCGGTTGCCAGTGAGATCGTTGCAATCGGCGTTTTGAACTCGTGGGTCATGTTATTGATGAAGTCGGTCTTCATCACCGAGAGCTTGTTTTGCAGCAGGATGGTGTAGATCGTATAAATGAAGCAACCCAGGATGATGGCAACGAAAAGCAGGCTTGCGAGGAGGTTCCAGCCAATGGATTTAAAGATCACCTGTTCTTTTTGCGGGCTGTAGGCCATCAGGTAGCCACTGTCTTCGAAGAGACTAACTCGATAACTTGAGTTCATTAGGTCCCGGTGGAGAGAAGTGTCGGTGCCAATTTCGGCAAGTTCCCGGCCGTTGCGAACGATTAGCTTAGCCTGTCGATTGTCGTATACGCCATACTCCAGGTCCCCTTCCAGTTGAGCGTCGGTAAACTCTTTATTGATGACATCATCCAGCGAGCTGCGGCTGAACCGTTTAATGAGGTCATACCCTTCGTATTTAGCTTTAATCAGGGTCCGCAGGGACCTCGTGTTGTTAAGCGCCGGGTCCGAGAGCAGGGTAGGAGATTTTAACGGGGAGCTGAAAGGACGGCCCGCAAGCCCGGCACTCGGGTTGGTGCTATTGCGCCGGTCTACCTCCAGGTTGATGTAGGTCTCCTCTTGCCGTTCGACTTCTTTGGCTGAGGTACGTAGTGCATCGAGTAGTGCCTCGTCATACCGTTGCTCGTTGACGTCCATACCTGTTTTGATCATGTCCAGCTGTAACAAGATCACCCCCAGGATAGCGGTAGTGATTAAGCCAATGATCAGGTAAATGGTCTTTTTACTCATGCAATGTGGGGTGAAAGGATGGTTGAAGATATGGCTCCCGGTGCAACTTTTGGCGCCGGCCACCTGGCAATATGTTGTTTTTTGCGCGAAGGTGTAGGAAAATACATCACCGGCATAGGCGGAGGCGGGCTACTTTCTGGAAATGGCTTTACATAGTACGCGCTCACAGTTACAATAGTACATCACCTGATTGATCTTTAAGGTTATGGTAACGGATTATTGCCTTACCTTGGTCGAATGGAATCCGTAACGATCCAGACGACTCAGAATGTGCGTATTGATTACGACCTGGCGAAAACCGGAAGCCGCATTGGTAGCTTCCTGATCGATGCGGCCATTTTCCTGATTGGCTTCAATTTGCTGGTGATGCTGTTCGCGGCTATATTGTCCTCGACCACCACCGAGGTTCTGCTGGTGTACGGCAACCTCTTCTTCTTCCTGCTCTACTACTTCCTGATGGAGCTCTTTAATCGTGGGCAAACGCTGGGCAAGCGGATTGTCGGGATCAAGGTTATTCGCTTAGATGGTCGGGATCCTACGCCGGCAGATTTCATTACCCGATCCGTATTCCTACTACCGGATGTGATCTTTGCAGCTGGCATTCCCGCAGTGCTGCTGGTTGCTTCCGGCCGCCACAAGCAGCGGCTTGGAGATATTATTTCCGGCACCGTAGTGATTCAGTCAGCTGTCAGTACCTCCTTTACGCTGCGGGAGATCATGGCAATCCGTAACCGCAAGGATCATGAGCCGGAGTTCCCCGAAGTGCAGCAGTTTACGGACACCGATATGATGGTCGTGAAGCATGCCTTGGGAAGAATGCACAAATACGGCAACCTGGCGCACCGTCAGGCGGTACGCAAGTTGGCCATGAGGCTGGCTGACCAGATGGGACTCGAAAAAGCCAAGATTACCTATACCCCCGAGAAGTTTCTGGAAAAACTGTTGCTCGATTATATCGTTCTAACCCGGTAAGCGCTGATCGCAGGAGCAGAATGGACAGCGCAGGAACCAACGTTTTCAATAGAATTATTCCGTTATCATTTACCTGATCGCCCTCGTGGGGGCATTCATCGCCGGATGCGTAAACACCTTGTCCGGTAATGGCTCAGCCATTACCCTGACCATTTTGATGGAATTGCTTGGTCTGCCGCCCGACGTTGCCAACGGGACGAACCGGGTTGGAGTGGTCGGCAATGCCGGCGCTGCGGTGATGGGCTTTAAAAAAGGAGGCAGGTATGACCAGCCGGCAGAGAAAACGCGGGACATGTGGCGTATCGTCACGATCGTCTCCTTGGGGGCAATCCTCGGTATCTACCTGAGCATCATCATTTCCAACGAGGCTTTCAAACAGATCTTTCGCTACCTCCTGATTGTGATGCTGGTCGTTATTCTCGTTAAGCCCAAGCGGTGGTTAGTAGTTCCCGAAACCACCGCTTCCCTCTCTCCCTGGCTTAGCGTTCCGCTTTTTTTTGCCTTGGGGGTATACGGCGGTTTCATCCAAATGGGGATGGGCGTTTTCTTTCTGGCCCTGATGGTTCTGGTCGCCCGCTATGAAATCATCCAGGCCAATACGGTGAAAGGACTAGCCGTGTTCATCTACACAATCGCTGCGGTTGCCATCTTCGCCTGGCGGGGCCTGATCGATTGGCCCATGGGTTTATTGATGGCCTCAGGGCAGATCGTTGGTGGCTATCTAACGGCAAAATATGCCGCTACCTGGCCGCAGGCCGGGATCTGGACTTACCGATTACTGATTGTGGTGGTCATCGGAGCTATCCTGAAAGCTTTCTGGCCGGAACTTTCGGGCCTGGTGAGCAGTTAATACGAGGCGCGGTCGCAGGTGCCAGGGAAAAAGACAAGCAGGCAGTGAGAAGTGCTTGCCATAATCTGCCCCGCAACGATTGCAACTCTACAACTCCTACAACGATTGCAACAACTGCAACCCTACAACAATTACAAGGACTATACCCTCTCGCTCAACTTCCCTCACCTTCCAGCGGTTAACTTCTTTACATGGCAAATGAATGGAACGTCGGTAAGAAAAAATCCGGCCTTAAGAAAGAGACAGAATATGCGGTTACGGTCGGCCTGATCAGGCGTGGACAGACCGAAGAACAGGTGAATGAATACCTGGACGAATTAGAGTTTCTCGCCCTCACCGCAGGAGCGGTGACGATGAAGCGCTTTACTCAGAAACTTGATAGCCCGGACAATAAGACGTTCGTCGGCAGCGGCAAAGCCGCTGAGATCGCCGAATACGTAAAGAACCACGAGGAGATTTCGATGGTCATCTTTGACGACGACCTTAGTGGGAAGCAAAATGGCGTACTCGAGGAGCGGATGAAAGTCAAGATCATTGACCGTTCCACCCTCATCCTCGACATCTTCGCCAACCGGGCCCAGACGGCCCAGGCTAAAACCCAGGTGGAACTCGCCCAGATGCAGTACATGCTGCCGAGGCTTCGAGGCCTCTGGACCCACCTTGAGCGCCAGCGGGGAGGTATCGGTATGCGGGGACCGGGTGAGACGGAGATCGAGACAGACCGCCGGATCATTCGTGATAAGATCAGTAAGCTGAAAAAGGACCTGGTGAAACTCGACCGCCAGGCTGCGACCCGCCGGAAAGGACGGGATGCCATGGTGCGAGTTGCCCTGGTAGGATACACCAATGTTGGTAAGTCTACCCTGATGAACCTGCTGACGAAAAGTGATGTCTTTGCCGAGAACAAGCTCTTCGCCACCCTGGATACCACCGTACGCAAGGTCGCTTTTGAAGGCGTACCCTTTCTGCTCACAGACACCGTTGGCTTTATCCGCAAACTACCGCACCACCTGGTAGAAAGTTTTAAGTCTACCCTGGATGAGGTGCGGGAGAGTGATATCCTCCTGCACGTCGTTGATGTTGCCCATCCCGTTCACTCCGATCATATCCGGACAGTGCAAAACCTGCTTAAAGACCTGAAGGCTGACGATAAGCCAACACTTCTGGTCTTTAATAAAATCGACTTGTTCCGCGAGGAGAATTACGATCTGTACCTCGACGAAGAAGGGCGAGAAGAGGTTGAAGAGGGACTGCGTGCGCGCCTGGAAAACGAGTTTGGACACGACGCGATCCTCGTTTCGGCCCACAGTAAGGAAAACATTGACGTGTTGCGTAGCCGACTGGTCGAAATGGTCAAGGAAGAATATCAGGCTACCTACCCCTACGTAGCCAAGCACTGGTAGGCGCTCCCTGCTATAACTGCAAGCCCCGTAAATAACCTTAAGATTCATGACCACCGCCCAACTTAACGCTTACGCCCATCTGCTTGTCAATTACTGCGTAAGTCTCCAGCCTGGAGAGCGTCTTTTTGTTAACTCAACCACCCTTGCGGAGCCCTTGATCCTGGAATTGCAGCGGGAGGTATTAAAGGCCGGCGGCCACCTGGAATATGCACTTTCGGTAGAGGGGCAGGGAAAGGTAGTGGCGGAATATGCTAGTGAGGCCCAGTATGCCTACTTGCCAACGCTATATCGGGAGGCCATCAACAACTTTGAGGCCTACATCAATATCCGGGCCCCTTTCAGTCTCCGAAATGATTCGGCGCCGGACCGCCTTGAAGCGGCCCGCAGGGCCGCCATCGCTCCCGTGCTAAAGACCTACTTTGAGCGGACGGCAGACCGGCGTTTGAAACGCAGCCTTTGTGTATTTCCCTGCCCCGCACTTGCGGAAGAAGCGGGCATGAGCCTGGAGGAATACACCCGGTTTGTGATGCAGGCAACTAAGGTTGATCAGGCCGATCCGCAGGCGGCCTGGATTGAGGTGCGCCACCGTCAGCAGACCGTTGTGGATCACCTGAACAGCTGTACCACATTCCGTTACGTGAACGATAAATCAGACATCACTTTCACCACTAATGGGCGTACCTGGATCAACAGCGATGGACAGACAAATATGCCCAGTGGAGAGGTGTATACGAGCCCGGAAGAAACGTCTGCCAACGGGCACATCTTTTTTGATTATCCCGCAATCCGGAACGGTAAAGTGGTACAAGGCGTCACCCTGAAGGTAAAGGATGGTGAGATCCTGGAGTGGTCCGCCGAACAGGGGCAGGACGTGCTCGACGAAACCTTTGCAATTGCCGGCACCCGCCGTTTCGGAGAGGCTGCAATAGGTACCAATTACACCATTGATCGCTTTAGCAAAAACATCCTTTTTGACGAGAAAATTGGGGGCACTGTGCACATGGCCATCGGCCAAAGTTACGCGCAGGCGGGAGGGAAGAACCAAAGTACGGTCCACTGGGACATGATCGCTGACATGAAAAATGGCGGAATTATTTACGCTGATGGGCAGGAAATCTACCGTAACGGGCGTTTTAAGACCGAATTGTGGCCTTAGGCTCAACCTTTGCGGCCTGTGGCCGTCTTTATTCTCGCAAGGGTTAACTACCTTGCAGCGTTATAGGCTTTGATACACCCCACCCAGGGGCTATGAGCGCTTGTCTGGTATTTGTATCCCAATACACCACGACAGTCGCTTAACTTAGTTGAAATAATATAAGGGAACGTTTTTACAGAATTTAACCTCGAACCGTGAACGAGAACATCGCCTTTTTAGAACTTAAGTATGGTAACATCTATGGAGGTTACCCTAACTTTTACGCAATTAGTGAAATTGCCCTCCTTGTTTTCGAACGAGGCTCTAATAAAATTTTCCTGGAAAGCTGGATCAATCAAGCCAACGTAGACATCGTCGATGTCTACGCTGAAACTGATGAGCTGGGGCATACTACCCGCCGGGTAAGGGAGGTGCTTAACATGCGCACCAATCGTCGTTTCGCTTACGATGAGGAATTCCGCCTCAGCGAGCACGATCTGCAGTTTGCCTTCCGTAATCTGCGGTCTACGAAATCCGCAGTAAAGAACTTCCTGATCAAGAACCTCAATAAGTATCGCTTTGACGATCTCATCGTTTTTGATGGCCGAAGAGACATCTTCCTGTGTGAGCGTTCGGGCGTGAATTTTGGCTACATCAACATCATTGATATCCAGAAGGACCTCAACCGGGAAACTGACTACCTTTTCAGCCTCAACAAGCTGGCTAAGGTAATTGACTTCCACACCGACCGCTCCTACCTGCGGTCTAACAACCTTGAGTATTGGTTGCACCCAATTGCTGCCCGGCAAATCATTCCGGGAACGGCTGCATTTGATGCCGCCCGACTATTGATGGTGTTTAATGAATACACTACCCGCCATGACGACTTTATGATCAAGGCGGCCATTCTTCTGAATAAGATCCAGAAGAAAAAAGAAGAAGATAAAGCCCGGGAGGCAGCGTCGGAGCCAACAGCTGACCCTGCACCACCGGAAGATACCGAAGCGGAATAAGCCTTCGTTAGAGCAAGAAACTATCAGTTACTAACCGCCGTACCTCTTTTGGGTGCGGCGGTTTCTTTTATACAATTACTTCAGCTCGTCAAAATTCAACCTTTGATGACCGAGGTAACTATAGTAAGTCGTTCGCAGTATCCATGGGTATGCTGCAAAGGGAACTGAATATGCATTATTCCCAGACGGGAATGAATGGTTACCTTGGCTGTACGGCTTGTTTACATAAATACACATCAATGCGTCTGTACCTATCGCTGCTAATTGTTCCCTTTCTTTGCACCTGCGCCCGCGCCCAATATGACTCACTTGCCCTACAGGTACGGGAAGTCCTGGAACAGGGAGTGGAGCTTGGTGCCTTCCCCGGCGCACAAGTGCTTGCGCTGCATAAAGGGGACGTGATCCTCCACGAGGCAGTCGGCTTTCATACCTATGCGGCAGAACGGCCGGTAGCAACAACGGATGTGTATGACCTGGCCTCGGTGACCAAAACGTCTTCGGGATTGCTGTATCTCATGCAGCAATATGAAGCGGGAGCGCTGGACCTGGACGCGCCACTGGGGAGCCTTTTCCCCGTTTGGAAAGGTACGGATAAGGGGAAGCGTAGCTTACGCTCAGCGCTCGCCCACCGGGCGGGCTTGTTGCCCTGGGTACCTTACTGGCGAGGAACCCTTAAGGGGAACGCGCGTTACCCCTGGCAAAAAAAGTGGGATGGCAACCGGATAAATGATTACCAGTTTCGTGGCAAGACTTTACGACGGGATAGCAGCCGGGCCTAC
>CAZTTF010000197.1:0-17052 GCA_964616365.1 uncultured Lewinella sp. | reverse complement strand
GGACGGAAACCCTGCTCACTAAAACTATTCTCTTAATTCTTTAATCTTGGGAATAATTAGTGACACAGTTTATGCAATACTCCCAAATACTCCGTTTCCTTGCATTTAGCCGTATTTCAATAATTATTCTTCTGACTAAATCCCTTGTAGTTATTGGTGTTGGAGACTTTTTGAGGGAGCCCTAATTAGTGACACAGTTTATGCAATACTCC
This sequence comes from uncultured Lewinella sp., assembly GCA_964616365.1. Taxonomy (GTDB): domain Bacteria; phylum Bacteroidota; class Bacteroidia; order Chitinophagales; family Saprospiraceae; genus Neolewinella. The sequence continues at coordinate 16,840 of CAZTTF010000197.1, read as the reverse complement.
CCAAAATACTCCGTTTCCTTGCATTTGGAAGTATACAATCAATTCTTTTTCAACACGAAAGCCTTTTAATCATTGAGCTTCCATACTTTTTGAGGGAGCCCTACAATACTCCCTTACGGTTAGCTATTTTTGTTTTGTTCTCCTTTCAAAGTCAGCCCAAGTTTCTAATTGATCTTTTCTATAAAAACGTATTGGGAATTGAATTGAAAATCTATCTTGATTAGGTAACGCTTTGTGGAGAAAAAACAACTCCTCTATAATGCGAATAATTTTAATAATGTCATTTCTATCATGGTTTAATATTAGTATGTTATGAGTTATTTTTTCACCCTCTAATGTTGTACGAACGATTGAGGTTTTAGCGAATTCATTGGGTTTGGCAACCCAATCCATATTTGGAACCCTTATGTTACTAGCTAATATGGCTTTACGAATTACGGGTTTTAAAGAGTTGATTAACTCGTTAGAGTTGATAATTGAACTAGGTAAATCCATAGTAGGATACTCTATTGAAAACAACTTGTTAATATGCTGCCTACTACTAAGGCAAGAGTCTAATTTAAAACCTAGAACAGTAGATGTGTAATTTAAATACTCATCTGTTGATTTTATGAGGGCACTATTTTTAAATTGTTTATCATCGCAATTTACTTGAGCTATGGACCCTATTGTTTTCATCATAACACACTCACAGTTCATACTTGTGATGTTCTCAGTGTGAAAAGTTCGTTTACTTGTGGAAGTGTCTGCTTCACAAGATGTGAAAATGAAAATTACTATATGCATAAGATATGAAGTGGTATGCATAATTCTGCGGCTTTTCTTATTCATGTTTTAGTATCCTCCTATTTTATGGTATTTTAACCAAATTTCAGTTCTTTCTTTTATTTTAGGTGGCACCTTTTGAAGGTAATCTCTAATTATAGTATTCTGCATCCTGTCTCTAAAATGATCGAAACGTTTAGCATTTCCTTCACTAAAACTAATATACGCAATAGTTGTATGGTCAGGATCTTCTACCGTGGTGTGTTCTGTTGACCCTGATGGGCCATAGTAAACCTTGTTAGCTCCTTTTGGTCCAATTACTCTCATTATAAATTTTCCTGATATCCCTCCACCTTCATTAAATGGCCCTATATTATTTAGGCGCACTATTTGATTCAAACGATTTAATTTTCCTCTTTTTACAATATCTACGAATCTAGCGATAGCGAAATTGTCACCGATTTTAATCTTAACGTTAGAAAGAATTTCGTTTGGCAACAACTGATTTGTTCGATCATAGCCAACGAAGTCAACTGCATTTGCAATAAGATTTTGTCCTTTTTCGAATAAATCATCACTCATTTTACCCCCTGGGCCAGTACGAAGACTTACGCCTGATCACCCCACCTTCGCCGCTCACCAAAGCGTCGACGATGGGCAAACCCAAGCGTATGGATCAGATTATTCACATCCTCAAGACTTACCAGCAGACCGACTCCATCAAGGGGACGGCCCGGCGGTGCGGCGTGTCGAAGAACACGGTGCGCGGCGACATCAAGCCTTCCATCAATGTGGTGGTTAAGTTGGCCGACGCTCTCGGCGTTTCGGTAGATTATCTACTCGGTAAGGAACGGTTCGCCAGCTACGACAAAGAGACTGTCAAGCGGCTGCAAGATTTGCAGGAGCTGGACCCTGATACACGCTCGACGCTGTTCTCAATCATAGATACCTTTGTCCGTGATGCGCTCACGCGGAGTAGCTACGCTACCAACTAAACGGCCCCGACAATAAACACTCAGCCCGTGGAGTGTCCTCTTTCACATTGGCTGCGCCGGTTAGGCCACTTTTCATGCTGTACCAGCCTTCATTGAATATACATCAGGATACATAGCATATCCCCTCAATATCTTTTGAATTAAATACTTCAACTTCCTTGGGGAAAACAAGTTCTTTTCCTATGTAAGTATCCCTTTCATACAGTCTTAAGTTGCCATTAATGTGGATTGGCAAAGTTAAAGACTTAGTCAAAGAAATTTTGTAAACCTGATTTATTACTAGCGGGTCATCGCATTCTAGCTTACCTCTTTTAGGAGATAGTATTCTTATCGAAGCGTCATTGTGAACAGCCCATATTACTACATATGCAGGCAAAATATCTTCTGATATTCTAGTGATTTTGATAGCACTCTTTGTATTTTTCACGTGAGTACCACAGTTCAAATTTCCAAGGGAAATCAAGAAAATGAAAAATATTACCGCTTTAGTTTGAGAACTTCTGTCCATGTTGACGATTTTGGTTGTTTCCAGTAAACTTTACCACCTTCTATTTTTTGTTGTACTTGGTTGCCGTCCACTCGATCAAGTTGAGATGCTAGATTATGAGCTCTATCTCTTCCTGATTCATAGTTCCCACCTGGGTCAATTATAGCTCCTTCAAAAGCTTCCCTTATCTCATGTGAAATGGTTTCGCCTGGTTTTTCTCCTAAAGCTGCAGCTACTTTTTTAGCGGTCCCAACATTCAAAAGTTGAAGTGCTTGCACTTCTGTAAAACCTATTTGTGGCGTACCATCTTCCAATGTGTACATGAAATACTCAGTTCTCACCTCACTCCCTTCATAACCAGCGGGCAACAAATATTGATCTTTCGACCCATCTTTCGAATCGTATTGATCAGCATTCGTTGTTCTTAGTTCAACCGTTATATCTTGATCTCGTATTGCCGTAAGTAATCTCTTGTCCGCATCATTTGTACCCTCCCCTTCAGCTGAAAGTCGACCATTGCCATCCATGCTTAAAGACAAACTTGAACTAGCTTGCAAAGCTTTAAATGCTTCTTGAGCTGCAGCTCCAGTTAGGATAACATCGTCAGCACTCCTACCATCGGGGTCGATAAATCTAATCACAGAATCCTTAGCAAAAGGTAAAGCTGAGTCGATTAGGCTCTAGCCAACGATTTTCTTGCTGAAAGCTTTGATTTGTTTTTGTGCGGCCTTGATCAGCTCTTCCCGGTAAGCTTTGGCTTTTTCTTCCCCATGTTCTTTTTCATAAGCAGACAGCATCTTATTTGATTCGGTCTCTGCTGCCTTGGTAAATTTTGCTATCCATTTCTCCAAGCTTTTCATCCTGGAGGCAACAGCCGTAAGCGAGCTGGAACGATCAATTCGACCGATTTGGTTGAGGCATCTTTGGGCTAACGCCTTGAATTTGGTATCTGTGTTATTCATGGGGTAAAAACAAATTTTGTTTGTAAAAAGTTTCTCTTCCAATTATTTGGGGCTTGCCCTATCGGGCCGGGCCATCCGCAGCTCCTTACTCAGTCGAACCGTTGGTTTCCACCTCTATTGAGGTGGCCTGCTTCCACCCCTAAGCCGGGCGGCAAAACGCGGCCATAGCCGCTACCGGGCTTACCTCACCCACCCCCCTAAACGGTCACGCTCTTTGATGCAAAGATCGCTGCCCGTCCAGGAACCAAGGGGTAGGATCGGCAAGCCGTCGGGCGTGGCAGAATTCTTCAGCCTATCCGTGGAGCCGTTGACGACCTGGTTTTCCGCATCGAGGCACCTCCCTTAGCACCGGTCACAAAGAAACGGGCCGCCCCCCCTCGTCAAGGGAAGATGAACCGCCGAACGATTTTTTGCCTCGTGCCTCACCAAATAATAGCCCGGCGCCCTTGCCTTCAAGGCGGTTGCGCCCCTGTGACCGGGTGACTGACAAAGGGAGGAAACCTCAATTAGAAATGCTGTCCCGGCCATTCACGGCCCGGCGGCTGAGGAATCCTTACGCTCCCTCGAAAGAGGGAGTTTCCTTATTAGCAAATGCGCAAAATTCAAAAACCATGACCGGCGCAAAATCCATCCCCTTACAGGTTAGCGAAATCGAACTACGCTACCGCAGCAAAGTCACCCCTAGCGACCGCCCCAAATGCACCAACTCCCAAGCCGCCCACGGCCTTTTTCGTGACTGGTGGGACCCGGATTGCATGGAGCTCTTCGAGGAATTTAACGTGCTCTTACTGGACCGGGCAAACCGGGCTATCGGCATTTACCGGGCCAGCCAGGGCGGCACCGTTGGCACCGTCGTTGATCCCAAACTAATCTTCGGCGCGGCCATCAAATGCCGGGCGGAAAGCATCGTTATCGCCCATAACCACCCCAGCGGACAGCTCCGAGCATCCCAGGCAGATATTACCATTACGAACAACCTTGTTCAGGCTGGTAAGCTGTTACACATCCCCGTTTTTGATCACATCATTTTAAGCCCCGAAGGCGGCTATTACAGCTTTGCCGATGATGGGCTAATCTAACAGGCTTAGGGCTTTGCCCCCGGCGCAGCGCAAGCGGTTTAACGGTTTCCCCGGTCGGGGAGCCTCCGAGAAACCGCCGGCACTTTGCACCCCCATTCTCGCCGAAAGGCAGAGGGTAAAGCGACAGGCTTAACCCTCAATCACTAACAACAAACGAGCAAAACCATGAAACGCAAGAACCGCGTAAGGCCCGACCTATATCAAGAGGTCACCGATAAAATTATCACCAAACTGGAAGAAGGAACCGCCCCTTGGCGGTGCAGCTGGAACCGTTACGGCATGGCGAAGAACTACGTTAGCGGCAATACTTACCGAGGCATTAACGCCTTTTTGATGAACTTCTTTCCGTCTCACCCCATCCCCTACTACCTCAGCTTTAAGCAAGCCAAGGAGTTGGGCGGCCACGTCAAAAAGGGAGCCAAGGCGGAAAAGGTCTATTTTTTCAAAGCCTATTATAAGGATGCAGACGGTAACAGTATTAGCGCAGAACGCGCCGCCCAGCTGCAAGCCAGCGGAGGAGATTACCAGTTTATCCCTTTCCTCAAATCTTACTCTGTCTTCAACGTCGCCGACGTGGAAGGGGTCGAATTTGAGATACCCGAAGTGCAACAGCACAGCCACAGCACGCTAGAGCGGTGCGAAGCCATGATAGCGGCCATCAAGAACCCGCCGCAATTTGTGGAGGAAGATCATAACGGCGCATGGTACAGCCCCCGCCGTGACGTACTCAATATGCCCCCGCTTAACCAGTTTGAAACGGTCGAAGATTACTACTGCGTCAAGTTCCACGAACTCACCCACAGCACCGGCCACGTCACCCGCCTAAACCGCGAAGGCATCACCGGAGAGATCAAACGCGACAGCGAACAATATGCACGGGAAGAACTGATAGCCGAAATGGGCGCATCCTTCCTTTGTGCCGCCACCGGCATCGACGTTGCTGCCGTTACCGACAATAGCGCCGCCTATATCGCCAACTGGCTAACCCGATTAAAGAACGATAAAACCCTTGTTCTCAAAGCCGCCGCCGGAGCGCAAAAAGCAGCGGATTACCTGCTAAATATTGAGCGGAACGATAGTTAATCAAGAAACCAGGGAGGGCGGCAAAGGGTCGCCCTCCATCCTAACATGATTATCATTGATTTGCGGCATTTTGGCGCGATTTTGCCCTCCTTCGGTCGGGCAAAATAGGAGAGCGGTTTCATCTTGATCTGAGCCGCATCACCTAGCCGGTGCGCAGCTCACCTTGATGATATTTTTACGGCTTGCATCGAAGTTTACGACTTCTTTTTTCGTTTTCGATACAAGCGGCGGCCTGATAGCTTATCCCAAATCGCCCTTAGTGCTTTAATGTCCTTGGCAGACATTCCCAGCTGTTCTTTTAGTAGAGCCTGGTCAATAATGTTAAGGGCTTTCCGGACTTCCTTTTTGCGCATTAAGTCGTCAATCTCTTTGAAGTCGATAGCGTTTTCAAGAAGGGGGAGTGGCAGTTCTTCAACTTCAGTTGGCTCAAAAGTCATTACTCCCCCGCCATAGCTTCTGCCGGTGATCTCAGAGAAAGCAAAGGTTAGTGAGTTCAGGAAAGAGAGCGTTGTAAGCTCCTTATTATGCTGAGTGAGGAACCGGACTCGGTGGATCGTGTCTGTAGAAGATGATCCTGCCTTGTTCAATACGATCTTTGGAAACTCATTGATCTGCCGTAATGCGAAAGCATCAGGAACTCCCAAAGAAGGTACGATGTACCAACGTTTTCTGATTCGGCACTTGTAACCCAGATTATGGCCGTTCTCTTCGCCAAACTTGATGTAGTTCTGACAAGCTTTGGGTAACTCTTCAAAAGGCTTATTCGGAGGAGTAAAGAGAAGGGAGGTGATATTGTCCTGGAGATTTAGTGTCAGGTCTTCTTTGCGGAAGCTGATTCCTTGAAGATGGGGAGATCGACTGACGACGGTTTGCGTGTAGTCAAGAATTCCGTGGGCCTCAGCTTCTTCCTGACTAAGCATGAAGAATTTATTTCGGCCAGTCACAATGCCAACATCGACATCGAGGTAGTCTTTTGCTAACCGGATAGCGGAGTCCTGCTTAATTGATCGGAGCAGGTCAATTTCTTTTTGCTCTAAGAAATATTTGATCCATTTTTCGTTGCTATGATCGATTGTTTTGAGAGCCTGCTTTGCAATCTTATTGAGGGAGAGCGATTGCATTGCCTCAATATCTTCTAGTTCGATGGTACGGATACCCGAAGCTCTTGAGTTCTCTTTCTAGATAATAGTTAGACAGTTATGTGTAGGTACATTTATTGTCTTTTGTCGTTTCTTATGAGTTACCACGTCCATTTTTCTCTTTTCAACTTCAAGGGAGAGCGCAAATACCTCAATCGGGTTGAACGGCAACAATTCTACACTATCGCAAATGCACGGCCGCGAAAGGATGTTCGTCTTTTTTGCCTACTTCTATTTTATACAGGAGCAAGGATAAGTGAGATTGCTCAACTCCGCTGCGGAAGCATCGACTTTGCAAATCAATCGCTGACAATTCGGACTTTAAAACGCCGGCGCCCTGATGTCTTTCGGCAGATTCCATTGCCTGATCACCTGCTGCAAGACTTGAAAGTCCACATCTCAGGTTTTGACGAAGACGGTAGTATATGGCGATTCTCCTGTCGATCCGCGTCACGCTACGTGAAATCAGTTATGCTCGATGCTCAGATTACTGGTGTCAAATCTTCCGCGCTTGGACTACGTCATGGTTTTGCAGTTCATGCTATCCGGAAAGTACCAATCACCCAGGTTCAGAAATGGCTTGGTCACGCTAGCCTACAGACGACCGCGATTTACCTCAATGTCTCTGGTGTTGAAGAGCGTGAGCTGGCCAAGTTAATATGGATACCTTGAGAGACAGCTCTCAAGCCGTTTGATCTATCAGGCCTGACTAGCTTTGGGATATTAATCCTCCTTGAGTACAAGCTTTATTGGTAGGTGATCGCTGTAGCCATCGAGGTTTAGTTGTGAAGAAGGACGACCAAAACGTATGGGAGTATTGTACTCCCCTTTAGTCATGCCATCGAGTTTTATAATACTTACCTCTTCTACTGAAAAGGGTCTATCATTTCCTCCAAGTGTGATCCCACGAGACAGCATGAATTGATCAAGAAGAGAAATCTCATTACCATAAACATGAGTACCTAGCTTTCCGTCCAAGAAGGGGTACATTGGGTTGAAAAGGTAGTTGTTACGGGCGTTTTCGATCCGCTTACGATTATTAGTCGCTCCAAGGTATTGTGCAATTGATCGATCATATGGCTGATCGTTAAAATCTCCCATTACGACGATCGCTGTGTCCTTTCCTTTGATTTCATGAATGCGGTCTATCCAATAGCTTAGAATTTCGCCTACCATCATGCGATACGGTTCTGACTCGTACTGCCCACCCATTCGTGAAGGCCAGTGATTACCAATCAAGATGAGCTCCTGGTTCGTATCAATAGTTGTCAAGTTGACTTGCAAGAGATCTCGTGTCGCATGACGCTTCATGATCTCAAGCGTGAAGATTCGTTCATCGTCACGGTATTTAGCTTCATCATAGAGGAATGCAATATCAATTCCTCTTTTGTCACCGGTATCCTTATGTAGGACTTTATAGCTACGGCTCAGACGGTGATCAAGCTCTGTTTTAAGCCTAGCCATAACAGCCTCGTTCTCTATCTCACAGACCCCCAAGATATCAGGGCCATCACCACCATTAAATTGAGCAATGACATCACAAATGTTGGAAATTTTGCGATCCAGAATGTCTTCAGTCCATCCTGTAAGTTCACGGCGTAACCTTCTTTGTAGCCATTCTGGTCGTGTTGCCGAGTTTTCAATGTCAAAGAGGTTCTCTAAATTCCACCAGTAGATGTGATGATTTATCATAGGAGATAGTGTTTCTCTAAAGATAACCCCTAAAGGAATAACCTCCTATTCGTACAGCTCTATCTACATAATAATCTAAGTGGTTCCAGGAAACTAAAACTGGCCAACAAGCAACGCTCACTGGCCCAACACCATTAAGTTAAGCGCATTTTGCCCCTCCTGTTGATCGTAGGCAGGACCCTGATTTGACGATTTCTTAAGATACTCTGGGAAGCCTTAACTTTGGAGCACAGACTTTACGTTCGGTCGCAAGCGACTCGATGTGGTGACCATAGACTTGTTTGTTTCGTGGTTTGCTACATGGATTTGCGGTAGTTTTTCTCGGGGATGTGTCGTCCTTGGGCGCGCAGCATCTTGCGTTCTCGTTCTCTATCTCGATTAGGTCTGTAGGGTTCCAGGTGGGCCAGGCAATTTTCTAATAAGACCTTTGTCCTGGCCCGCCACCTTCTTGGCCCGTCCAGGTAAATTGAGTAAGCCCATTTTTTGATCAATCCGGCGGTCACGTTCCGGTTAATCTGATAGGAATATTGACGCTGTTTGGTCTTCTCTTTGACGCGTTGCTCCAGCTCAAAAATGATGGCACTTTGCTGGTTGTAAAAGAAGAAAGTCGCCCATAAATCTTGTTCCACGCCTGGCTGCGTATATGCGGAGGTCAAGGCGAGTTGCAGGAAGGATTTGAGTACGAATATTGCCGACTCTACTCCCCAACGTTTACCGTACAACCAGTGAAAGCGTTTGTGGTGGAATAGGTTCCGGTTTAGTAAAGTGGTTAGTAATACTTCGACTTCTCCGGTGGAAAGTACCACCTTGATCAAGCGCACCTTTATTGGGGCGTTACGCTCAGGATTGAGTCCTAAGTTGCGTAAGGAATAATAGGCTCTTCCGTTCAAAGCAACCGTGATAAAGCGTTCTTGATCAGCACTTTGAATAAAGTCTTGAATTTCTGGCGTGGCATCAATGGGCATGCGAATGACACAATCCGAACCGTGTCTAAGGTGCAAAAAAGGAAGGCCGTTGCCATAAAAACCCCGATCATAAATGTAAATGGCATCAGTGGGTAAGGTCTCGACATTGGGGTAGGTGTTAATGATCTCGCTGGACTGTTGGGTATGCAGGACAACGCGATAGATCAGCTTGTTTAGCAAATCAAAAAATAAGAGCAGTCTGGTAGATGGGCGGTTGTCGTACTGGTTAATATGGAAGCCAAAAGCTTCCCCGATCCATTGCTCGTTGGGAAGTCTTTGTCCGGTGCCATCCACAGCAAATAAGCGTTTACCTCTCCAACGATGATGCCGTTTAAAGCAACGATAAAACGAAGTAGCGCTAAGTGTGAAAATATCTTTGAAAAAGGTGGGCTTAATGAGTTTTCGGCGCTGGCAAAAAGCGGATTTCGTTACGGGAACCTCTTGGGTAAATCCAAAACAATCAAAGAGCTCTATGGCTAAAGTTCTGCGGAGCAAAGAGGTAACCAGGCTGACTGTCCTGGCAAAGGTAAGTGGACTCCTGCGGGTGAAATTTCGATGTGGACTTTCGAGGTATCGAAGTCGCTTGTTAGCATCAAGCGTCGTAAATTGTCGAAGGCCATTGAGATAGCGAATCAGGGACATACAGACTCAAACGCAAGCAGGGCGAGGATGTGGACGGGGCTTAGCTTAATGGTTATGCTCACTGGCCAGTTAATCAACCTATTGAAAGGATCAGTACATCCAAGTTTCCATATGATATATTACCAAAAATACACAATGAAAGACAACACCTAACTGGCGCTACTCGACAATTCCGCTAAGGAATACAACACTCCTACTACCATTCGTTCAGCATCGCATCTTGTACCTGGAGCAGTTGGATTCACATCATGTTTCTTGTATAGTATTGGATTTCCATTCGCATCTTTTGAAGGCAATATGGCCTGCCTATTCCTGAAGGCAACACCTCTTTTTTTGGTCCCAGGGATTTTCTTTTACCATTGCTCCGCTTAATTTACTTAAGCATCTGTAGTAGTCATTGCTAAACTTGGAATACTGTTTTAAATAGCACCAAATTTCAATGTTTCTAGTTGTAGTTTTCCCTCTTGATCCACCTCTACCCCGATTAGCAATCCATTAAACCTGTAGTATATTTCAAGAAACCTATTTCCATTTCTTAATGGAGAGAATTCTAATACAAACATAGCCATATTTTCTGATGGTACCTCAGCATATTCATTGAGAATCTCTTCCATATTTATACTTTCCCAGGAAAAAATTATCCGTGTTTCATTTAAGGTGATAGAGCTATCGCTTAGGCACTTGACAGTATCTGGGAGGTAGACCTTTAAGGTGTCCACCTTCCATCTATCCAACAGTGTTTTTTTTACTACTTCTTCATCATGCAATAAGGATAGGATGTTATTGCACATATCAGGAGGATGTAACTCTTCAAAAGTTATTTCAGTTTCATCTATACCTGATATAGGATTTGATGTCGAGTCATCTTTAGTGAATTGCTGACAGCTAAGAATTGAGAAGCCAACAACGAAAAACGGAATTATTCTCATAATTTTAATTTTGTAGCCTTCCTCTTTTAGGACAGCTCTTAATTGAGCTAATTTCTGATTTTTAAAGTATGTTTCTGGAGGCATTCAGTGTAGGTTTACCTGGTTGGATATACTTGATTTCAACTTTCTCCTCACAAAAAACCTGCAAGGCTTTCGCGATAAATTCGGGGCCATTGTCTACCCGAGTTTGCTTGGGTAGACCACGTTCTTCCTCCAACTGCCCTAAAACGCGAACAACATGTTCGGTAGGGAAGCTCAGCCCAACATTGACTGCTAGGACTTCTCGGTTTTAATTGTCAAGGACGTTCAAGATTTGGATTTCGGTAAACTTTGATTTCATCATAACAATCTAAACTTACTGATTTGTAGTTTTAAGCTGTCAGATTTTTAGGGAATTCTACCATTTGAATTTATTTCAGCAAGCCTTTGCATAATCTCCGTCCAAGTTGGAAGCGGACCATCTCCAGCCTGATATATTTTTACCATATTTGCAACTCTTACTCCTCCATCTCCCCAAACTGCATCTTCAAGTGCATGTCCCGGTTCGGAAGTTTTGGCATCTAATTGTTTTTCGCCATAAAGATCTAATATAGGCTCACCATTTTCATCTACTTTAATGCCTTCAAATACTGCGCCCGCTCCCATTACCCAATGCATATATTCATGAATTAAAGTGGAACTAAAAAATAGTAAGAGTGGACCATATATATCTTCGTCGCCGGTTTGCAATGCTTCTTCCAAGGGACCTATAATAGCTGTAGATATATCGATTCTGTTAGGGTCAAAAACATTCCAATCCATTCTTGATAAACTGACATCAAAAATTCCCCAAAAGGTTTGTCCGGTTTTTCCATTTCTTAATTGTTTAAAATTTAAGGTCGGACCATTACCCCAGCTCAGATCGGAGATGATTTTTAAGGGGTGAGCATCTCCATTTGAATATTTAATGATGGCTTTCTGTATAGCGGGGTCTTGGGCCATTTTAGCTATCCCTCCCCCTTGAAGGAAAGCTGAGACATATGGATATGCTTGTTTAAATTCTCTAGCTCTATTTGCTGGATATTTCTGCAGTCCATGTAAGTCTATATTTGCAATTGGTTCATTCTCTGCATAGTTATATGTCGAGACATGCGGGAACTGATTACTGATAGGATCTATTCCAGTGAAACGCCCTATCGAAGGATCATACCACCTTGCCCCATAATCATACACCCCTAACTCCTCCGTAAACTCCTTACCATTATACCGATAACGGTGCTCAGGGCTTACAGAGTTATTTTGCCAATCTCCAGCCATCTCCATGCCAAAAGCGTAGAAATGATTCTCTTGGAGAATTTCATCACCATCAACGCTTTCATCACCATTGAGGTCGGCAAAAAGGATTCGGCTATTTCCTAAATGATCAGATAGGCTGTATTGATACACCCACGCACCAGTTGATACGCAAGGTTCAGGTTCCACGGTAAAGGTTGCTCCAAGATCTACTTCAAAGCCAGGCTGAAGTTCGGTGTAGTTACCCGCTTGATAAGTAATGTCGCTTGTTGCTTCCATGGTTGCGATGGAATGGATTGTACCTGCTTTGAAACTATCTTGCTCGAAAAATACTCCAGAGTGAGTGAGGGTTAAGTCACATTCTCCAGGAACAATTCTCCCGTTTATGTGAGAAACGAACTGAATGCTATCATTAGTGTATACTACGGGTCCAAGGTAATCTCGCTTCATAAGCGTATCTCCACCATCACTCATGTGCAACTCTTGAAGTTTTACGCCGCCAGCAGTGTAGGTATACCGTATCTTATTTTCCGTTAGGTCGAACTCATAAGGAAGGTTCAGATAGTTATAGCTCATATTGTAATCTCCGGACGGGTTGTACGTCATGTTGCCATTACCATCGTAGCTATAATTAGCTGAAGACTTAGGATCATAACCGGCGGTATTTGTTGGTGCGGGGGCAGCATCGCCTACGTTCAGCAATCGGTTATTTCTACCGTTTCCAGTATCGTAAGTGTAGCTCAGATCATCAATGACACCATAGCTAGGTGTCTGACCATCATATTTTACACCTGACCTCGTAAGCGTTTGGATGTTACCCAGGACATCATAGGTATAGCTGCTGTTATACCGATTATTTGCACTTCCATCATTATAGTCGTAAAAATCGGCTGATTGTAGTCGATCCAAACCATCGTAATCATAGCCATAGGTATGATGAACCCCGGAGGCAGTAGCACTAACCAAACTGGAAATATTACTATTGTACTGAACCGTTCCATTACTGCTGCTAGCGGCTTGATTATAGCCGACGGCCAATCCAAAGAGGTCATTCCCTAAGCTGGCAGGATTGTTGATCTTATCCAAAAAACCATTGGAAAGATAGGAGTAATCGACCTGCTGTAAGAACCCACTACTGGTGGCACCAAGGGACTGACGCTCGATCTGATCCTTTGCGGTGTACGTCGTCTGTCCTGTGTGGACCCTAGGTCCGCTAGTACCATCAGAAATCAGAGTGTGCCACTGATCTGCCATGCGTCCAGAATGATCATAACCGGTTTCGTTGATTGTTGACAATGTACTGCCGGACCAGTTCTGAGTATAGATCTCCTCAATTACATTATCCGCAAAGTCGTACACATACTGAGTTACCTGAGCGCGATAATCAGCGTTTTCATGGTGTGAAGCACGCATACTGTCCAGACGGCCATGGATATCATAGAAACTTTTGCTTCCTAGTAAAATACCTAATTGACCTCTATCGAGAACTCTAATAGTAGTGCTATCAATTTTACCTAGAGCTATACCGGATGTGCCGTAGAAGCTTTCTGAAAGCATATCAGTAGCCGAGATACTGCTGGTAGTAGCTGCGTTATCACTTGGTTTACTTGTTGCAAATCCTGTTTCTACTACTCGTCCATAATCATCAAAGGCCGAGACTAAGTATTGGTAGGCCGTTGGAATAGCAGCATGTTTTGTGTAGGTCAGTAAATCCCGACTATCATAAAAGTATTCTTCTTTAATCCGTTCCGGGACTTTCTTTTCAAGGACTTTATCCTCGCCGTCGTATTTGTAGGTGTAAATGAGCTCTGGAGTACTTGTAGTAGCACCTGGAGGGAAAACCGTATTAACACGGTCCTTTAAATCATAACTCGTAAACGTGGAGGTCAATACGCTCCCTTGATCATCGAGCCTTTCGGTAAGGATAGTACGCCCCAATAAATCCTGATAAGATTTAGTAGCATTCCCGTTGGGATCAGTAACTACGTTAACCTTTAGGGTGTTGGCGGGATAGACTTCTCCGGTGGGGGCTGTGATGCCAGAGGCATTTGTACCGTAAGCCATTTGGGTTGTTGACCAGCTGATTGGCGTATTCGATTTTGCCCTACTAAGAGGATCGGCATAATACTCGGAAATAGTGGTATCAGCAATGCCCAATAGAGTGGTATAACTACCATCTTGTTTTTGGGTGTTCACCGGTTGATAAGCGGCGATACTACGTCCGTACTGATCGTAGCGTACGCCACTGGCGATATCATTATTGTTGGGACCATAGCCCTGTTTCACCGTTTGTAGTTCCCTGCCTAACCCATCAAAGTATTGGAAGGTCGTAAGGGTTGTCAGGTTACTCCCGTTTACTGCCGTAAAGCTGGTAGTGTTTTTGATGTAGTTCTCCGGGTTCGTCCCACTTTGTCCCAAAAAAGAGTAATCAATCTGGGTGGTAACGTTTCCTCCACGAGCGGAGGATGTTTTGAATCGGGTGAGCTTATCGTAGGTATAATCTACAAACTGGCCATCGATATCGGTGATCTTAGATACGAGGTTGGTGCCTGGGTGGTAATCGTAGACCCATTCAAAGTCTTTGAAGATTTTCTTCTTGATTTTACCCGATGCGGTCCACTCATAAGTTTCAGGGTCCCAACCTCCGGCTTTGGTAAATGACGTGGGCAACCCATTGAGATAGTTACCAATGGTTCCCTCAAGGCTATCAGGACTCATTGTCCAGCCTCCCAGACCATTTTGAGTAATCTTCTTGCGGTAGAAATACTTCGGATAAGGATTTCTGTCTCCACCAAAAAGTTCGTAAGCAACACTGCTGCCATCGACCACCTGACCACCAACAGTTTTACTCGTGGCTACTGGGGTAATAATGTTGCGCGACACCATCTCCCCGTAAACAGACCCGGTTAATTCTACAGGATAGGTATAGTTCATAATGGTAGAATCACCATTACTATTGACGGTCTTCGTCTTTTTGGGACCGTGAAAGCGCCAGCCCGGATCATAGCTAAAGAGTTGAATGGATTCCACACCATCAACCGTACTGGTAACGGAACCTTCTACTCGGGCTCCGACTTTGAGCGGATAGTGGTAGGCGCTCCAAACGTTTGTGATTCCAAAGCCGTTGACTCTAATCCCTTCACTGACCCCTATGGGGCTGGTATAACCACTGGGAAGATGAAATTCACTCGCGATTTCAGTACCGTCTTCAGCAATGCTCTTTTTCATGCTGAGCTTGCCGTGTAGCTTGTTGATATTGGTTGTGTAGGGTAAAATATGGTCCATACTCATGGAACCGTAGCTAAAAATGAGCGTACTATCTCCCGTTGCTCCGTCTGGGTCATATTCCGGGGTGAGGCCGACGTGAAAGTTTCCGAAAGAATTGAAGTAACCAATATCTGAATTGTCGATCGGAGAATTGTAATAAGTGTACTCATTTCTTCCCAGACCATTAAGGTCTTCGGTAATCTGGCGGTACATTACGTGACGTCCATCATAAGCTGTTAACGGAGCTTTGGATGATTCGTAGAAGCGAACACTATACTGGTTCGTTACCTGGTTTTGATCACCTTGCCACCAGGCTGCCAAGTGATATCTTGGTTTTTGATTCAGCACCCCACTTGAGCGGGTAAGATCATCAAACTGATGGTATTTATAATCCTTGACAACCGTTGGACTATGCCCGGCATCATCTACGATACTAAGGCGCTTGATGCGTAGTCCACCTACATCTACAGGAACAAAAGCCCTGGTTTCTTCCTTGAGTGTAAACTTAGCCGTACTGTTTTGAGATGATACCCGGAATGTGTAGCTTACACTTGGTGATAAAGAGATTGAAATTTCCGAGAGCCGTAAATCTCTTTGGATACTGAAGTCTTCTCCAGAGAAAATATCTGTATAATCACCAATGAAAGTACTCCCTTGGTATATTTCCACCTTCATTTCCTTGAAAGAAGTCTGGCAGCTATCGTAACGCGTGATGTTATTAGAAGCGTACTGCACACACCCTACCAAATCAAAAACGGCATTATCTATCTGGCCTTGCGAAGTAAAAGTATAAGTGGTTTCATTACTACGTGGGCCACAACAAGCGATGTTCGGAGAAAGACAACTCTCTAGGTGACTGATCAAGTTCGTTACCCCTGTGGTTTGCCATTCATTAATTTGGTTAGCTTCCATTTCAAAATGCGCACTCCCCCCCGTAGGAAAGGTCACTTTTTCAAGTGTCCCCTGCAGCATATGTGTCTCACTCGATTCTCTTTGAGCAATACCATATGTTATGGTGCTTGTATTTCCTGGTACTGGGTGCGGGATAGAGGTTTCGGGGATAATTAGCTCTAAACTATTATTCCCCGTCTCGCCATTATGAAATCCCCAGTGGTCAATAGCTTTGGATAAGCGATGAGGAAGGCTATTTGTGCCTACATAGTCAAAGCTATAGGGAGGTTTGCTGATCGTATTGTCACAGGACTTTTCCTGTACCTCCAGCAGTCTTAACCGCTTTCCATAAGGTGCGGATACTGACGAGTCGTTGTAATAGTCGTAAGTAAAATCAAATTCCTGACAATAGCTTTGTCCCGTGTATACCTTAATCGCATCGAGACGCTTAGGATCATTAGCACTGAGAAGGGAAAGGTCCGTCCTGGTCGTTGTTGCATGGAAAGCCACCTTACCTGTTGAGTATTTTATGGTGTCCAACTGCTGCCCTTGCACAGTTTGCCAAATGAAGTGCAAGTTGGAACCAATAGTCCCGTTTTTACCGGGAAAGACCGTATTAAAACCATTAGAGCCCTCCTCTCGGTAACCACTCGCGAGCGTTCGGTATTGATA
>CAZTTF010000196.1:0-12477 GCA_964616365.1 uncultured Lewinella sp. | reverse complement strand
CCGGTTACGATGGCCCCACTGTTTTTTACGGTTTTGACGATCTTCTCAGTAGACTTGTCTACCAGGTTGTGATCGTAAGACCGCAATTTGATGCGAATTTTCTGATTCATGCCAGATTTGAATTTTCAAAAAGAATTAGACCTGACCGGCTTTCCGGAGGCCATTATTTTAATACAACTCCCACCCTCCGGATGGTACCGGAAAGGTGGGAGTTAATAGGTCAGTTACTCTCCTTTAGCTTCTTTGATGACCTGGTCAGCAACACCCTTAGGTGCTTCTGCGAAACGGTCAAAAGTCATGCTGGAGTTTGCGCGTCCGGAAGTAATCGTCCGCAAGTCAGTCACGTAGCCAAACATGTTAGCCAGAGGTACATCAGCAGTGATACGGATTGCACCACCATTCATAGTCTCCTGGCCTTTTGGCAGGCCGCGACGACGGTTAAGGTCACCAATTACGTTACCAGTGTACTCTTCAGGAGTAACGATAACAACTTCCATGATGGGCTCGAGCAGCTTCGGATTACACTTAGGTGCAGCAGCTTTGAAGCCTTCCTTGGCACAAAGTTCGAAAGCGAGTGGCTTGGAGTCAACGGAGTGCATACCACCGTCAAATACTCTCACCTTCATGCTGTCAATATTGTATCCAGCAAGAATACCGTTCTTCATCATTGACAGGAAACCGTCTTTGATGGGCTTCTGGTAGTTCTTGTCGATGGAACCACCAACGATGGCCCACTCGAACTGCATCTTTTCTTTACCGCTCTTGAAATCTTCGCTGTCAAGGAACTCCTGATCGGCAGGGCCGAGGGTAAAGCTCATATCGGCAAAGAGACCAGAACCACCAGACTGCTTCTTGAGGCGCTCACGGTGCTCAACTTCAGTGAACAGTGCTTCTTTGTAAGAAACCTGTGGCGCACCTACGTTAGCTTCTACTTTGAACTCACGCTTGAGGCGATCTACGATGATCTCCAGGTGAAGCTCACCCATACCCGCGATAACGGTCTGGTTGGTCTCGTCGTCGTACTTAACGGTGAAGGTTGGATCTTCTTCCGCAAGCTTGGCGAGTGCCATACCGAGCTTATCGAGGTCCTTCTGCGTCTTAGGCTCTACGGCAACCGCGATTACTGGATCGGGGAATACCATAGATTCCAGAACGATAGGGTTCTTCTCGTCACACAGCGTGTCACCAGTGCGGATATCTTTGAAACCTACTGCAGCGGCGATGTCACCAGCTTCCACTTTTTCGATAGCCTGCTGCTCATTAGCGTGCATCTGGTAGAGACGAGAGATACGCTCTTTGTTACCAGAACGCGTGTTCTTCACGTAAGAACCAGCCTCAAGTACGCCAGAGTAAACGCGCATAAATGCCAGTCGACCAACGAATGGGTCAGTAGCGATCTTAAACGCAAGCGCTGCAAACGGCTCATCTACAGAAGGAGCGCGCTCGAGTACTTCTTCCTCGTCGTCAGGGTGAGTACCCTGAACCGGTGGAATGTCCAGTGGGCTAGGCAGGTAAGCACAAACTGCATCAAGCACGGCCTGTACACCTTTGTTCTTAAAGGCAGAACCACACATCATTGGAACAAAAGCAGCGTCAGTAACGGCGTCACGGACTGCTTTACGTACTTCCTCAACGGTGATAGAGTCAGGATCATCGAAGAACTTCTCGAGGAGTGATTCATCGTATTCAGCTACTGCTTCGAGGAGTTTTTCACGCCACTCGTTTACAGTGTCTTCCAGATCTGCTGGCATATCGATCACCTCGAAGGTCATTCCCTGGTCGTGCTCATTCCATACAATTGCTTGCATAGTGATGAGGTCAACAACGCCGCGGAAAGTCTCCTCTGCACCGATTGGGATCTGCAGTGGAATAGACTTAGAACCAAGCTTCTCTTCAACGTCTTTTACAACAGCGAGGAAGTCAGCACCAGAACGGTCCATCTTGTTCACGAAGCCAATACGGGGAACTTTGTAGTTGTCCGCAAGGCGCCAGTTGGTTTCAGACTGAGGCTCAACACCAGATACTGCACAGAACAGGAATACGAGACCGTCAAGGACGCGCAATGAGCGGTTAACCTCTACGGTAAAGTCAACGTGTCCGGGAGTGTCAATGATGTTGAAAGTGTACTCCTTATTTTTCCAATTCCAGCTGGTGTGAGTAGCAGCAGAGGTGATGGTAATACCACGCTCCTGCTCCTGCTCCATCCAGTCCATGGTTGCAGCACCATCGTGTACCTCACCAATCTTGTGGCTGATACCGGTGTAGTAAAGGATACGCTCGGTAGTAGTTGTTTTACCGGCATCAATGTGCGCGGCAATACCGATGTTACGGGTGAATTTGAGATCCGTTGCCATGGCAAATGGAATTTATGTAGGAGGAGATTATTTGGGTTAATGTGACAGCGAAGGACGCTATCTGCACACTATCTTCCGTAGTGAGCGAAGGCACGGTTAGACTCGGCCATTTTGTGCGTATCTTCTTTACGCTTCACGGCAAGACCTTCATTACGGCTTGCTGCGAGGAGCTCAGAGGACAGCTTTTCTGCCATTCCTTTTCCGGAACGCTGACGAGCAAATTTGATGAGCCACTTCATTCCGATGGACATCTTGCGCTTAGCGCGGATCTCAGTAGGAATCTGGAAAGTAGCACCGCCAATACGCTTAGAGCGTACTTCTACCTGAGGCATGGCGTTGTTGAGCGCGCGCTTCCACACTTCGAATTCATCAATTTCTTCGTTAGCGACACGCTCCTTGATGATGTCCATCGCGTCGTAGAAAATACGGAAGGCCGTACTCTTCTTACCGGAGAACATGAGCATGTTGACGAATTGAGTTACCATGGTATCACCGTAACGGGGGTCCGGGGCGATAACTCGTACTTTTGGTTTTCTTTTACGCATAGCTTAAAACTTCAGATGGCCGTTGGGATTCCGACCAAATGGCCGCCTATGCTGAGGCGGCTCATCTTACTTAAGAATTGGTTTACTTTTTGGGGCGTTTCGCACCGTACTTGGAACGTGCCTGGCGACGGTCAGAAACACCTGCTGTATCAAGTGCGCCACGAACGATGGTGTAACGTACACCAGGAAGGTCCTTTACACGACCTCCGCGGATCAGTACGATTGAGTGTTCCTGCAAGTTGTGACCTTCACCAGGGATGTAGGCGATAACCTCGATACCGTTAGTCAAACGGACCTTTGCCACCTTACGGAGCGCCGAGTTCGGCTTCTTGGGGGTGGTTGTGTATACGCGGGTACAAACACCACGTTTTTGCGGACAAGCATCCAGTGCACGAGACTTACTGGCTTCCTTGATGACCTTGCGACCTTTACGGACAAGTTGATTAATTGTAGGCATACGTTTTCTTTACTTTTGAAGCGCTTTTTTGATTTACCAGAGGCCTACCTCCTTGAAAAGCGAGCGCAAAGGTAAGCACTTATCCGGATAATTCCTAGAACATTATGTCATTAGGAAGATTTTCCTCAAAAGGTTTTTACTGAAGCCCGTAGAATCCTCCTAAATTCAAGGTGGACGGCTGCAAATCAGCAAGTTACGTGTCTACGGTAGAAAAACTGACTTATCCATATATATAAGGTCTCTTTTCCAATTTCTACGGGAGATGTATTGGGCGCGGCCGCAGGAGCAAAGAGGAGTAGTGAGCGTAATGAAGAGCAGGCCGGATTAGTCGGTCTCCCCCTACCCTGCTTTCTACCCTGACGCTGCACCTGCGGCCGCGCCTGATTGGCCAGGTGCCTAAAAGAGCATAACCCCACCAATCCAAATGGACTGGCAGGGTCGCGCTACTCTCTAATTCTTAGACAGGCCAATTAGTGGGCCCTTCGCAGGCTCGCCTTAGCGAGACACTACGGTCATGCGTTTCGTCAGGCGTTGCTTACCGACCACGAGGGTATAGGTCAGCACTCCTGTTGTATTGTTTAGGTCGTCGTTGGAGTCTAGTACAACACTGTTCCGGCCAGCGTATCCATCAATGATACGCGTGCTCAATAGTCTGCCCTGGAGATCGTGGATTTCCAGCTGAGCAGTCGCTGCCTGAGGCAGTTCAAAAACAATGGTCGTCTGAGCGGCTACCGGGTTGGGGAAGTTTTGGTGAAGCATGATGCCTGCACCGCCCGTAGTCTCGCGGAAGTTAAGTTCCAGATCAGAAGATGCTCCTTCGGCAGTAATGCCTTCGGCGTAAGTCATCCGATTGGTGACGCTAAGGTAGTCACTAATTCTGAGTTCTTCGAGTGCAACTACCTGCAGGGTGATAATTTCCTCACCTTCGAGGCTAGACTGCTCGTTGTAGCTCATTGCCAGGAGGCCTTCACTCAGCAGCGCATCATTTACGTTGGCTGCGCCCAGGAGGTCAGAGGTCCAACCGATGATGCTGAGGCCACTCGCCGCTTCAATCGTACCCTGGAAGCCTGCGATATCTCCGGCGGTGAGGGTGATTTCAAACTGCTCACCAGCAGAGAGGTAGTCGTCCTGGGTGTGGAGCTCATTGAGTTCACGTCCTGAGAGGTCGATGTATACATCTCCGATTTCAATGGCGATGAAGTCAGCTTCGCGGTTATCGCCTTCCAACGGATCAACCGTGTAGGTAGTCGGCAGGAAGTCAGGGTCCCAGCCTTCTGTCAGGCCTGAGAGGTCAAAGTCACGGCGGATGAAGCGGAAGGTCGGGCTGTTCGTGAAGGTGTCATCAAGGCCGAGGATTGCACGGCGGATAGAGACCATATCGCCTACCGTAATGAAACCATCTGCGTCAACATCCGCAGCAATCATCAGGTGTGGGTTATCCAGTGGATTAATCCCCATGATGTGGTTCATGATGCGGTTGATGTCACTGGTCTTCACGCGCTGCAGGTTGACCATATCTCCCATGTTCGGGCGAACCATGTAGGTATTACCTTCCTCCAGGCCGCTAAAGATGAAGCTACCGTTCTGGTCAGTGTACTGCATGTCATTCATTGATGCCATGTCACTGATGTGAATCTCTACGTCACTCATCTGTTCGTTCAGTGGCGTCGTGATGAAGCCAGCCAGGGAGCCTGCACTTTCACCAGGACATACATCCTCGTTGAATGCTTCAATCTCAGCCGTTGCAGAACAGAACTCAAACTGACCGTTCTCACCGAAAACGTATACTCGTACGGCTACGTCTCCGAGGTCCTCACAAGTGACCATGAAATCTGAACGACCAGGAACGGGAACGAAGCCTGGTTGATCTGCTTCTCCGAATTCACGGTACACTGAGAACTCAACGTCACCGCCACTACAGTTGCCATTTACATCGACAATGAATCCTGATGCATTCACTGCACTCATGCCGCCACCTGCGCCGTCAGGCATAAGGACAAAGCTCAGGGTGCCGATACAGATGGGAGATATACCACTGTTGTCTGCTACGTTGAAGACAATGATCTCTGCATCCCAGTTGCCACATCCGTCCATACCGTTGGCACGAATTGCATGTGTTCCACTGGCGATGTCGGCAAGGTTGATGGTGAATCCACCCATACCATCGCTTGACAGCTCACTGTCCGAGATTGCACGGTCAGGTGAAAAGCCAATGGCTTGATCGTAGTTCAGATCGAGGAATGCCGTAGATGTAACGGTAGTCATTACACACTCGTCAATTACGGAGTAGTTGATTGTCACATCACCTCCCATACAATCGGAGTCATCAAAGATAACTGTAGATACATTGTCAACAACTGGCGGCGTGTTGTCTATTACACTGACAAATTGCACGTACCGGAAGTAACCTCTGCTGAGGGAGTTGGCGTAGCCGGTGTCGCCATCGCTGTCGCTATCGAAGTCACCGGCGATGTTGTCATCATCGTCAAGTGCAGCGATGCTATTGGCGTTGGTACGATCATTGTCCCGGTCAAGAATAGCTTCATCGTCACCAAAGAAGGAATTACTATTAGGGATGATGTGCAGGAACGTAGGCTCTTCAAAGTTGCCGTCACCATCTGCGTCCCGCGGAACGTTGTAAGCCTCATCGATACCGTTGTACTCACAGAAATTGAATACTTCAATTGTACGGCGCAGGCGGAAACATTCTACTGAAGTAGCGAAGAAGGTGTCAGTTTCTACGGTAGTTACCAGTAGGTCACAACCAAATTCATCGGCTGCAACATTGTTGAATACGGGGATTTCACCACACTCAACAGTTACGTCAGCAGGCCACTCGATCGTGTAATCGCGGACACCGCCTACGGTGATCACCTGATTACATCCGGGCAGGGAGACAAAGCCTCGTGCATCAGTTACGGTGAAGGAACGCGTGATGGTTCCCTGTCCGCATTCGTTACGGTTATCAACCACGGTTTGATCAACAACTTCGTTGCCACAGTTATCCAGGCTGGTTGGGGTTCCGAACAGGTCCGTCAGGAGAGTAATTACCCCCACGGGATCCACTTCGAATTCAGCATTAATATCCTCAGGAAGCAGGTCATCAGCAATTACACAGTCGATAGCTAGCGGTCCAGGAGCGATACAGATTGGCGCAGAGTTGTCCACTACATTGAGGATGGACATGCGCTCGTTGGAGTTACCGTTGAGGTCAGTGACCCGCAGAATAACTGGAACGACACCTACATCGATACAGGTCAGCGTGATCGACGGTCCAAAGGTACCGATAGCGATCATTGATGATGGATTAGCAAACGCGATTTCCAGAATCACGTCAGTACAATCGTCATAGGAGCCTTCGTCAACGTCCGTTGCCAAAACAACCGCGAAACCTGCATCAGACAGAGATACGTTCAGGGCATCTTCAGCAATTACAACAGGGCCGGTGCGGTCCTCAATTACGATCTGTAGATCTTGAGTTACTTCATTACCACAGTCATCTCTGGCAATATAACGGATGGTGTGAGGGCCAAGTGGGAGGAATGGTGTAAGGCGGTCTACGGGGTTGGCAGCCAGCACATCAATGGGCCCAACAACATTGTCTTCGTCTCCGCCGAGCAATACAAAAGCGGTGATGGTAGCGACTTCACCACAGCCGTCAGTAGCGATTACGCTACCTGGATTAGTGGACACAAATGCCCCACATCCTGGTGCGTTCGTAGAAAACACCAATGGACCATCATCAGCGATGCCGTTAAAATCAAGATCCTGGGTAGGAAGGGTTAGTTCAGGACCACTAGTATCACCAACTTTAACGAGCTGGGTGCAGGTCTGGACATTTTCCGGATCACACCAATCAATGATTGTCCACGTACGAACAAATTTGTAAGTATTGGAGCAAATCGTGATGGGCTCACTATCAGAGTAGGTTGCACCAACATTACCAAATGGCGTGGTCAGGAATACCGGGCCATCAGGCGTGTCGATGAAAGGATAATCACTTTCATTGGGAGCTGGCAGTTCGCCGTCGACGAGGTTTGGATCATCACATTCGAAGTTGGCCACATCAGCCGGGCACTCTACATCGCCGCCATCCGGGCGTACGAGTAGAATCTCGTATTGAACACTAGTGATTGTGTTCCCCTCATCTTCAGCATTACAGTCTTCGCTGAAGTCCTGCGCGAGAAAAGTACGTGTGATTACAATATCACCACAGTCCCCATCAAAGGAAACCATATCAGAGACCGTTACCTCGACGTCAGAACAGGCATCCATAAAGCGGGGGATTTCTCCTCCTACGAGGAGGCGCATCATCAGCGCCGGGTCAAGGCTACTCATGACGGGAAAGCCAGTCGATCCATCAATGATAAACGTTCGATCTACCGTATTTGGTAGGGTATTGATCGTGACATCTTCTAACTCAGTAGTAAAGAAGGGACCGTTTACCAGGGGTGTAGAAACCGTAGTTGGGGCGGTTACATCGGATGAGTTGATTATTCCGGATCCACCGCCAAAACCTACGACACCACCACCGGGAGTAGCGGTGATGGTAAAGGCCCATGATCCACATCCATCCAAAATATTGCCGTTACTGGGGTCGGCATCATCAATCTCAATAGTGAATGCCGACTCGGGAGGCACCAAGCCATCTCCGTCGACATCAAAATCACCTTGAACAAGGTTGAGGTAGATCATTTCCGCTGAACAATCAGCGTCCAAATTCTTATTTACAAACGTCGTAGTAGCAATTTGTACTTCGTACGTTGTATCTTGTGCGGAGAGTGAAGAGGATGCAAAGGCTAGCATGCACAAGGCAAGCCAAAGCAATCGATTTGCTTTAAACATTTCGTGTTGATTGTAATGTCACGACCAGCCGTATACGTTCACAGGAACGGTGGTCGAATTAGAGAGAAAATGCTCACTGTTTCCTGACAGCAATTGCCGTTGCGCCAAGAAGCAGCCTAAACGTTACAATGACAAATGGAGCCGATTGAGTCTTGCCGGACGCTTTCGGCTCCTTTTTCTTTGCTAAGTTCAGAGGCTCAAACTCATATCTTCACGAAATGTGCACACCCGGATGAAAAAAAATTAAGAAATCTTCATTTCATCCCCGAAAAGGCTGTCTACAAAGGCTCTTTTATTAAAGATCTGAAGGTGATTAATACCTTCTCCGACCCCGATATAGCGAATTGGCACTTTAAACTGATCGGTAATACCGATGGCCACACCGCCTTTGGCGGTGCCATCTAACTTAGTGAGTGCCAGAGAGGTTACGTCAGTAGCCTCGGTAAACGCCTTGGCCTGTTCAATAGCGTTCTGGCCAGTCGTTGCATCAAGCACCAGTAATACCTGGTGCGGAGCAGAAGGATAGGCTTTGGTAATTGACCTTTTAATTTTTGAAAGCTCCTTCATCAGGTTAAACTTGGTGTGAAGGCGCCCGGCAGTATCAATAATTGCGACGTCGCAGTTATTGTCAAGGGCATATTTAGTCGTTTCGTACGCTACCGCTGCCGGGTCAGTGTACATTCCTTTCGAATAGAAGTCACAGCCAACGCGCTCTGACCAAATCTTGAGCTGATCCACTGCAGCGGCACGAAAAGTATCGGCAGCTCCCAGCACCACCTTATGTCCTTTGGCTTTGTACTGATGGGCAATTTTACCAATAGTTGTTGTTTTTCCAACCCCATTTACACCTACAACCAGAATGATGGCGGGGCCATCTCCGTCAACTTCCGGCAGGACGTAGTCTTCGTAATCCACCGTATTCTGCTGCGCTAAAAGTCGCACAATTTCATCTCTGAGAATTTCGTGCAGCTCGCTCGTATTGACATACTTATCCTGGGCTACGCGCTCCTCGATTCTTTCGATAATTTTAATGGTAGTATCAAGCCCGACATCACTGGCAATCAGGATACCTTCCAGCTCATCAAGTACTTCCTCGTCTACGGTATCTTTGCCCGCTACGGCTCTACTGAGCTTATCGAAGAAACCTGTCTTTGTTTTTTCCAACCCTTTATCCAGGTCTTCTTTCTTCTCTTTGTTAAAAAACTTTTTGAAGAAACTCATTTCAGTGTACTTATTTGGCTGCGGAGGTCCGCAAAATGAAGGTTAAGGTAGCGTAGATACAGTCACAGTTCCTCGGAATAAGGAGCACCACGCAATGGTCAGCAAGATAAAGCAATAGCAATCGACCGCCTCTGCATCTGCTAACCGCAAAGGTAACGATTGAGAGTACCATATGGTTATACCTTCCGCCCCACCCTCGCCCCCTCCTTTTATGGAAGTTAGATCAATGCGTATCCGCGGCGATGAACGCCGTCCTATAGGTCGGTTAAACAGTTAATTAAGGCTGCACCTGGAGTTATCCCCCCGGCAAACTACATTCTCTTCTGAACAGGAGTACTGAGCTACTGCCCCGCGACATACCGAAGCCGGGGAGGGCGGTTAAGTCCTTTCACGGAAACAGACTTCCCGAATCCGTCTTCGGGCAAAGTTTGCAAGAGATAGTTGGGTAGTTGAACGGGGCTATCCAAAAGTGCCCGAAATGGTTCAAGGGCTAATTCCTGATAGGCACTTTTGCCATTAGTTAACCCGAAAACGAGATGGAGCCCAGTTGTGATCGCACAATGCAATAGCCTGACAGTATCCGCCACCACTATTGCCTGCTGCGCTGCGCGCAGCCCTGACGCCTCAAGTGCCTTCCTTACCGGATTGGCCTTCCTGTCCTGATTTACAACCGCCATTTGAATTAACGCGTCCTCACCAATCTTCCAGCCGAGGCGATCCAGCAGTAAGAAGAAATCATCTCGATCATAGTCTGTTAATACACAAACCCTAACCTGACGCCGACGCAACCAACGCAAGGTATCTTCTATCCCAGCCTGCTTTTCAAGCGCTGCTGTTTTGAGATAACCCTCCATACCATCCTGCACACGTACGCAGACGTCTTCAAACCGAAAGATGGCCAGCTCTACAAAGCGTGATGTATCAGAAGGCTGCATAGGATTATTAAGAGGGATAAACGGACAGAGAGGGCGACTTGCAGCTGTCGTCGGGCAAAAGTGCTTTACTTTACTCCTCTGAAAAAGGACTCTGGACGGATATAATATGATGATGACTGTCAATTAACCCTCATTTAATATTGATTGAATCCCGGGGAAAACTCGGTTACAATCGATTAACCTCTTACCTTCGGCAGTAAATAAAAACTACGTAAGATTGTCTGATCTCCTGCACTACACCACCCACCGCATTAGCGATGAAGCTGAGTGGATGATTTTCATCCATGGTGCCGGAGGCAGCTCCCTTACCTGGAAATACCAGGTAGAATCATTTTGTAAGCACTACAACTTATTGTTGATAGACATGCGTGACCATGGCTACAGTAAAAACATCCAACCGAAGCATCGCACCTACGATTTCGATATCATAGCGGATGATTTGCTCCGAACAATCGATCATACCGGAGTTGAAAAAGCGCATTTCATTGCGCTTTCACTGGGCAGTATTATCCTGCAAAAACTAAATGACCGCAGGCCGGAAATGATGCAAACCATGGTCATGTGTGGAGGAGTATTTAAGGCCGACTGGCGTATCAGCTCTTTCGCACACTCCGGAAAGTTCCTCAGCTACTTTGTACCATTCAGGTGGATATATGACGGCTTCATCCTGATCGTCATGCCCCGGCGCAACCATGCCTTCAGCAGGAAACAGTATCGAAAGCAGTCGCTCAAACTCGCTCCGGGGGAATTCCTGAAATGGCTGGGGCTGTATAAAGACTTTTTCTCTGTAGTCCGAAACTTTTATGAACGCCCCCTGAAGACTCCAAGTCTCCTCGTTAACGGTAGCCAGGATCACGTCTTCCTTGATGCGGCAAAGCGTTACACCGACAAGCATGCTCCGCTGGCGGAACTGGTGATCATGGAGGGGAAAGGCCACCTCTGCAATCTTGAAGACCGGAAGTCCTTCAACCGAATCGTGTTAGAATGGCTCGAGAAAACACGGACCAACCGTTAGGGACAAAGTTGAATGTTGACCTCTTGACAAACAAGCGCTAAACGCTATACGGTGCGTCAAGCCTATCTCCTCCCCCTCTGATAGTTAGCCAGCGGTACAAAGAACGTAGCGAAAGCGTGTGCTTAGACTGATCGGTAGCATCAGTTGTAATGCTAATCGCGAACAGCAAAAAATTATACCCGATCATACTGATCCAGATTGAGTTCTTCAATAATTTTGATGAGCTTGTAACCGTAGCGCTTATCGGTGGCGTAGCCGCAGGATTTCAGGCCATGCGCCCATTTCACATAATCAGTACCGTGCGCCTTAAGTTTTGCGTAGCGGGAAGTATTTAGCAACTCACTGTGCTCACGAAAACTGTCAGCAACGGAGTCAAATACCCGAAACATATCGTAGCGGGTATCATCGCCGTAGTTACGACAAGTACAGCCGAGGCACTTTTTCTTACACTTGATCCCAAAGTGATTCATCGATACCCTCGCCAGCTTACTATCCCCGGCATTGCTTTCCAGCAATCCCTGAGCCAGTGTTATGCTGGCAGGAATACCGAACTCCCTCATTTCCTGCTGAGCAATGGCTGCATACCGCGTGAGATATGCCTGCACCCGGGCCTTCTTGGCAGTAATAATTGCAGCCGGTAATCCTTTGCGCTCACCGTAATCCGGACTGAGCACCAAGGTCAGGTTACTAATATGAGGCGCAGGGTCGTCCGTAAGCACTACGTCATTGAAGTCATCCAGCCCAGCAACCTGAGGAGTCGGAGAATCAATAGCGCGAATGGTATCAACCTCGGTAACCTGTACACTCCAGGAACTGAAAAAAGTCTCGGCCTTTTTGCCTAACTCTTCCCACCAGATGCCCCCAAGCGAAGCCTCTGACACCTGGGTGACCTGTGGCTCTATGGGGTCATACATATCAATACTAACCGTTAACCCACGGCTGATGCAGAGGTAAAGAATCAGACTTATCAGGAGGAGTTCAACACCGTAATACACGGCGTAATCAAATAGCTTGGCAATCTTTCGGCCAATAGCTGTAGGGTATGGGGTGGGACTTAAAGACATTTCAGAACATTTGCAACCAAGAAAGGAGTAGTGACGGAGCC
>CAZTTF010000195.1:0-8514 GCA_964616365.1 uncultured Lewinella sp. | reverse complement strand
GCGGAGTCTACCGCAAAGGTGCCGTCGTTGTCAGAGAGTGTTCCCATCTGATCGGCAGTGGTTACTACGGGAACTATGGTGTCCGTGACGGTGACCGTCGCCGTACAGCTACTCGTGTTTCCGTTGTTGTCAAAGACAAGCAGCACTACCGGGTTCTCCCCTGCCTCAGCACAGGTGAAGGGCAGTTCAATGAACTGGTTGGCTTCATCGGCCGGGTCTGAGCTGAAAACAGCATTGTTAATGCCACAGGCATCAGTCGAATTGTTGTCAACATCATCGGGGAAGGCCGTGGCATTACCGGTCTCGTCGAGGAATACCTCGATGTCCTGACAGATCGCAACGGGTGGAATAGTATCCAGAACGATAACTGTGATGGTGTCCCGAGTTACGTTGCCGTTTACGTCAGTAGCGATGATCTCCACCTCCAGATTGAGGTTGCCAACATCGTCGCAGGTGAAGTTCAGGGTGCGTGGTCTGGCATTGCTGCTTGCTGCACTCTCTGGACCTGCGCCCGCGGCAGGAACTAGCTCGATCTGGACGTCTTGAATACCGCAATTGTCTTCTGCCCATTCTGCGTTATCCTCAATCGTTAAGGAGACCATGCCGTTCGCATCAAGGAAAAGGGTGGTATCCTCCACACCCAAAACGATGGTCGGGAAGATGTTATCCTGGATAGTAACGTTGACGCTACAAGTGTCGGAAGAATTACCCGTCATGTCCAGCACATAAAACTGACGCACTAGCGTTTCGCCAGCGTCATCACAGTCGAATTCACGCTGGGCAGGTCCGCCAACGATAGCGGGTCCCGCTGGATTCATGGTGCAATTATCAGATTCGTCGATCAGAATCGGAACATTCGTTAAGAAGAAGGCACCGGCGTCATCAAGGAATACCGTGACATCTGTCTCACATTCAAGAACCGGAGCTTCCGTATCATTAATCGTGATGTCAAACGTGCAAGCATTCGTGTTGCCAACTCCATCTGTAGCCGTAACCGTCACTTCCGTCGTACCGACCGAAAAGAACGAGCCGCTGGCAGGTACCGCCACCGAAGTCGCACCGCAATTGTCAACGGGATAGGGAAGCATGAAGACCACCACTGCACCACATTTGTCAGCGTCGGTACCCTCCGTAATGTCGGTCGGACAAAGCACGGTAGGTGCCGTAACGTCGTCAACGATCACCGTTTGCGGAGCCGTTGTGCTGTTACCATTACCATCTTCGAAGGTCCACGTGATCATGTAAGTACCTTGGGCGGTATAATTTGTCGGGTCCATGGTAGTACCGGTGATGGTCCCTCCACAGTTATCGGTGGTGGTTGGAGCGGAAGCCGTAGCTTCACATTCGCCCATGACGGTAGCTAGAGTTGGTGTAGCGGGGTCAGTCGTATCATTTACGATAACCATTTGCTCTGCCGTAGATAAGTTTCCATTCCCGTCATCAAAAGTCCAGGTCACGATGGTCTCACCTTGGGTGGTGATGGGGAAAGCCACGTTTGGCGTACCGTTAATGGTGCCGGCGCAGTTGTCCGTAGCGGTAGCGGTGGGTGGGGTGGCACTACACTCGACGGTAATGGCCGTCAGTTCTATCGGATCCCATTCAAAAAAGTAGGCCGAGCCGGAGTTAGAGCCCACGTCATCATCTCGAATAGAACCCACTACGGCGTAGTTCTCATAGATGGAGACGGAGACGCCAAATAAGTCCCCCGCCCCAGGGTCCGCTGCCGTCAGTTTAGCTTGTTGGGTCCAGCTCGTACCACTCCGGACGAAGACGTAGGCAGAACCGGAATTGAGGCTATTGTCGTCGTCTAAACGAGCCCCCACGATGATATTATCTCCCGAGATGGAGACAGATTGACCAAATTCGTCACTTGACGCAGCGCCCGCTGCCGTCAGTTTTGTTTGCTGGGTCCAACCAGTGCCACTCCGAACGAAAACGTAGGCAGAACCGGAACTACTGCCCCCATCGTCGTCGTTACGTGCTCCCACAACGGCGTAGTCTCCTGCGATGGCAACGGAGTAGCCAAATTCGTCATTTGGTGCAGCGTCCGCTGCCCTCAGTTTAGCTTGCTGGGTCCAGTCAGTACCACTCCGAAGAAAGACGTAAGCAGAACCGGAATCATTGCCACCTTCCTCATCAAAAGGAGCCCCTACGAAGGCATAGTCTCCTGAGAGGGAGACGGAATAGCCAAATTGGTCATCCGCCGCCGCGTCCGCTGCCGTCAGCTTCGCTTGTTGGGTCCAGATCGTACCACTTCGGAGAAAGACGTAAGCAGAACCGGAATTACTGCCCCCATCGTCGTCGTTAATTGCCCCCACGAGGGCGTAGTCCCCAGAAATAGAGACGGATGTGCCAAATCGGTCTCCCGCCGCGGCATCCGACGCCGTCAGCTTTGCTTGTTGGGTCCAGCCCGTACCGCTCCGGAGAAAGACGTAAGCTGCACCGGCAGAACCGCCCCCGTCGTTATCATCACTATAGGCACTCACAATAGCGTAGTCCCCCGAGATGGAGATGGAGTTGCCAAGTTCATCACCTGCCGCTCCGTCATTGGCGAGGGCGTTGGCGGCTTGGGTCCAGCCGGCACCGGTGGCGTTATCGGGAATGGGGGCCTGGTTATCATTCACCGTAAAACTGGTAGAACAACTGGTGGAATTACCACAGGCATCCGTAGCCGTAAATTCAATACTCCAACTACCCACGCCATACTGGCCGGATGCATCATCTCCGGTAAAGGGGGATTCGACACCTAAGGGATCGGTTACGACATAACTGTAGGAAATGTTACCACAGTTATCCGTAGCGGAGGCCATCATCACTCCAGTGCCAATGGTGGCAAAGCATTCACCGCTGTCGCTACCAATAGTGCCACCAGTAATATTATTGGTGCAGGTAATGGTAGGAGCTTCAGTATCCTGCACTGTGATGCGTTGGGTGGATAGAGCCGTTGCAACACTAACGTTGCCCGATACATCCGTGACATTCCAGCTCCGCTCGATAATAAATTCATTGGCACAGTCGCCGGGGATGATATTATCCGTGAAAGTAACCGTCGGTGGATCATCGCAGTTATCGGTGGCCGTGACCATCCCCGTATTGGTGGGATCGGTGGATTCGTTGCACTCGATGGTGATATTGGCCGGAAAAATAGCCACAGGTGGCTCCGTATCAGTTCCGAAGTCGATTATCACAAAACCATCACCAATATTAGCCGTGGCCTCACTGATCTCATTAAGCCCACTATTGTAAGATGTGCCGGCCAAACCTTCGCGAAGGTTGCCACCGTTTCCACCAGTAGCACCGCCGCCGCCGCCGCCAAAACCTACAGCTCCGCCGCCACCGCCAAAACCACCGCTTGTTTGACCAATACCACCCGCAGCACCGTTGATGGCTGCCCGCCCGCCGCGAGAGTTTTGCCCAGCCCCGTCTTGCCCGGCACTTCCGCCGCCGCCGCCGCCAGCAAAGCGACTGCTGCCGCCACCACCGGTAGCCGCCGCTTGAAAAGCGGTAGACGATCGACCGTTACGATCTAGGTCATAACCGCCACCGCCACCAGCAATGAGAAGAATATTAGCCTCCGTAAAGTCTTCAAAGCCGTTACTACCCCGAGCAATAAAGGTACCACCGCCGCCACTACCGCTAAAAGATGCATCTCGACCACGACCACCAATGATGATCTGTAAAACTTCACCGGGTGTTACTTCGAAGTCGTCGTCTATCGTCGCTCCTGCCCCTCCTTGCCTACAATTAGTGCAACGAGTTTGACCTCCCCCACTGGCCCCGGCTGCCTTAATGCTAATAGATGTAACACCATCTGGTACCGTCCAGGATTGCAAGCTTCCGGTGAAGTCAAAGGAAACAGGGCAAAGGGGCTGGGCATTGGCAGGAACAAAGCTCAAGATCAATCCGCAAAGCAGGAGAAAATTGAAAGCCATCCGTAGCGGATGCGCAGGGGGTAAAAATCTGGTCATCTTATTTTTTTTTCGAGATTCATCGTGGCTACCAACTCTGAGCACAAATCCAATTACTTCAAATGTAGACAGGACGGAAACTCAGAGGAAGAAACGGCCGTTGCAATACGTTGCGGAAATGATTACGGCCTCAGCACCAAGCGCAAAAACGCCTTACTACTCATTGATTATCAACCTATTACTACCCTATTAAAAGAAAACTCACCCTTTATGACTTTGGGGTCGAGCAACGATCACCTAGAGCTCAAGAACTAAAGCCCGCAAGTCTCCCTTACCAGTTATGCCAGCTTTTTTGTTGATCCGGTACTTGTAAGACCGAATGGTTGCGTCGGACTTATTCAGCACTTGTGCAATCTGCTGATTATCCATATCGAGTCGTAATAAGCTACAGTACTTTACCTCCTGAGCGCTGATACCAGGGATACGCATTCGCAGACGTTCTTCGAATGCCGTATTGATCGTATTAATTTGATCTTGTAGGTTGGAGATGGATTCTTGGTCCACGATCGTTTGCGATAGCTCCCGTTTTAACTTATCTAAGCGAAGACTTCCTTCAGTAACTGGCAGTGCATTGATGGCTTCGATCTTCTTGAGAAGATCCTTTTTTAGTTGCGTCCGTAGTCGATTATCTGCCGCTAGCCTTTTGATGTCTTTCTCCTGGGAAGTGAGACTAAATTTCAGGTTATTATTCTCTAACTCCAAAATTCTTCGTCGGTCCATCTCTGACCGCTTTCGTTCCAGTTCATCCCGTTGTCTTTTGCGGTATTTCGTTAAACCCCAAAAAGCCAGGAATCCCATGAGCATAGCAAGGGCCAACAAGCCAAAGTTTCGGGCTTGAAGCTCCTTATTTATCTGCTCTGCCTCTAATTGACTTATTCTCAAAGCTTGCTCGTACGCTACCGATTGTAAATGCACGTACTCACTCAAGTCTTGGGGCGTTTTAGCGCTGGCTTCGGCAACGGGCAAAACTTTCTCGGTGGCAAAGGCATAATAAGCGTTGAAATATTTTTTTGCTGATTCCTCCTGACCAAAGTGACGGTGCAGGATGCCTAGTTGCTTGTATAGTTTATAGGTCACCTTACGAGGCGTGAGGACTTGCTCAACGTAGCGCTCTTCGGATCGGAAGAAATCCATCGCCTCCCTGTATCGGCCAGCTTCTATTAGGTAAGAGAGAAGATAGTTTAAGGCCTGCATGGCAAATTTGGTCGCACCAATTTCTCTTCTAACTCGGTAAGCATTTTCCAGATGTTCCAAGGCTCGGTCTATTTCGCCGATAGCCACTAAAGAGTGCGATTTGGTTTCCAAAATATTGACCAGAGCAAAGCTGTCTCGATAAGTTGGAGATTCAGGAAACTCCCTGACTCCTCGATCGAATTCTTTAATTGCCCGTTCATGGTACCCGGCTTGCTGCAAGAAATAACCGAAGTTATTGTAGGTATCCGCAAAATGGGCATACGGTTCATTTTTTGCTGCCCGTAGAAGTTGCTCGTATGTAGCGTAGCCCTCCTCCATTAGATTTAACTCTACTGTACTGCGCAGATACCGCCCGACAATTGATAGCCCTGCACTTCCTTTCCTCCTATGCTTTTTATACAAAGTCTCTAATCCAGGCAAAGAAGCTCGTAACGGATCAATTGCGAGCGCCGGAACCTCAAAGAAGCTAAGATAACAGCCATAGCCCGCATGAGCATAAGCACTAATGACATCCTCACGCGGTAAATATTCCAAGGCTAAACTATGGGCCTCCCTACAGTAGGAAAATGCAGTTGATAACCGGCCTCCTTGAATGAGTAACTGCCCCGTAGCAGCCAATAAGGTAATTCTTAGTCGGGGACGAATATCCCGTTGCTTAAGTCTTTTTTGAAATAGACTAAGGGTACTGTCCAACCTAGACTCCGTTAGTGGATTTCGTTTAGATAAAAAAGTGGCCCGTAAGACTTCTTCAAGTTCCTGATTGTTTACCGACTGGATAAATATTTCTGGTGAGATGGGAATAGATTGCCCGTAACAAGGATTCGCCCTCCCTAAGAAATAGCAGAAGAATATAAGAGAATACCATGGCAACCAATTGGGCAAAAATGTTATGATAGCTAGAAATTTCAAAGGCCCTGAGAAGATTGGAAATACCGTCATTACTGCCAAGTCAATGGAGACTGGAAGAAAGGATTTAACCTCTAGACGAGATCACGAATCTAAGTCGGACAAATATAAATTCATTACCTCCAGCGTTGCGAAACGTTGCAAGGACAAAATACTTGTAGCTCCCGTCAAAGCATTGACAACTTCTTTCCAGTGAACAAAACAGGAAATTGTAATCACCCCAGCCGTATAACTGTTATCGACCGATTTGGAGCCCGTCAGACTAGCGTCACTGCTAAAAATTCACCTCGTCGTAGCCGTTTTCCTCCAGGTTATATAAAGTATGTCGAGACACATGCCCATTTTGCGCGGTTAATGATATAAGCCTTATAGAAATTTACGGGCTCAACACTATTCCGATGCCAGTCGCTTCGCCAAAAGACGCTGGCCATCCTCCCATTAAGCTCTTAGACCAGTATGATAACGTCCATGGCAGATTCCGCTTACAGGGCAAGTTTGGAATTTACCTCTTGTAAGTAACATACATAGCGACCTGCAAAAACGGTCCCACCGAAAAATTCGATAGGGCCGTTTTAATATCTGGTCCGGTTAGCCGTGCTTAGCGTACGACTACCATCTTCTTTGTCGCGGAAAAGTCACCGGCTACCAGTGTGTAACTCAGTACGCCAGTTGCGCCACCAAGTTCTTTAATGCTCAATTCTACCTGGTTGCGACCAGCTACGCCAGCAACTTCGCGGACGCTGATCACACGACCAGCAATGTCGCGGATCGTCAGCGTCGCTTCGCCTGCCTGCGCGAGCGTGAAGGCGATCGTCGTCACGTCAGTCACCGGGTTGGGCATGTTCTGGAACAGCGCATTTTGCGCGGACGCAGGTGCCGTGGGGGATGAGAATGCAAGGTTCAGCGCACCGCTGGTGCCGTTAGCATTAACGCCTTCGGCAAGCGTTACGTTGCTCGTCAGGCTCACCATCTCACTCAACAGACCAGCTTCAATTGCCCGTACTTCTACGGTTACCGTTGCCACGCTGCGGAACATCATGACGATCTGCCCACGAGAAGCAGCGCTCAAGTTCAAGCCACCCTCTCCTTCGTAACTGACATCCAATAGCTCCAGACCGGCAGCAAGCTCCAGCGTACCCTGGAAACCAGCCAGCTCAGCGCCAGAGAACGCAATGCTGTGTGTCTGACCAGCTTCGAGGCGAGCATCCTCTACCTCCAGGGAAGCAGAAGAACGGCCTACGCTGTTCACATCACCGTAAGCGAAGCCGACGAAGTCAGCATCGAATACGTTTACAGACATGTTGTTCACATTGTACACACCTGGGAAGGTCTCAGCGAATGGGTCGCTTACGTCTACGTCCGCTGGAACAAAGCCCCAGCTTTCGCCCGTCGTATACATATCATCCAGACCTAGGATCACCCGCTGGATCGCTACCATATCACCTACGCTCAGGTACTGGTCCTGATCTACGTCTGCTGCGAGGTAGTCGTAGTTGCTAGCGAAGCTCTCAGCACCAAGGATTACATTACCGATCATTACTACGTCAGTTACCGTGACCGTAGCGAGGTCTACTGCTACTGGGTGTGCTGGCTGGATCGTGTAGTCAATGCCCAATGGCAGGTTAGTGAAGCTGAACACACCGTTGTCATCGGTGGTCACCATCTGGTCCATGTTGTTGTCGCCCGTCAGTGTGACCTCAACACCAGCTACCATTTCTTCGTTCTGCGTAGCGATAGAACCGGCAAGGTTGCCAGGATCTCCTTCACAGAGTCCGTCCTGGAAGGCCTGTACTTCTACGATTACAGAACAGTAGTCAGAGGTACCGTTGTCAGCGATTGCGTAAACGCGTACCGGAACTGTTCCTTCGGCAAAGTCGTCACAGTCGAAGTCGATACCGAGGTCACCAACTGCGATCTGGCTCTCATCGAAGCCTGCCTCACGGTAGATGCTGTAGTTCTCGATCACGTTTCCGAAGCAGTCCTCTACATCTGAAGCGATGAAGTCAGATGCCCAGATAGCAGCCATGCCACCACCCTGGCCGTCAGGCATCAGCGTTACGGTCAGTGTCTGGATACAGATTGGCGTTGGCGCCTTGTCTCCGTCCACACAGAACTCGATGATGTCAAGGTCAGTGTTGCCACAACCGTCGTTGGCACGTACGCGGATCGCGTGGTTACCTACTGGTACGTTCGTCGCAGTGATGGTGTAGTTAGCACCGTCGTTGCTCAGGTCAATACTGATGCCAAGGGCTGCAGCGTTGTCTGGTACAAATCCGGTGAAGTCAAGATCTCCTGGGTTGTAGTTTGCGTCAAGCTCAAGCGATACTACCGGTGCGATACAATCGTCCTCAGCAGTGAAGGTCAGTACTACTTCTGCAGTACAAGTTGCGCTGGTGCCCGCGAAACACTCCTCCGGAGCGTCTACTTCGATGCTTGGAGCATCGCT
>CAZTTF010000194.1:0-17371 GCA_964616365.1 uncultured Lewinella sp. | reverse complement strand
GGACGCAACTTCCTCCTTAACGTTGCCGACGATGGTTTTGCCGCTCTGGGCACCGACATCAACGAAGACTCCGTTAACGCCCTCAACGAAGAAGGGGAAGGTATGAATGTTAAGGGTGTCCACACCCAGCAGGAGTTCGTGTCCTTGCTGAGCAAGCCCCGCAAAATAATGCTGCTCGTTCCTGCGGGTAAAATTGTCGATAAGGTAATTGAAGGGTTACTCCCGCTGCTCGACGAAGGAGACATTATTATTGATGGAGGTAACAGCCACTACGATGACACCAACC
Organism: uncultured Lewinella sp.; assembly: GCA_964616365.1. Classification (GTDB taxonomy): domain Bacteria; phylum Bacteroidota; class Bacteroidia; order Chitinophagales; family Saprospiraceae; genus Neolewinella. The sequence continues at coordinate 17,085 of CAZTTF010000194.1, read as the reverse complement.
GCAGATACGAGCAACTCAAGGAACAGCGAATTCGCTTCCTGGGAACCGGCGTTTCCGGGGGCGCCGAAGGCGCCCGGCGCGGTCCTTCCATCATGCCCGGAGGAGACAAATCTGCCTGGGAAGTCGTCAAGCCTATTCTTGAAACCGTTGCCGCTAAGGTCGGAGACGACCCTTGTGTTACCTACATCGGAGAGTCCAGCTCCGGCCATTACGTCAAAATGGTACACAACGGTATCGAGTATGGACTGATGCAACTCATTGCCGAAGCCTACGACATCCTGAAACGCGTCGGAGGAATGGGTAACGACGAAATGAGTGCGCTGTTCGACAGCTGGAACAAGGGTCGCCTCAACAGCTACCTGGTAGAAATTTCCGCGGACATCCTTAAGCAGCGTGACGACAAACTTGACGGCCACTTGCTGGACGTTATTCTCGACAAGGCCAAGCAAAAAGGTACCGGTAAGTGGACCAGCCAGACTGCCATGGACCTTGGTGTTCCCGTCCCAACCATTGATGGTGCCGTAACGATGCGGGGCATCTCCGCTTTCAAGGAGTTCCGTCAGGACATGTCGAAGATTTACTCCGACGTTGAGACGAAGAGTGACTTCCTCAAAGGCGAAGGGCTCGCCACTGCCGTTGAAGAGGCCCTTTATTTCAGCTTCATCATCTGCTACGCTCAGGGGATGCACCTCCTGGCTGAAGCCAGTGAGGAATTGAACTACGACCTCGACATGGAAGGCATCGCACGCATCTGGCGTGGAGGATGCATCATCCGTGCTGAGCTCCTCGAGAAAATCCGTGGTTCTTTCAGTAACCACCCCCAACTGAAAAACATGATCTCTACCCGCCAGTTCCGGGACGAGCTACACGCTTGCCGCGAGTCCGTTGTAGAAGTGCTTCACCTCACCAACGAACGGGGCATCTCGACCATGTGTATGTCTTCTGCTCTCCAGTACTTTGAGGCTTTCCGCTCCGAGCGTCTGCCCCTGAATATGGTACAGGCGCAGCGAGACTACTTCGGTTCTCACACCTACGAGCGGATCGACCAAAAGGGAGTCTTCCACACTGATTGGGACTAGTCAAACACACTAATTCTGCCCAAATAGTGGTATTTATCCATGAATTAACGCCAAAAATGCTCTCCCGTAGCCAACCGGGAGGGCATTTTTTGGTTTACAACGCATCACTCAACAAGCTGCGAGATATTAAATCCCCGCAGTATAATAACCAACAAGATTATGACCCGTTTTTTCACCCTCCTGTTCTTCGCAGCGCTGTTTGTAGCCTGTGGAGGTGCTGAAGGCACTGCTGTAGAAGCTGGCGATGCCATGGATGCTGAGGCCAATGTAACCAAAGGCATTCCTTCCGCGATGTACGATGTAGACCTTGCTGCCAGCTCGATCAGCTGGGAAGGTACCAAAGTTGTAGGCGGTGGCCACACCGGCAACATTCCGGTATCTAATGGTAACATCGTGGTGGCTAATGGCAACATCGTTGCCGGCCGATTCACCATGGACGTTAAAGGCCTGACCAATGACGACCTGCCTGCTGATAAAGCAGGCAAACTAGAAGGTCACCTGAAAAGTGCTGACTTCTTCGAAGTAGAAAAGTTCCCTACTGCTCAATTTCAGGTAGTAAGCGTACAGCCCGTAACTGATGTTGAAGGAGTAACGCACAACATTACTGGAAACCTTATGCTCAAAGGCGTGAACAAGAGCATCACTGTTCCTGCAAACGTATCTATAGAGGGCGACATGGTAAAAGCTACCACGCCTAAGTTTACCATCAACCGGATGGACTGGGGCATTGAGTACGGTAACGGCGGTATCGCCGGAATTGCCCAGGACAACATCATCAGCGATGAGGTTGGCCTCGAGCTTAACATCGTTGCCAAGAAGTAAGCAACTACTATTGCTTAAACGATAATAAAGCCCTCCGAACTGTAGTACGGAGGGCTTTATTATTTCTCCTATCAGGGACATTTTTTGGGGCACGCACACAAGCCTACCGCTCACTTGGTGTCTATCTCCACCCACACGTTCGACTAGTACCCAATTCTTACTTCAGCGGCGAGTCTTAACCTAACCACTCCACCTTTCCTAGGGCCTGTTCCACTGCAGCCTTCCGCTGCAGGTCAGTACAGTAGCCAAGCAACATACCGCCACCGCCGGCCCCGCATAGCTTAAGCAGGTAGTCATTACTGATCCAGCGGTCGTGATAATGCTCAGGGATGAACCCGGGTAATTCCGCTAACTGAAAATGACTGAGGGCTTTCAAATGCTTACGCAGACTTGCCTCATCTCCAGCAAGAACGGCCTCAATGCAGGCATCTGCCGGAGCGCTCCAGTTACGATCAACGCGATCAGCGAAATCAGCTGCCTGATCGTAGCGCCCGGTAAAATTCCTGATATACTGCGCCGCCTCTCTGGTCTGCCCGGTGTCCACCAGAAAAAAGCGTGTGGACCACCCTTCCGGCAGGTTGGCCGTTTGCGGCGGCCTACCGCCGCCCAGGGTTAGCGGCTGGTTGAGGTAACAGATCAGGGGGTCCGTTCCGGAGCTGCTGCCGTGAAAATGTTGTTCCATGCGCGCCAGTACCTGGCGCAGTGCCTCCCCACGGAGACCAAAGCCCTTGCTGGTAGCAAAGCGGCTCCAGATGGCAGCGCAGACGGCACCACTCGACCCTAGTCCGTAGCCCGTAGGAATGTCTCCGACAAGGCACCAATCTGCCAACAACTGATCTTCAAGTGCACCTGCATCTAACAGCTCAGGGTCGATCGCAACCCGCAGGTAATCGCAAAAACGGAGCAATCGTTCGTCGGGCTGGTCTTTGACCCACCGCAATGAGCGCTGAGGAAAAGGAACTGCTAAGCCCCTTCCTCCGCGAAGGACCGTATGCTCTCCAAAGAGTAAGATTTTTGCGGGATAAGACATACTGACAACTGCTTAAATACGGTATTGTAACGACCGGGAGAAAGATAGGTTTTTCGTACTTAAATGAGCTGAGAACAAACCCTTATCTTTGGGGGCACTCCCAAAAACCAAACCATGCCCTGGACTGAATCCGATAACGCCCTGCACCGGGAATTCACCTTCAACGACTTTACCGAAGCTTTCGGTTTCATGACGCGGGTAGCTTTTGCAGCAGAGGCTGCTGGCCATCATCCGGAATGGACAAATGTCTATAATCGGGTTAATATCCGACTCACGACCCACGATGCAGGTAATACGGTCACCGATAAAGACCGTAACCTCGCCGCTGTAATTGATCAGATTTACGGCTAATGTTACGTCCGCTTCTCTTCTATATATTGGGTTTATTGGTCATACCGCTTACTGCAGGAGCAGCAAGCGGAGAGTATTACTACACCTTTACCCCGGAGGCTGCGGCCATTTATCAAGACGTGATGGCGCTGGAGCTCGATCGTGCCCAAACCAGCATTGACCGCTACCGGGATCAGGTGCCCACAAACCTGGTGACCTACCACCTGGAAAGCTACCTCGACTTTTTCCGCTTATACCTGAGCGGCAACGAGCAACTGGATTACTCCCTGGAGGCTCGGTTTGACCAGCGCATTGCAGCGCTGGAGCAGGGAGATGAACTTTCCCCCTGGTATAACTACGCCCTGGCCGAGGCCCGGCTCCACCGTAGCCTTACCAATATCAGGTTTGAGCGGCAATTGGCCGCGTTCCGTGAGCTCAATAAAGCCAACAAACTACTCCGGGACAATGCAAAGCGGTTTCCGGACTTCCTGTTAACCTATAAGGATCTCGGCTTACTGCACGCGGCTGTCGGGTCAATTCCTTCTCAGTATAAATGGGGGGTTGAACTATTCTCCTCACTCAACGGCACGATTGCCGAGGGCCGGGAAGAACTCGCCCTGGCCCGTACTATGCAAGACAACCCCTTTCAGCTGGAGACGGAAGTACTCTCAGCCTATCTCGAGTTGCACCTCGCCGATCAGCCGGAGGCTGCCTGGCAGCAAATCGAGGCGCAACCCTTAAGCCCGACCACAAATGCCCTTCATTGTTTTCTGCTGGCCAACATGGCTATGCGCAGCGGACGGAATGAAATCGCAATCCGTACCCTTGAAGCTCAACCTCGTTTGGGTACAGCCTCAGACTTTCCTTATCTGGACTTCATGCTGGGCCTCGCCAAGATCAGAACCCTTGACCCCACGGCTCGTCTGTACTTTACCTCGTTCAATGTCCGGTATAAAGGACGGCACTTTAAAGAGGAAGCGCGGCAGAAGATTGCCTGGTCCTACCTACTGAAAGATGATGTAGCTGGCTACCGGCAGGCGATAGCAGATGTTTCCGGAGGCAGTCGTGCCGGAGGAGACGAGAATGCGGCCCGGGAGGCCGCCGCCGGGCGGCCGCCACACCTGGGCTTACTCCGGGCACGGCTTCTTTTTGATGGCAATTATTGCACCCGCGCCCGCGCCCAACTCGAGCAAATCTCCACTGACGATCTGAGTCCCGCAGAATTCCTCGAATACCTGTACCGTACGGGGCGCGTTCTGGATGGGCTTAAGGAATATGACAATGCGCTCTCTTTCTACATCGCCACCGTCCAAAATGGCAGAAAAAACCCTGCATTCTATGCCTGCAAAGCAGCACTGCAGGCAGGGTTGATCGAGGAGAAAAGGGGAAACACCCCGGCTGCTGCCGCCCACTACAATACTTGCCTTGACATCTCACCTGCGGAGTATAAAGCAGGGCTCCACCTTTTGGCAAAAGCCGGACTGAGTAGAATCAGGTAATTTTTATGCTTGTTTGTACCTATATTATGCAGGATTACGTACTCACAGGCTCACATTATGCTCAGAACACTACTTTTCACGGTCGCTTGCACCCTGTTGACGCTATCGCTGTCAGCTCAAAAAAGTAGCAATCCCGACAAAGTAACCTTTTCTGACGGCAGGACAGAAATGGTGAATCTTCAGCGTGGAGTCGGGGTTTACAACGGAAAATCCATTGGTCTACGCCGGGAATCGGGGGTTCCTTACAAGAGTTATTCTCCGTTGGATATTCAGGAGTTCACGCTTGGCCGTAGTCAACGCACCTACCGCTCAGTGGAAGTGGAAATCCCTGACCCCAAACGGCAGGGAACCCCGGTACTCACCAGAAGATTTGGGGAAGTGCTCGTTGACGGTCAGGTGGAGCTCATCAAGGTTCATCTAGCCTTTAATGAGTACGCCAATAGTGCGGTAGGTTCGCAGCCTTATCTATACCTCCTCCGGGAGGGCGATCTTGAATTTGTCCTCGAACTCACGACCATCGTCGTTTACGACGTACTCAACGCTAACCCCGCTCGCTTTCGCCACAAGCTTAAGTACCTCGTCCGGGAATGTGAGGAAGTTTATCAGTATGCGCGCACCGCAAACTTCACCGACGGCGACATTATGCGGGTAATCAGCGATTACGCCATCTGTCGTGATCTGCAGAACGTCAAAATGAATGACCGGAGAATAAGCGGTCGGCTTCAGCTCAGCCATTTTGCCCGGCTGAGTGCCCTCGACATCAGGGATAAAAACTACAGTGACCGGCAACTGTCGGTAGCCTTCGGCTACCAGGGTGAAGCCGCTTTCAGCAATAAGCTGAAATGGCTGGGAGTGCTTTTCTCTACCGAATACGTTTACCAGTCTTTCCGCTGGGAAGACCGGGCAAACGTACAGCAATCAATGGTTAAGCTGAACCTCTCGGTGGCGCTGAAACCATATGAACGCGAAGACTTCAGCTTGCAGCTTACCGGGGGACTGAGCAGCTACAATGCTACCTCTTCAAGTTTCAGAAGCTTCTTCTCCAACAACTACTTCCTGCTCTCTTCCGGCCTTAGGGTACGGAGTAACAACTACCTCTTTGGGGTAAGCTACGAGTACATGCCCAATCAGATCAAGGAGCAACCCGGCAATATTTTACAGCTCTCCGTTGGCTATAAGTTTGCGGGACGATAACCCTGCTTTTATTTAACAACTGACCGAGGATTTCCCCACCTTCCCTGAACACCCTGCAGGTGTTGGGGTTATGCGAGTATGCGGGAAATATATCATCCGCAAACTACTTAGTTTTGTTTTTAAACTAACTAGCACCTATCTTTGCTCTGACCAAAGCCTCAGCCATGAATATTGCACTAGCTCAGATTAACGTTCACGTTGGCAATTTCAACGCCAACCTAGCAAAAATGCTGGAGTATACCGAGCGGGCCAAGTCACAAGGTGCCGACATCGTCGTCTTCCCTGAATTGGCAACTATTGGTTACCCCCCGCGGGACTTCCTGGAATTTGAGGACTTCATTGATCAGGCCGAGGCAGTCATTGCGGAATTAGCAAAAGCTGCGGAGGGTATTGCCATCATTGTTGGTTCCGTTTCCCGTAATCCCGTTGTTGAAGGCAAGGACCTTTACAACAGTGCTTATTTCCTTTCCGGTGGCCGGGTGCAGCAGGTACAGCACAAAACCCTGCTACCTACGTACGACATCTTTGACGAGTACCGCTACTTCGAACCGGCACACGAGTGGGGGGTAGTCCGTTACAAGGACAAAACGATCGCTATGGTCGTTTGTGAAGACAGCTGGAATGTGGGTAACGAGAACCCACTGTACAAGATCAACCCGATGGACCAGATGATGGACCAGCAGCCGGATATGATCATCAATGTTTCTGCTTCTCCTTTTGCGTATGACCACGCAGCTAACCGCATCGAGACAATGCAGGCTAACTGTAAACGCTATCACCTGCCGATGTACTACGTTAACCATGTTGGTGCTCAGACAGAGGTTCTTTTTGACGGAGGATCATTGGTTCTGCACCCCGATGGAACGGTTATTGATGAGATGCCCTACTTTGAGGAATCCCTGCGGATTTATAATACGGAAGAGGTATTGGAGAAGTCAAATCCCGACGGAGAGCAACCTAAGAACAAAATGGCCCTGATTCATGACGGGATAGTTACGGGTATTCGCAATTACTTCGGGAAACTCGGCTTTAAAAAGGCTATTTTAGGGCTTAGCGGAGGAATTGACTCCGCGTTGGTAGCCGTATTGGCCGCCCGGGCCCTCGGCCCGGAGAACGTGCGCTGTATCCTGATGCCAAGCCAGTACAGTTCCGACCACTCGGTCAATGACGCCCGCCAGCTGGCACAGAATTTGGGTAGCCAGTACGATATCGTCCCGATTGAAAGCATTTACACCGCTTACATGGATGTTTTGCGCCCTCACTTCTGGGCGAAAGAAGAAGGGCTGGCCGAAGAGAACCTCCAGGCCAGGGCCCGTGGTATGCTCCTGATGGCCTTCAGCAATAAGTTTGGTAACATCCTCCTGAACACCTCCAACAAGTCGGAGATGGCCGTTGGGTATGGGACTCTCTACGGAGATATGTGTGGTGGACTGAGTGTTATTGGCGACGTCTACAAAACGGAGTGTTTTGAACTGGCACGCTACATCAATAAAGACGGAGAGGTCATTCCCGAAAACATCATCACTAAGCCTCCCAGTGCGGAGCTTAAGCCGGATCAATTCGATAGTGACAGTCTGCCTCCCTACGACCAACTAGACGCGGTGTTGTACCAGTACATTGAAAAAACACAAAGCCCTCAGGACATTATTGACATGGGCTACGATGAAGCCCTGGTCCGCAGAACCCTGCGCCTGGTCAACATCAACGAGTTTAAACGCTACCAGACGGCCCCCGTGCTGCGGGTTAGCAAAAAGAGCTTTGGCATGGGCCGGAGGATGCCAATCGTAGCGAAATACCTGAGCTAACAGCTTTATGTTCTGTACGCTTAAGCGTGTATGGTAACATACTCGCTTTACAGAATATTAATGTCAGGTTTGGACGAGGCAATAACACAAGTTGCTGACTATCATCCTTTAATCTCCCGTGATTATCAAGTCTGTTAGTCTTTTAGCCTGTTAGGCAGTCATGACCGTCCAACAGACTAAGTGACTAACAGACGAAACAAACCAAACATAGTACTTGATTCATTTCAACAAGAGGAAACCAAGCATTTTGCCAAACCTCACGTTATACTAGATATTCAACCAGTAGGTCGCTTTCGCGACGATGGACCGGTTACGCGTATTCCAACCAATGGTATCGTAGTTGTCGGTATACACCAGGAAGAAATCAGAAACTGGTGCAAAGCGCCACTGCAAGCGGGCGTTCAGGTTGAAGTTTTCTAATTGCTCGTTGTACTGCAGGAAGGTGGTCAGGAAAACCGACTTGCTGAAGGTGAGATCAATCCGCGGGCCGATCAGGAAAAGAGCAGTACTTGCGAATGGCTCGGGCAGGTCAATAAACTGGTAATTGAACCGCAGGTCGATGGCCCCGAATGGTTGGTACCGGTATACGATACTGCCGCTGGCACCGTAGGTACTTCCGTTATAGAACTGACCGAATTCCGGCTCAATCGAGTAGCTAAAACGCTTACGACGATCGGAGCGGAATTGCCCTCCGAAGCGGGCATAGGTATAGTCGCCAACCGGAAGCGGGGTGGCATCCGTACGGGTAGGATCGAAGGGACTGAAGAGCTGCACTTTAGTAGTTCGGGCATAGACCGTGAATTCGGCGGTACTGGTGTACTGCCAGTTGTACAGGAATCGTCCACCGTAATCAGCAAGACCTTCGTTAGGTTTAAAGAACGAACGGGTACGTATTGCAGGTCCTTTCTGTACCACTTTGGGGTTGTCCGGATAGTCGATGCGACGTAAGCCGATGAACGGAGAAAAGATATCGCGGCGGGGAACGAAGCCTACCTCTGCATCGAAATCATCATCAACATACAGGTGAGCATACTCCAGGTTCCAGTGGCGCTCCCGGTATTCGAGGTTGAAGCCATGGCTGTAGCCATCGCCTCCTTCCTGATCCGAGAAACTCCGGTGCAGGAATACTTTACCGTTCCATTTATTGCTTTTGGTTGCTAACAGGTAGTCAAAACCCAGTACCCGGTTGAACTCAGCGTTTGTTTCGGTGGAATCCGAAAAGTCGGTAAAATTCTGCTTGTTCACCGCAATGATGCCTGCAGCGGAACGGTCACCTATTTTTCGCTGCAACGCAGCGACGGAGTAGTTGTAACTCGGCAGGCCCTGCTCTCTTTCCGCAGCAGCCTGCATACTCAGCAGGCCTACCCGCCAATCATCTCCAATCTTACCACTAAGTCTGGCTCCGGCATATATCTGGTTCGGTATCGCCAGGCCAGTGGATGTATCCTGAGCAATGCCGATCCGCCGGCTGAAGAAGGGGTTCGCGCGGTCTGTCCCGAAGGAACCAAACAGGTCAGCGTTCTCCAGGAAAAACTGTCTCCGCTCGGGGAAGAAAACTTCGAACCGGCTGGTATTAATTACCTGTTGATCAACCTCCACCTGACTAAAATCAGGATTTACCGTTAAGTCAAGGTTGAGTCCACTACCAATGCCAATCTTAGCGTCTGCTCCGATGCCGCTGTCCCAATCGCTGGGTGTCTCCGCCTCAAAGTCTTTAGCCATTGCTCCGCTTACGTAAGGAATCACCGTCATATTCCCCCCCTGTGCCTTCGGAGCACCGCCGATAAAATCGAGGGTCCCCATATATGCCAGACTCATGATTATCTGGTTCTGTGGAATCCGGTGCCAGGTGGTACGGGTGTTGGACTGTGTGTCAAAACGATAAGAATTAAAAAACCATTGTGGGTCTCCATCAGGAAAGCGCATGCTGGCGAAGGGTATGACCAACTCACAAGACCAGTAATTTTCCCCGATGTAACTTTCTCCGCGCCAGACGTTGTCCCACTCTTCCCGAAAATCATCACCGCTTTCACCGCCGTTAAAAATCAACGCCTCCCGGGTTACACCGAGGGGGTTCATCCCGAATACAATGGCATTAGTCTTGTCCTTAAAAGGGTTAAAAACCAGCGTCAGATTGTCGTTTCCTCCCGCCCGGTAATCTCGCCGGAGGCTCGGAATAACAAAATCCTCCGCGGGAGTATAGCACTTTGCCGCAACGTAAAGGTTGCGGTCATCAAACCCGAAATAAATTTCTGTTTGATACTCCGCAAAAGCAGTATCCGAGGGAAACGTTTCCCAAAAGCCCGTTGCCGGAGAAGACCGTTTCCAGTCTGCCTCAATGGGGTTGCCATCCAGGGTAATTCCCTTTTCAAACCGTACTACTGTTGATTTTGGTGGGACATCAGCAGTACCAGGGTCATACTGGCAAAAGAGACTAATCGGGAGGAGTAGCGTAAGAAGGAGTAAGTTTTTCACGGGGCTCAATTGGTTAGGGCACAGATCGACAGCAAAACAAAAACAACTGCGCGTGTAGAGTGAAGACAACAATTCACTTTTCGTTCAATAATCAATCATGTTTCTACACGAATTGACCGTTTCCGCAAAATTACTCATTCAAGACCCCATATTCTTGCCGTTAACAACTCCTTCTCATTTGACCAAAAAAACAACGCCACGCTTCCTCTGAGGAGCGCGGCGTTCGGCTAAATTCTGTTCCTGGGATTACCTCTCAAAATAATTAGACTAAAGTTGATTGTTTAAATGTAATGCATAGAACAACTAATCTAAGAGTGTATTTGGGATGACTTTGTGTGTATAAGTGTAGTAGGGATGACTTTGTGTGAAACGTAGTCTGAATCTTTAATTCACTCTTTAGACGCGAGGTCACAAAAAAGGTCACGAATAAAAATCACTTTGTTCTTTTTAAGAGCCTTTTAACGTTCCCCCTTAAAGTTTACCCAAAGCACTCTGAGGACTAAGCCAGAAGCTTTCTGCGCGATTTATCTTTAAGAGTCCCGGCTTTCAACTCCTTTTTCGTTCGCCATTTCCGTAACCGGTACATCGCGAGTCTGCCCCGAAAAAAAGTTGGAGCCGGGATTTTTTTATTGCTTTTCTTTTTCCTTCTTTCCGGCGTATACGTAGTGTAGTGCACCGAGAAAAACCATGTTGACTACAGCGTACATTACACTGGTTTGCAGGGCGACGTCTTTGGGCACATCATCCCAGAAGAGGGTATACACCAGATAATATATTGGCGTCAGAACCGCCAAAAGCAGCAAACAGTAGCGCAACGTACGTCGCATCCGGGCTGTGATCATCTTCTTTATTTTTTATGCGAGGTACGGCCAGCTTAGCCCCCCTCATCCGGGAGCATCCTCCCATTTCCTAATATGAAAACAACGCCCCAAAGGTGATGGTAGATGGCTGGAGCAGATGCTAATTGCTGATTTTTCCAGAAAACAAAGCACTTTGCCTATTCCGGCAAGCAGTCGCAGATCGTTAGCTTTTCAGGAACTTCCGTAAGGATAATACCTGAGGCTGGCTTCCCACTAAAATAAAACTTTCTTCCGGTTGTAACAACGCCTCTGGTCCGGGATTGACGACATACTGCCCATCAGCTAAGCGATGGCCAATAACGTTGACTCCACTGTTAGCCCGAAAGTTAATCTCCTGGATGGTTTTACCCTGCAATCGCTCCGGCAACTGGTCATACCGGACTTCTTCAAACCCGATATCTGAAGCAAGTTCGTTGGTAACGTAGCTGAAAAACTCAACGGCACCCGGCTTACTGATCAAGGTTGCCATATAAAAGCCACCAATCTGTTCTGGCATGATCACGTGGCTGGCTCCGGCCTTGATCATCTTTTGCCGACTCCGCTCCTGGTGGGCCCGGCTAACGATCCGCAAATTCGGATTCAGATCTTTAGCCGAAAGCACGATAAACAAGTTATCTGAATCATCGCTCAGGGCAGTGATCAAACCACGGGCACGAACAATGCCTGCCCGTTCCAGCGGGTCGTCCTCCGTCGCATCACCAATGATGAAGGGAATATCAATTTCCGCAAATTCCTCGATGGCCAGCTTATTCTCTTTTTGCTCGATCACAACAAAGGGCTGCTCGTGCAGGAGCAGGTGACGGGCAATTTCTTTTCCGTATTTCCCAAAGCCGCAGAGGATCGTGTGGCCCTGTAGTTTGTCTACGCGGGACTGCATCCATGATTTTTCCATCTCTTCAAATAATTTACCGTCAATCACGAAATAAGAAAACGCTGCCAAAGCATAGGCGATAACTGCAATGTTGACCATCATGAAGATGGAAATAAAAATGCGTCCGGTAGCGCTCAGGGGCTTTACCTCGCCAAAACCTACGGTGGATATCGTAATCACCGTCATATAAATCGCTTCAATGAACGTATAATCCTCAATAAGCATGAAACCCAGGGTGCCAATCAGGGTCATGATGAGTGGCAGCAAAAGCGCCACCTTAAGGTCCAGCAAAGAAGACCTTAAGCCAAGCCGGATAAAAAAAGATGTCACCAAACGCATATGATCAGTTCTGAAGACAGGAGCAGGACCTCGCCAAATACAGGCAACCATTGCCCGGTCAAAAGTCAGCTTTAGTGCACAAAGCCCCTTACCGCTAAGGTAAGTGACGCTGCGCACAAGTAGCATAAATTAGTGGGCGCGGACGTAGAAGCCAGGTTGGGCGCACGTGCTGGCAGGGGAAGAAGCGCCATCTCGCAGCACTGTATGCTCACAGAGCAGCCATCAAGACCCCTTCTACTTTCAGTCTGGAAGCTACTTAGCCCTGGACCTGATTACGACCAATGCTGTCGTAATAAAAACCTGCCTCTACCATGCGGCGCAGGTCGTACAGGTTCCGCCCATCAAAAATGACGGGGCTGTTCATCTGCTCCTTCATGCGTGCGAAGTCTGGCGTGCGGAATACCGACCACTCCGTCATGATGCCCAGGGCATCTGCTCCCTGGAGGGCTTCGTACTGATCTTCACAGAAAACAACCTTGTCTCCGTAGAGCGCCTTAACGTTCTCCATCGCCTCGGGGTCAAAAGCGCGGATATTGGCGCCGGCCGCCAGGAGGCGGTCGATGGTGTAGAGTGCAGGAGCTTCCCGAATATCATCAGTATTGGGTTTGAAGGCCAGGCCCCACAAGGCAATCGTTTTGCCCTTAAGATCAGCGCCAAAATAGTTTTCCAGCTTATCGGCAATGCGGAAACGTTGGTCGGTATTGACCGACATAACAGCCTTCAGGATACGGAAATCATAGTCGTGTTCTCCGGCGGTATGCGCGAGTGCCTGTACGTCTTTAGGGAAACAGCTACCTCCGTACCCAACTCCCGGGAAGAGAAAACGCTTGCCGATCCGGGTGTCACTGCCCATTCCCCTACGCACTGCATCTACGTCCGCGCCCGCCTTTTCGCACAGATTCGCAATCTCGTTCATAAAACTGATGCGTGTTGCCAGGTAGGAGTTTGCAGCGTATTTGGTCATTTCAGCTGACCGGACGTCCATAAAAATGATGGGGTTCCCACTCCGGACAAAAGGCTCATAGAGCCGGCGCATCAACTCTTCTGCCCGCTCACTCTCCGTACCGATCACAACCCGGTCGGGCTTAAGAAAGTCGTCTACGGCTACGCCTTCGCGCAGAAATTCCGGATTGGAGACAACGTCGAAGAGGTCTTCTCTGAGGTGTTCCGCCAGGGCAGCATGTACCCGCTCCGCCGTTCCGACCGGAACGGTACTTTTGTCCACAATTACGCTGTAGCTCGTGATCATTTTCGAGAGGTCTTCGGCGACCCCGAGAATGTATTTCAAGTCTGCCTGCCCATCCGCGCCAGGAGGCGTTGGTAGTGCCAGGAAAATGATTTCGGCGTGGTCTACCGCCGAACGCAAATCGGTGGTAAACTGTAGCCGTCCCTGCCGTTGGTTACGCTCAAATAAAACGTCGAGGTCTGGCTCGTAGATGGGCACTTCGCCGTTCCGCATCCGCTCAACTTTATCTGCATCGATATCTACGCAGATAACTTCGTTTCCGGTTTCAGCGAAACACGTTCCGGTAACGAGTCCGACATATCCGGTTCCGACAACGGCAATTTTCATAATTCTCTGGTTTAAAAGGGCGGGCAAAGATAGTCATCCGTCGATTGTTGGGCATAGTCCGCCAGTGGATTGACTACTACCAGACGACTTTTCTACCCTATTCGTTTCCTCCCTGCTGGGAATTATCCGATACTGACGTACTTTCAAGCCATCATGCGCTCCTTTTTTGACGGCATTCTCCGGTCTTTTTCCGTGCAGCTGCTCTTGCTGCATTTACGGAGTAATTTCCTGCTGCTGCTGATCTGGGTCCTCTTCCTGCTGATGATCAGCGGCCTCCTCGGTCCCAACCTCGGGTTGCAATACCTCTTCCTTGACCCTGAATACCTTGGGGCTACCGGATTCACATCGTTCCTGCTCATCGGGCTGGCCTTCGGTTTCTTCACTATGAGTTGGAACCTGAGTACTTACCTACTGATCGGTGGGTATTTCAATTTCCTGGCCAGCCTCTCCCGGCCCTTCTTCAAATTCTGCATCAATAATGCTCTCCTGCCACTGGGGGTATTTCTGTTCTACTGCAGCTTACTCATCTGGTTTTTACAACCTTCGCGGCTGATGCTGGACAATGAATGGCTCGTAACGGAGAGTCTGTCCGGCCTTGTGCTCGGGCTTGTATTGAGTTTGTTCTCCTATGCCATATACTTTAACCTGACCAACCGGGACATCGCTTATTACAAGCCTAAGTTCCGGGAGCCGCCACCCAACATGGGCCCAGGCACTGGTCGTCGGGCCGCAGGCTACCGACCCTACCGTGCCCAGCCACTGGCCCCGATCCTCACGGGCTTGTACGACAATCCCTACCAGGTACGAACCTACCTTAATGAGAGCCTGAAAACCAAGTTAGTACGTTCCGTATCGCATTATGATTCCCGCATCCTGCAGGGCATCTTCCGGCAAAATCACAGCAATGCCCTGCTGATCCAGTTCGTCACTATTCTCGGCCTTTTGCTGCTGGGCTTACTGATCGACCAGCCCGTTTTTCAGATCCCCGCCGGAGCCAGCTTTCTGATCTTACTCAGCCTTGTTGTCTCCATTATCGGCGCTATCAGTTACTGGTTTTCCGAATGGCGGTTCACCCTGCTTATCCTCCTGTTGGCAGGCATCAACTTCCTGACCAGCGGACCATTTGTCCGCCGGGGTAACGAGGCCTACGGGCTTGATTATTCCAGCAAGGCTGAGTACAGCGAAGAACGGCTATGGTCGCTCTACGGCAGTGAGCAATTAGCCAGGGACCTGGAACAAACGGAACAAATTCTCGACAACTGGAAAAATCGCCAGCCCGAAGAAAAGCCGCCGCTGGTATTGGTTTGTGCCTCCGGAGGCGGCCTTACTGCTGCCTTATGGGCTACCCATGTTGCTCAGCATCTGGAGCGACAAAGTGGCGGCGGGTTCATGCGGCGCACCGCCCTGATGACGGGCGCCTCCGGCGGCCAGCTCGGGCTCGCTTATGTCCGCGAAGCTTACCTGAGCGACCCCGACTTCAGCAAGCACGACAACCAACGCCTTGATCGCATCAGCCGGGACATCCTGAACCCCCTGGCTTTTTCCATTGTCAGTAACGATCTTTTTCTACCCTACCGGCGCTTTCAGGCCGGAGGGAAAACGTATCGCAGGGACCGGGCTTACAGCTTCGAGGAAGAATTTGTCGGCAATACCGACATTGGTCTGGACAAACCTTTATGGACCTACCGGGAACCAGAACAAGCAGCCAGCATCCCGTTGATGTTCCTCACCCCGAGCATTGTGGAAGATGGGCGCCGGATGGTCATTTCCCCCCAGGGCGTTTCGTACATGAGCGCGCCACCGGCCGCGCTGCAGGGAGCATTGCCTTTGGACCCCGACATGGTGGATTTCCGCTGGCTGTTAAGCGCTCAGGATGCCGACAGCCTGCATTTCAGTACCGCATTGCGCATGAACGCGACCTACCCTTACGTGCTGCCTCTCGTCCAGTTGCCTACGCAGCCCATCATCCGCCTGATGGATGCAGGATACCGGGATAACTACGGCGTCGTATCGGCCGTGCGTTTCATCGCGGCTTTTGAAGACTGGATCAAGGAGAATACCTCCGGTGTACACCTGATTCAAATTAGTGCTTTCCGGGAGCGGGAAAGCCCCCAGATCACGAAAGAAGACCGGCCAGGAATCATAGAAAGCCTTTTTGACCCCGTTGGCGTAGCTGGCAATATTCTCAGCGTTCAGATCCTGGATCAGGAAGTCCTGATCGGTCAAGTAGCACAGCAGTTAGGCACGGATTTTTTCCACCTGCACCGCTTTAATTACCAACCCGCAGCAGACGATCCACTACGCACGTCGGTTTCCCTTCACCTGACCGAAAGGGAGCGCACCCTGGTGTTGCAGGGGCTTGATGCTCCTGAAATGAAATTCCGGCTGCAGGAGTTAAGCACTTTATTGAGAGAGTGACCCAACTTTTAGAATTAGGGTCTTCCGCCAGTATTTATTGGGGTTCCTCAAGGGACCCGGGAATACCCTGTCCCTACAATGTCCATCTGAAGACGCCATAATTCCTTAGGAATTACCGGCAGAACATCCTACTCTTAAAAGCTACTCTCCCTACACAAAAAAACAGCGCCTGTCGTGTTGCTCTTCTTTTGAGCCCAAAAGAAGCAAAAGCCTTTGGCTTAAGTCCCGGCTGATCGGTTGGCAACCCTCCGAAAAGCTAAAATGAATAAACTCGCCGCACGCTTCCAGCTCTGTTCTCCACTGACAGGTACTAGTCATCTGGGTGGATAAGGGAAACCTCGTTTTGGCTCAAACAGTATTCATTTCTTTACGCCCTTCGGAGGGTTGCCAACCGGCCGGTCCTTAATGCCAGACTGGTGGTTGCAGAGGACGCTTGGGAAGAAAGTATACCGTTGATTGATCAGGTAGGTCCAAGGGAAGTTTGGGAGTAGTACACCAAATTGTCTCTTACCTATAAGTCGTGATTTATCCTCTGGGCATTAGTAGCTTCCCTTCGACTACCCCACCCGGAGCTACCGTGGGGGCGGCATTGGACGACGGTAGGTCTACGGAGCCGAAACGGCGTTAAGAAACGGTAACTGTATGAGCACCCACGAGAGGTTTCTATCCGCCAAGGCGGACGTAAGCTACGCGATGCAAGCGATACCGCTGGGCGTGCCGCGAGTTTAGCTTCGCTGATCGTCGTTCCTCCTCGGAGTTTACCGTTTTAGCCGTTTCGGTTCCGTAGACC
>CAZTTF010000193.1:0-10472 GCA_964616365.1 uncultured Lewinella sp. | reverse complement strand
GGAGCATCCTCACCAAACCTCGGACCGGAGCTCCTCGACCAAGCCGCTAACTGTCAACCGACAACCGCCAACCCTGCAACCATCACAACTACATAGACGCGTGAGCGTCCTGACTAGACCTCGGACCAGCGCTCCTCGCCCAAACCGATAACTGACAACCGACAACCCTACAACCATTACAACTACACAGACGCGTGAGCGTCCTGACTAAACCTCGGACCGGATATCCTCGCCCAAACCGCTAACTGTCAACCGACAACTGACACCCCCTGTAACCATTGCAACCACACAGACGCGTGAGCATCCTCACTAAGCCTCGGACCGGAGCTCCTCGCCCAAACCGATAACTGACAACCGCCAACCGACAACCCTGCATCCATTGCAACCACAAAGACGCTGGAGCGTCCTGACTAGACCTCGGACCGGAGCTCCTCGCCCAAACCGATAACTGTCAACTGTCAACCGCTAACTGTCAACCGACAACCGCCAACCCTGCAACCATTGCAATCATTACAACTCCACAGACGCGTGAGCACCCTCACCAAACCTCGGACCGGAGCTCCTCGACCAAGCCGCTAACTGTCAACCGACAACCGACAACCCTGCAACCATTGCAACCCCAAAGACACTGGAGCGTCCTCCCCTACTGCACCATCTCATAATACCGCTCCTCCGTCATCGCCGCCCAGGGACCAGCCTTGCGCTGAAACTCCTGAATACTAGCGTATACGCGACCGGCGAATTCATCGCTGGCGGCATACTCCGTGATCACGTCTTTGGCAGCATTACGGGCCGCCGTCAGGACTGACTCCGGCATGGGCTCAATAGATACTTTGCCCTCTTCCTGGAGTTTTTCCAGGTATTCAGCGTTCTTCGCCTCAAAGGCCGACAGGGTATACATATTAATGTAATGCGTACATACCTCGAGGATCCTTTGCAGATCTGCGGGTAGTTCCTCGTAGCGTTCCTTATTCACAAAGAATTCAAAAGAAGTGCCCGGCTCGTGCCATCCGGGGTAGTAGTAGTATTTGGCGATGTTCTGAAAGCCAAAGACGTAGTCATGGAAGGGCCCCACCCACTCCGTCGCATCAATAATTCCCCGTTCCAGGCCAGTGTAGAGCTCGTTTCCCGGCAGGAGAACGGGAGTGCCGCCCATCCGCTCCAGCACCCGGCCACCAAGGCCGGGCATCCGCATTTTAAGGCCACGGTAATCTTCCGGTCCGGTTATCTCGCGGTTAAACCAGCCGCCCATCTGCACACCTGTATTTCCTCCGGCGAAGGGAACCAGATTATACTTCGCGTACAGCTCCTGCCATAGCTCCATGCCACCACCACTCAGTAGCCAGGCATTCATCTGCTGGGCATTAAGCCCGAAAGGGAATCCCGCAAAAAACTGTGCGGCGGGGGCTTTTCCCGACCAGTAGTAGGCACAGCCACTACCGAACTCGGCAGCTCCCTTACTTACCGCATCAAAGCTCTCAAGGGCAGGAACCATCTCGCCAGCACCAAAAACCGTAATGTTTAGACGGCCGCCACTCATCTCACGGCAGAGATCGGCCAGTTTCTGGCAACCTTCTCCTAAAATCGGGAAGCCAGGTGGCCAGGTCGTCACCATCTTCCAGTTATACACCCGGGTATCCCGGGCATCATCGCCGGGCTGCGCCTGCACCTCTCCCCCTCCAAAAAGCTTTATTAGTACCGGAAGAGAGAGGGTTCCTGCGGCGAGGGACTTAAAGAAGGTAGAACGTTGCATGAGCGATAATCTGAAAGGATTTATCCACAAGATAACCGCTCTGCGACAAAACGATTACGTTCGCATCTTGAAGCGCGCCACCCGTGCTCGCCGGCGCTTAAACCGCCGGTTTTTATAGGCCGGTCCCATCAGTTGTTTCCGGCGCGGTGCCGTATTACCACTCATTTTACCCGTTCGCCGAAAACGTTTATTCTTATACGCTGGCGAAGCCAGCGGTTGCCGCACAACTGCCTTGGCAGTAACACGACGGGATTGCCGGCCTGCGGCAAGGGGATTTTTGGTTCGGGGGCCAATTACTCGGGTTGTCCGAGATGCTTTCTTCCCTTTTTCCTTTGCAGAGGGTATGAATGGGAGTTTTTCAACACTTAATTGAGCCGTAGTGGTGGTGGTGCTCAGGCAAAGCAGCAGAAAAACGAAAAACAGTTGGCCGAGGATATTTTGGTTAGGCATGATCTCCTTCGGTTTCCGGTCTAACCAAAAGAAACCGGTTTTGGTTGAGTAGGCCAGTCTACTGTCCTCCCCGTAAGTCCCGGTTATTCAATTGCTCATCCGCAATTTGTTGGTAATTCCCCCTGGCCTGCGTATCACTTTGCAGCAAGTAACAGGAAAGTAAGCCGGTATCTTCGTGGCCAGTGAGGAGCAAGCGTCCGTCAGCCGAGAAGTCAAGATATTCGGTCCGGGCTGCCGGTAATTGCAGTACTAGCTCGCCGGTCGCTACGGCGTAAATCGAGATGGCATGTTCGTGTCCACCAGTAAGGAGGTAGTTCCCATCAGGACTAAAAGCGACCGCCTCAATTTTCAGGGGACTGGAAAATTCCCGCAAGAGGGTCCCTGTTCGGGCATCAAAGAGGCGGGCGTTATTATCAAACCCTCCGGTGGCAACCATCTTCTCATCGGCGCTCCAGCGGATACTCTTGATGCTGCCGTCCAGCATTCCGGCATCCATGACCACCTCTAGGCCATTGACCGCAATTATCTTAGCAAAGCCGTTGTAGCGATTCCCTCCGGGGCCTTCAGGGTCGGGAGTTTGAATATTTCCACCCACCGCCAGGCGAAGGCCGTCCTGTGTATAGGCGAGAGAGTTGATCGTGCTACCGCAATTAAGGCGTGCTTTCTCCTGGTAAGTGGTGGCATCGAAAAATATAGCGTTCCCGGCTTCATCGCCAGCTACGATGGTTTTTCCGTCAGGGCTCCAGGTGATCCCATCAATACCGGCCGTTTTGAATTCATGGGCATAAAGCTGTGCCCCCGTGGCCACATCCCAAACACGCATAAAATAGTCTTCTCCGCCGGAGGCGACCCGTTTGCCATCAGGACTGAACACTACGCACTCAACTTCACTGTCATGGTAGTTTTCCCAGAGGAGGTGGCCATCGGCCACCCGCCAGAGGTAGACACCGTAACCGAATTTACCGCCGGAAACTGCCAGCCGGCCGTCAGGGCTGAACTCACAGGCTTCAACACTACGCAAGCGAGCACTGAAGTCTGCCACCCTGTGCCAAAGCGGAATAATTTCAGGACGATTCGCAGGGAAGATATCCGCATTTCTTTGCGCGAACGCAGGTGCGAGCGAGAGGATAAGAAGCAGGGTAAAGAGAAGTTGACGCATGCCACTAAAGGTAGTGGCTTTAGCCGGGTATCTAAGCCAAAGGAGTCCTTAATTCTCTTTGTTGGTTAGGACGCGGTACCGCTCGCGATAGAACCAGACAGGCAGGTTCCAGCGCGACTGCAGTGGTTTACCGTGAAAATAATAGACCGGTATCGGAGGCAGTCGCTCCAGTAAGCTTACCGCTATACTATCGTACAACGGGCCATTGCTCCGCACGACCTTAATCTCAGTTGGCTGCTCCAAGGAGTCAATAAGAAAGCTGATTACCATCACCCGGTTAGTGTCCGGGAAGGTGCCCCAGGGCAGGTGATCGAAGATGTATTGCCCCAGCGCGTACTGGTCCGGAAGCCGGGTCTTACGGTTGTCGTAGTGACTTGCTTTCCCGACGATGCCAGCGGTAACCGCAAAACCAGTTTCCGCTGCAAAAACAGGATAAACATCATACCAGGTGATCAAGGTATCACTAGCCACGAACACCTCCTCGGACACCCAACTCGCAAACACCTCCTTCCCCTGTGTGTCTGGATAAAAATCACCCACAGTGCAGGCCCAATCAATATTTCCGTTACAGGGCAAAAAGTCATTCAGGAAGAGACTATCGTTGCGGATTTCCCATAGCCGGTAATAACCATCCCAACAGGCGGTGCTGAAGCTCTCGGGCTTTTGCTGACGCAAAAGGTCCGCATCAATTGGTCCCTTCGGAAGCCAGGAGATCAGCGTAACGGTATCACCATTGAGGACGATCTGATCGGGCATCTGAGGGGTAGCACTAATCGTGGTAAAGGCGATTAGCCAACCAAATAGTAAAAGTGAGAAACGAAACATATAGATATGATTCGCGCTGAAGGAAGAATGGCGGTTAAACGCCTGCCATTTATTGCAAATAGGCATTTAGCATCCAGAGCGTCTTCTCCGTTTCAGAGATATAATCACTCATCAGGCTGATCGTTCCTTCATCTTTTGCGTCGCCCGCCAAGTCTAAAATTTCCCGCTCCTTTGCAATAAGCACTGATAGGTTTTGCACAACAATACGTACGCCTTCCACGCCATCGGTCACGCTTTTCTCCTGCTTGATTTCCGAAGTCTCAAGGTAATCCGTAAACGTATGCAGCGGTTCTCCGCCGAGAGTCAGTACCCTTTCGGCAACTTCATCCACCTTAATGACAGCATCATTATAGAACTCCTCAAATTTGAGGTGCAATTCAAAAAACTCCCGCCCCTTGATGTTCCAGTGTAATCCTCTCAGGTTCTGGTAATATAACTGGTAATCTGCCAGCAGCCGGTTTAGAGCGGTGCTTAATTCTACAGCTTTAGCGCTATCAATTCCTATTAAATTTTTCATGGTAGTGTAGTTTAAAGACAGGGAAAAATGATGTCGTCGCCACTAGTTTCTAGTCAAACTATTTACAGCAACTCCGAATAAATTAAACAACTCAAAAGACTATAAGTTCCTACCTCACAGGGTACTTCAGATGTGCAGCCCCCTGTTTTTCAGTCTATTTTATCGGTGTTCATAAATCTTGAATACTGCCGCATCAGCAGCTGTAATTTAGGGTTGATGTAGGCTTCGCAAAACTGGTTACCAGCATGCTTTTGGTAATAATTCTGATACCGTTCCTCGTTTTTCCGGAACAAGACAAAAGGCAAGGTCCGGGTAATGATTGGTTGATCGAATTCCTCCTGTAACTGTTTTAAAAGCACGTCAACCGCTTCGGCTTGTGCCTGCGAAAAAGTATAAACTGCTGAACGATACTTCTTCCGGAGTGCATGCCGGGAAGTGCAGCTATGCGTATAAAGGTGGATGGCCACCAGGGTCGGTAAACCGATAACTGATGCTTCGAAGTGAACGATCACAGCCTCCGAGAACGCACTGGAGGCGCCTTCAGAAGCAATCCAGCCCTGCTCTACTTTAACGACCCCCTTTAGCACTTGAAAGACAGCCTCGGTACACCAGTGACATCCGCCACCAAAACCAATCTTTTCCATCAAACAACAACTTCAACTCCCTTCCAGAAGGCCACGTGATCCTTGATGTGCAGCGCCACTTCTTTAGGCTGTGGGTAATACCAGGCAGCGTCAGGGTTTTCTTCTCCATTAACCACGACCGTATAGTACGCGGCCTCTCCCTTGATCGGGCAGGTTGAGTGCTGATCCGAGCTTTGGAAATAATTCCGGTTAATCGATTCAGGGGGGAAGTAGTGGTTTCCTTCTACCACCTTCGTTTTATCGCTTTCGGCCAAAATCTGACCGTTCCAAACTGCACATGCCATGATTGATTTTTTCTAAAAATGAATAATTACTTCTGCTTCTCAAAAACAGTTTCAATTTCTCCAGCCGTGAATCTTGGGGTGATGTGCTGAGAACAATTCCAGTCAAAAGCCTGCACATCGAACAGCATTACTCGTTCTGCCCGATGGGAGTAATCAGAAGGAGTAAGATCGGCGACAAGCTGAGGATTATCTTCTAGCGTAGCAATACGCGCGGTAGCGTAAATTTTCAGGCGTGCCCTTTCGGCGTATGACATCAGGAATAGCGCTACCTTATCATTTTCTTTTAGGTTACCGAGGGTGATATACTGTCGGTTCCCGGCAAAGTCTAAGAATCCCAGGGTATGATCGTCAAGGACCCGCAAAAAACCTGCTGGTCCACCACGGTGCTGTGTGTAGGGAAAACCATTAGCGCCTACGCTGGACAGGTAGAAACTATCGCGAGCAGCAATAAATTCCCGCTCAAAATCACCCAGGCCGGGGCGCTCCATTCGAGGGAGTGACCTGGCGTAAGTGACGCGGCTTTGCATTCGCTCCTGCTCTGCTTTTACGGCATCCGTAAACGCTATTTTATGATAGTTCATCTTACTTTTTTGATTTGTGCCTGCGCAAGACGTCCTCCTTCAAACGTGCTTCGTTAGCAGCCAAAGCTTCATCCCATAAGGTATCACCACATTCTTCGTGAACATAGGGTTGGGAAAGGGCTTCGGCAATCAGTTGCTCGATAAGTTGCTGCTGTTTTCTACGTGCAGCCCTTAGGACTGCGGTAATATCCGACATAGTATATGGCATTTGTTGGTGATGGAATTTAAAATACTCGTCGGTCGGCCACGTCAATAGCTTCGTCGTTAATACTAGCATATCGTTTGGCCATTAGTCCGTTATCATCAAATTCCCAGTTCTCATTACCATGAGCACGGAACCACTGACCATGCTCGTTGTGGTATTCATATTCAAATCGTACTGCAATACGATTACCACCGAAAGACCAAAGGTTTTTCTTGAGCCGATAACCGTTCTCCGTTTTCCATTTATCGGTCAGGAAAGCTTGCACCTCAGCACGACCGTTAATAAACTGACTGCGGTTACGCCATTCCGTATCTTCGGTATAGGCCATTGACACTTTTATGGGATCTTTACTGTTCCAGGCATCTTCGGCACCCTGCACTTTTTGGCGAGCAGTTTCTTCGGTAAAGGGAGGTAAGGGAGGTCTTTGAATCATCGTATCATTATTTAGGGATGCAAACAGAGATGAAGGAGTAATGGCCGACACTCCGATGAGATAACTGGCGCAGGTGTCTTTACACGACAAGCCAATAAACTCCTTACGTGCTCCTCTTTTGTGGGAATGGGCGCGGTCGCAGGTGCCATGCATCTTACAGGCGCAATGAGTAGCTGAATGCTTCACTTCCTTTGCCTCTGCCTTCCCCTTGCACCTGCGTCCGCGCCCCTAGCTACATATACCTAAGTCAAAGTGGTTTAGATATAATGCCCAACAGTCGAATAACTAAAAAGCTATTGTGGGCTAAGTATTGGCCGGATAAGGGCCAAAACGCTCGAAATGACAGGTGTAGCCGTTTGGGTTTTTCTCCAGGTAATCCTGGTGGTATTCCTCTGCTGCCCAGGCCCGGGTGAATGGTTCCAGTTGCGTCACTACGGGGTTTGGCCACCGGCCTGATGCATTGACCACTTCAATAAACTGTTCCGCGGCTTGCTGTTCTTCCCCATCCTGGAAGAAAATGGCTGAACGGTAACTTGCCCCCCGATCATTTCCTTGCCGGTCGACAGTAGTCGGGTCGTGGATCCGAAAGAAATAATCCAGGATTTCCTGGTAGGTAGTCTGCTCCGTATCATAGGTCAACTCAATGCCTTCGGCGTGGCCGGGGTGATTTCGATAGGTCGGGTTATCATTCGTCCCACCGAGGTAAATCACTTCAGTATCCACAATGCCCGGGCGTTTACGGAAGAGGTCCTCCATTCCCCAAAAACAGCCTCCGGCGAGGTAGGTTTTCTTGATGCTGCTCATCTTAATAAATTCATTTATAATTGAAAAAATTTAGTCATCCATATCCGTCAGGCCAGCAAAATCACGCTCGTGTTCGGCCACAAATTCCTGGTCGAGTTCCTTAATCAGCCGCTTAAAAACCGACTTTGTCACCCGTACATACTCCTTTTTTTCGTTGTCAAAGCCAATCCACTTAAAACGGTGGCCAAATGGACAGGGTGGTGCATCTTCAAGCGTCCCTTTCCGGAGCTGATATCGATCGGGAGAGCGATCGAATACCGGTCCGGTAATAACCGGAAGGTTGTACTTTTTTCGTTCTTCCTGCATTGAAGTATAATTTTAGAAAAATAGTCCTTTAAAAGTTAGTTCCAGCCGAGTTGCTTCCGTTCACTCCAATAATTTTCCGGACGAACCGCCAGTTGCTTCAACTCAGCAATATCTACCGCAGACAGTTTAAAACTGCTTACTTCAAGGTTCGCGAGCAGGTGCTCCCTAGACGCTGCACCACTCAGCACCGTGGTAGCAGGAATGCTGTCGAGGCAAAACCTTAACGCGACAGCATCAACACCTATCTCATATTTTGTGGCGAGGCGTTGTAAAACGTCGTAAGCCTCTTGGTAATCCGGATAGTCCTTATTGGGAAAAACCCGCCCGTTAGCAAGTGCTTCCTTAATAACGAGACGTCTGTTTTCTTTTATAATCGTATCGGCTAGGAGCACCAGGCTTTGGTCAAAAATATTGTAGGTGACCTGAAAGAGATCAAATAACGGCCTGCCATCAACGCTTACATTTAAGGCAGATTCCAGCACTTGGTTTTGGTTGGTGCCGCTTGTCGTGATCCCGATGAGTAGTCCATGGGCTGACTTTAATTCTGCCAGGCGGTTCAACACCCGTTCATTTTGAAGCACGCCCGTTTCAAAGGTTGCTGAATGAATCTGGTAGACTTTGAGCAAAGGAAGCAGTTTTTTCGATTGCTCCCACTGCTCATTAAGCTTCGTCAGAGAGTGTTCTTTGACTTCATGTTCTTTAGCGTTGGGGTCGAAATTGGCGACGTAGGTATATCCCCATTTAGTGGCCACCTCAATTGTATCATCTTTCTTGGAATGCGCCCAGTCAATCAGCAATTGCTCCGCCATTCCGTAACCGGGGGCCGTATCGAAGTAGCGAACACCCTCATCATAGGCAGCATCAAGGGTACGCAGTCCAGCTTGCTTAAAAGCCTCCAAAGAGAAGGTCTCCGGTACGGCGCCATCTTGCCTTAGGTTAATGTACTTTGGCCTTCCTATTGCAGCAGTTCCTATTCCTATGGTACTATTCCTCTGCTTCATCAATTATTGTTCCGGGGTTAAACTCGTGCTGCAACTGGCGAATACCTATTGTTCGGTAGCCGTAGACAATTAAAATACCAAGAGCGCCAAGCAATAGGATAACTCCCACCATCAAGGTATATTTTGGTAGCGTTCCATCAGCAAGGCTCATTGCTTCAGGTAACATGGCACCCAGTATGCCTGACAACACAAAACAAGCGGCTGAGACATAGAGCAAAGTCGTTGCTCGGGTAAGCAGCCGAAGCTGCTTTATTTTCAAAGCAGATATTTTATGCTCAAATAAGGTACACCTGCCGGAGAGAATGCCCCCGATCTCTGCGCTCAGGTTCATCATTTGTGCCGTAGTGGAAAGAATTAATAAACCTGCTGCCGGGAATATCGTAATCGGTATGTACCAGTCCATAATCTAAGCGTTTGCAGGCGCAAAATAAGGGATCTGCAATTGGGCTTATTTAAAGTCAGTTCTTAATGACCCCTTGCAGGTTTGCGTCATTTTTTACGCTGTAAGGGCTTCCGTTTTCCGATTTACCTGAACTTAAAACGATTCGGCAAGATAGACGGCCAGGTTCTGGCCGAATATCCAGCATATATGGTCAGCTGCTGCTGGTTAGCCACGCGCAGTATTGCTTATGCTTGCTCAATATTCAAGGCCTGTACCTCACCAGATAAATGCTATTCACCAAACGGAATAAAACGATAGTCAAATTCCAAACCAGGAGCGTCCATCTGGCGGTAGACCTGGTAATACCCTTTAAAGCCATGTATCTCGCCAAATTGCCGCTGCAGCAAATCAAGCTGTTTGCTGGCATCTACTTCGGCATCCTGATAAACGATGATCTTACGAGGGTAAGGAAAAGCATTAGGGGGCAATTTATAATCATGGCGGTCAATGTGCTCCTGCAATGTAGCCTGGTCGTCTACTTCCCGGAAGCGATCTGCCAACATGGACACCTCTTGTACCAGCTTCCCTTCCCCGATATAAAAGGAAAAATCCCGGTACGAGATAGGTAACTCATCGATAAGGTTGTATCCAAACTGTGGCAACCGAATCTTCAGCGGAAGGCCGGCAAAAAAATCTCGTTCAACATCACAATCACCCGCTTCAGTCCGGAAGGCAACAACCTTCCATGCCGGGCCATAATTGCCTCCGCCAGTTATCTCCATGCGGTTTCCGGAGACATGATAGTAATAGCACTCAGTTAGACACCCGTAATCAATTTCAAGACAGTGTAAGGCTCTATTCATTTTCCCAACGAGTATTCTATCTCCTTGCATATCGCCAGTAGTGTAGACTTTTCCGTTAGTGTAAACAGTAAAATGATGCACACCCTGCATACCATGTTCATCCGACCCAAGCGTCTGACTTACGTGCCAGTGGCCGACAACTTCCGGCTGGGCGATCCTCAGTCCCAGATAAATACTGATGACGAGGGCCAACAACATGAGGATGTAGTTAAAGAGGTGGCGCATAACTAAAAGATGCGGTAAGCGCGGGAATAGTTGGGACGCG
>CAZTTF010000192.1:0-3953 GCA_964616365.1 uncultured Lewinella sp. | reverse complement strand
GTACCCGTGGCAAGGACGGAGCCGGCCTGGCCACCATCAAACTGGACCACACGCCAGGTAAGAAGTTCATCAGCCGCAAGCGAAGCAACGACAAAAACTACCTTGACCACCTCTGGAAAGGGGTCTACCGACGTTTTGACGAGCTCGACCCCGAACTACTCGCCGATGGCGACTACCTCAAGATGAACCTCCCCTACACCGGGGAACTCATGATGGGTCACCTCCGCTACGGCACCCACGGCAGCAACGACATCGAAACCTGCCACCCCTTCCTGCGTCAGAGTAACTGGAAAACCCGCTGCCTGATCGTGGCCGGCAACTTCAACCTGACCAACGTCGAAGAGCTATTTCAGGAACTGGTTGAACTCGGTCAGTACCCAAAGGAAAAATCAGACACGGTGACCGTGCTGGAAAAGATCGGGCACTTTCTGGACGACGAAGTTCAGCGCATCCACCAGTGGCACAAGCCGGACGGGTACACCAACATTGAGATCAACGACATCATCGCTGATGAACTGGACGTACAGCGCCTGCTCAAGCGCGCCAGCAAAAAATTCGATGGTGGTTACGTCATGGGCGGCATGATGGGCCACGGTGATGCTTTCGTGATGCGGGACCCTGCGGGCATCCGTCCTGCTTTCTACTTTGAGAACGAAGAGTTTGTTGCCGTTGCCAGCGAACGGCCGGCACTGCAAACAGTATTCAACCTGCATATCGATGATATTCAGGAGGTCACTCCCGGCCACGCCCTGATCATTAAGAAAAGTGGTGAGGTCTCGATGTTACCGTTCACCAAGCAGCTCCCACGGGCTGCCTGTTCTTTCGAGCGCATCTACTTCAGCCGCGGCACAGACCGCGACATCTACCTGGAGCGCAAAGAATTGGGTCGTCGGCTAGCTAAGTCCGTTGCGCAAACGATTGACTACGACTTCAACAATACCGTCTTCAGCTACATCCCCAACACGGCCGAAACTGCCTACCAGGGCATGATTGAGGGCCTGGAGCAAGAGCTTACCGACTGGAAGAAGAAGGCCATCAAGAAAAAGCAAAAAGACGGTAAACGCGGCATCAGCAAGATCCTGAACACGAAGGTCCGCAACGAGAAAATTGTGGTCAAAGATGGCAAGACCCGTACTTTTATTGCCGACACCTCGAGCCGGGATGACATGGTCAGCCACGTCTACGACGTGACCTACGGTATCGTTCGCAACGAAGTCGACACCCTGGTGCTGCTGGACGATAGCATAGTTCGCGGAACAACCATGCGGGATTCCATCATTAAGATCGTAAGCCGGCTGCGCCCCAAGCGCATCGTCATCGTATCCTCGGCTCCTCAAATCCGGTACCCGGATTGCTACGGCATCGACATGTCCCGCATGGGAGAGTTCGTAGCCTTCAAAGCCATGGAAGCCCTGCTGGAGAAGAACGGCAAGAAAAAACTGATGGACAAGGTCTACAAAAAGGCCCTTGCCGAGCTGAAAAAGCCCATCAAAAAGCAGACCAACGTTGTCCAGGAACTCTACGAGCAGTTCTCTTACGAGGACGTAAGCGACATGATCGCGAAGATCATTACGCCGAAGGGCACCAAGCCCAAGGTTGACGTCATCTACCAAACCATTGACGATCTCCGCGAAAGCTGCCCTAACAACAACGGCGACTGGTACTTCAGTGGCAACTACCCTACTCCGGGCGGCTTCCGGGTAGTAAACAAAGCCTTTGTGAACTACATGGAGGGGAGTAATGAACGGGCGTATTAGTGGACTGGAATAAAAGTCATCGCTGGAATTTCGGCAGCCACGCTAAAAGCTAGTTTAAGCCTTCTGCCGTGTTCACAAGTTCCAGGAGTTCAGCCTGATAGCCATGCGGATCATCCATTGATACCGATTGCAAGATTTGCCGAACCAGGTCATAATCCAGGGAACCTTTGTACTCTGACTGGCGAAGCAGGAGGGAGAACCCGGCTACTCCGGCGACGAAGCGATGTCTCTCTGATGCAGCTGGGAACGTTTGGCGGGTATCCTCAATATCCAACGAGAGGGGTACGCTAGTATCGCTGTCAGGTGCTTTGTAACGGAAGTCGACAGTAAGGGCTTTCTGCCCAACAGCTGCACCGGCAACCGGGATAACCTCATACAAGGCTGTGATGCTCTGGCCGGCACCGATTTCGCCGGCATCTTCGGTATCGTCTTCAAAGTCGTCGTTGTCCAGTAGTCGGTTTTCGTAACCAATCAACCGGTAGGCCGACACCTGTGAAGGATCAAACTCTACCTGTACTTTCACATCCTTGGCTACGGTAAAAAACTTGCTGCGCTCCCGGAAAAAGACCTTTTCCAGTTGGGCCAGTTTGTCTAGGTATTCATAAGTACCGTTGCCTTTATTAGCGAGTTGTTCCATGGTGGCCTCATTGAAATTACCCCGACCAACTCCAAGGACGGTAATAAAGACGCCCTGCTCACGTTTTTCCTCGATCAGGCTGATCAGTTCGTCCTGATCCGTAATACCAACATTAAAATCTCCATCGGAGCCGAGGATGATCCGGTTGTTACCACCGGTGATGAAGTTAGCCTCGGCCTGTTCGTAAGCTAGCAAGATACCTGCACCACCGTTGGTTCCGCCGCCACTTTGCAGGGCATCGATGCTAGCGCGGATAGCAGCCTGTTCACTACCAGGCGTTGAGGGAAGGTGCACACCGGTACCCGAAGCATAAGTAACGATGGAGAGATAGTCCTCATCAGACATACCGTCTACAAATCGGTGCATCCCAGCCTTCAGCAGATCAAGCTTGCCTACGGCAGACATAGAACCGGACACATCCACCAGAAAGACGTAGTTGCTCCGTGGTAATTCTGTCTCTTCAAGGTATGCTCCCTGAATACCAATGCGGACCAGGCGGTGCGCTTCTGCCCAGGGGCAGGTACTAATTTCTCCGTTCAACGATATGGGGTGTTCTGACGCCGCAAAAGGATACTCTAACGGAAAGTAGTTGATAAACTCCTCTGTACGGATAGCCTGCGTAGGCGGTAAAACTTGCTCTTGTTCGAGAAAACGGCGCGTGTTAGCATAGGAACCTCCGTCAGCATCAATACTGAACGTCGAGGTAGTTTCGTCGCTCGTATTGATAAAAGGGTTTTCCTGGTACTCCCCGTACCGGTCCCCCGCTATCGGCGTGCCTATCGTTCCGCCAATGTTGGAATCAGGAGAACCAGTAAACTCGACCAGACTGTTGCCCCGAAACTGTTCGTCTTCGTTGCAGGCTGTCAGTGAAAAAAGCATTAGTACAACCGCAAAATAAAAATAGCGCATGGTATAAGGTTTTAGGTATTCATTTCCTGTGATAACCGCTAAGACGGTCAAACCACTCAAAACGTTGGAACGCCCGCAAGAAAAAGTATTTTAAGCTTAATGCACGTCAACAAAAGGCTAATGAGTTGTGAATACAACGCATAGTATCTCTATCGATGAACCTTTGGCCCTCTCCAGGGCTTTTGACAGCAGACTACTTACGAATGACCAACTCCACCATCCTCATTGCCGGTGGCACCGGATTTATCGGCAAACACCTATCCCGCAGGCTGAAGTCCGACGGGCATACCGTCCGCCACCTCAGCCGAAGCAAGCGCCCGGACAGTCCCTACCCTACTTTCCAATGGGACGTCAAGGCCGGCACCATCGACGAAGCAGCTTTTGCCGATGTCGACTACGTAGTTAACCTAGCGGGAGCCGGCATTGTCGGTGCAAGGTGGACGGATGCCCGCAAGGCCATCATCATCAGCAGCAGAACTGAGAGTACCCGCCTACTGGGAGAGACAATGCTCCGCCTTGGCGTTCACCCGAAGCTCTACCTCTCCTCAGGAGCAATCGGTTACTACGGCGACCGGGGCAATGCCCTCATGACGGAAACTGCTGCTCCCGGCGATGGTTTTTTAAGCGAAAGCTGTGTAGCCTGGGAGAAC
>CAZTTF010000191.1:0-15651 GCA_964616365.1 uncultured Lewinella sp. | reverse complement strand
TCGGCAAAGTGGAGCAACTCCCCCGCTGGGGTGAATAAGCCTGCGGCGTGAATGCCACCGGTTTGAGCAAATAGAACCTGAGCGGAGCGTAGCTTGGCGGGTAGTTGGTACAGTACTTCAGGGGAAATGGTGAAAGTGGCGGGTAAATCACCGAAAGGGATGGTTTGATAAACTTGATCCAGTGATGTTTTGCCGCAAACACCGCAACTACTGCTGGTGTAGGAGTGTCGGTTGAGGCGCTCCCAGTTAATCGTCTCCGCAGGAGGTATGTTGACGGTAACGACATTGCTTTTTGTAAGCTTACACTGCACCTGCGTCCGCGCCTCCAAAACGCCTTCCGTAAACAGGAATCCCCGCGCCAGCTCGGCGTCCTGCCCCGGTGTCCGCATTGTAATAGCTACGGAGCGTTCCGGGCCACCGTTACTCAGACGAATATCCAAAGGCTCCTCAACGGCTAAATGGTCGGTTTTTTCTGCAACCTTCTCGCCGGCGTATCGATTTATAGTACGCGTGAGAAGATTGGATGGCTCGGCTTTCATGCTGGTAATGTAGGCACTATGGTGAAAAGGTGGCCAACCATAACTGTCCTGCCGTGCAACCATCCCTCATCTGTATTCTAACCCCTATCTTCGCCCCTTCAAAAATTAACCCCAATGGAACGCTCCGAACAGGAACTCGTCCGTAGAGACAATCTTCAGAAAATTCGTGAAATGGGCATTGAACCCTTCCCCGCCGCCACCTTCCCGGTGACGCACCTGGCGAAGGACATTCATGCTACTGCTGAATTTGATGAAGAAGGTAAATCGACTAACCTGACGGAAGTAACCGTTGCCGGCCGCCTGATGGCCCGAAGGGTGATGGGCAAAGCTTCCTTCGCCAGCATCCAGGACAGCTCAGGACGCATTCAGGTTTACGTGAGCCGGGATGATATCGCACCCGGAGAAGACAAGGCGCTTTACAACAGCTTATTTAAAAAGCTGCTCGACCTCGGTGATTTTATCGGGGTGACTGGTTTTGTCTTCAAAACCCGGACCGGAGAGACGTCTATTCACGTGAAGGAATTCACCTTCCTGAGTAAGAGCCTCCGTCCCCTGCCCGTGGTTAAGACAGACGAAGACGGCAACGTCTACGATGCTTTCTCCGACCCGGAGCTGCGCTACCGCCAGCGCTATGTTGACCTCGTGGTTAACCCGCAGGTGAAGGAGACCTTCCTGAAGCGTACCAAGTTGGTAACAGCTATCCGGACTTTCCTTGACGGCATGGGTATGATCGAGGTGGAAACGCCGATCCTGCAAGCCATCCACGGCGGGGCTGCCGCCCGCCCCTTTGCTACCCACCATAATACGCTGGACATCCCGATGTACCTGCGTATTGCCAATGAGCTGTACCTCAAGCGCCTCATTGTAGGAGGCTTTGATGCGGTCTACGAGTTCAGTAAGAATTTCCGCAACGAAGGGATGGACCGAACACACAACCCTGAGTTTACGGCCATCGAGTTTTACGTAGCCTACAAGGACTATAACTGGATGATGGACACGACAGAGCAGCTGCTCGAGTACGTTGTCAAGACCGTCAATGGCGGTGAAGATGCCAAGGTCAAGGCCGGTGATCAGGAGATTGACTTTGCTGGCCCTTACCGTCGTCTCACGATGGCTGATGCCATCAAGGAATACACCGGAGAAGACATCCACGGAGCGGACGAAGATGAGCTGCGCGCTATCGCGAAGCGCCTGCACGTTGAGCTTGATAAAACCATGGGGCGTGGCAAAATCATCGATGAGATTTTCGGTGATCACGTAGAGGGGAAGTTGATTCAGCCCACTTTCATCACGGATTACCCCGTAGAGATGTCTCCGCTGACAAAGAAGCACCGTTCTGAGCCCGGATTGGTAGAGCGCTTCGAACTGATCGTAAATGGTAAGGAACTGGCGAACTCCTACTCGGAGCTCAACGACCCCATTGACCAGCGGGAACGCTTCGAAGAGCAAGTGAAACTTGCTGACCGGGGTGATGATGAGGCGATGCCAATTGACGAAGACTTTCTGCGCGCGCTCGAGTACGGGATGCCGCCTACGGCGGGCATCGGTTTTGGTATCGATCGCCTCGTGATGCTGGTAACCGGCCAGGAATCAATCCAGGAGGTGCTCTTCTTCCCACAAATGAAACCAGAAGTTCGCGAAGGGGACGATGCGTAGATCTAAGCCACTTTGACTTGGGTATATCGTCCCGATTTGACGCCCCACCTTACTAACTGACTATGCTTGCTTATATCACCTGGGATGTTTCTCCCGAAATTTTTTCTATCGGTCCCATCACCTTCCGGTGGTATGGCCTCATGTTTGCCTTTGGCTTCATGTTTGGTTTTTGGATGGTCCGAAAGATGTTTCTGGCGGAAAAAGCGCCAGAGGCGTGGTTGGATTACCTCTTTTACCTACTGATCGGTGGAACAATCCTGGGGGCTCGCTTTGGGCATGTATTCTTCTATTCCTGGGATTATTACAGCGCCAACCCGGGAGAGATCCTTAAGGTTTGGGAAGGAGGACTTGCCAGCCACGGTGGTGTGATCGGAGTAGTAACTGCTCTATGGTTGTTTGGCCACTTCGTGAGTAAAAAAGGCTTCTTCTGGGGCAGCGACAAGGTGGCTGCACCAATAGCATTGGTGGGCGCCATGATCAGGTTTGGTAACCTGATGAATTCCGAAATCGTCGGAATCCCTAGTGATTCACCCTGGGCTTTCCTCTTCGTTAATGCCTCCCGCCCGAGCCTGGCCGATGTGCCTCGTCACCCGGTACAACTCTACGAGTTGTTGAGCTACCTGGCGGTATTTGGCCTGCTCTATTTCCTTTACTGGAAAAAAGACATGTGGAAAAAATCCGGTTTTCTTACCGGACTCTGGTTTGTCGGCATCTTCGGCTTCCGCTTTATCTGGGAGTACTTCAAAAGTGATCAGGGAGGCTTCGGTGAAGCGCTTACAACCGGACAGTGGTTGAGCGTCCCCTGCATCATTGCAGGCTTGTTGATGATGTTTCTGGCGAAAGAGCGGAAGTTGGCAGCGTAAATATGGACTAGGAAGAGGAAAATGCTAGCGCTATGTTTCCCGAGTAGGTTAACGTAGTCCTTATTCTCCGCTACTTGACCACAAACTACCCACTACCTGACTACCTACTATCTAACTACCCCGCCTTGATCGCATCAAAAGCATCGTAGCTTTTCCGCAGCCGGGCCACACTTTCCTCCTGACCCACGGCCTCCAAAATGCCGAAGGCATCCGGACCCTGAACGGTGCCACTTACGGCAACCCGCAGAATGGGTAATACCTGGCCAAAGCCCATTTCGTGAGCGCCCATGAAGGCTACAACTGCTTCTTTGATGGATGTTGCCGTCCAATTATCGTGCTGCTCCAGTTGATCGGCAAGCGTTTCGAAGGCTGCTCGGTTGTCGGGCTTCCACTTTTTGCGGATGGGCTTTTCCTCGTAGTCCGAAACCGGCTCAACGAAGTACTTCCCTGCAGTATAAAATTCAGGTACGAGGTGAATACGCTCCTTCAGTAGTCCGGCAATAGTGGTAGCTAATTCCTGGCTGATGGTGTGTCCGGCTTTGTCAAACTCGGTGCTTACCAGCGGCGCGAGCTCAGCGTCTGCTCTGGCTGAGAGGTATTGTTGGTTGTACCACTTTGCTTTTTCAATATCAAAGCGGGCACCACTGTTGTTGATCCGGTCGAGCGAGAAAGCATCAACCAATGCTGTCAGCGAGAATATCTCCTGCTCCGTTCCTGGGTTCCACCCCAGGAAGGCCAGGAAGTTAACGAGCACTTCGGGGAGGTAGCCATCTTCGCGGAAACCTGCGAAGGATTCTCCCTTGACCTGATCGTCCCACTGGAGGGGAAAAACGGGAAAGCCGAGGTCAGCGCCTTTGCGCTTGCTGAGCTTGCCCTTTCCGTTTGGGTTGAGAAGCAGGGGTAAGTGGCAGAAGGTCGGAGCATCCCAACCAAAGGCCCGGTAAAGGAGCACGTGCAAGGCCGTGCTGGGTAGCCATTCTTCTCCGCGAATAACGTGGGTGATTTCCATCAGGTGATCGTCCACGATGTTAGCAAGGTGGTAAGTGGGAAGGCCATCGGCCTTCATCAGCACCTGGTCTCCAAGCTCTGAAGACTGGAAACTTACATCCTGGCGAACGACGTCGCTAAAGCTTACCGTAGCACCCGGGTCAATCTTGAAGCGGATAACAAAAGGAGACTTACTGTCCAACATCATCTGCGTCTCCTCCGCAGATAGCGTGAGGCTATTACGCATGCTGCCCCTGGTGCTGGCATCATAGCGGAAGTTGTGGTTACCGGCTGCTTTCTCTGCTTCCCGACGAGCCTCCAGGTCTGCCTCCGTATCGAAAGCGTAATAGGCAGAACCATTGTCCAGCAGTGCCTGAACGTGTTTTTGGTAGAGGTCCCGCCGCTCACTTTGGCGGTAGGGACCGTAATTTCCCCCTTTTTCCGGACTTTCATCCGGCGTAATGCCACACCACTCCAGCGAGCGCATAATGTACTCCTCCGCACCCTCAACGTAGCGTTTTTGGTCCGTATCCTCAATCCTCAGCACGAATGCACCGCCGGTTTTACGCGCCAGCAAATAATTGTACAGCGCAGTGCGCAGACCGCCAACGTGAAGTGGGCCAGTTGGCGAAGGAGCAAAACGTACACGAACGGGATTCATGGGATTGTAATTAAAAAACAAAGAATGTGGAAAACTTTATTACGCAGGCAGCACTTTTAAGTTCAATAACGTTCTGAATGAAACCATCAACGCAAAAAGTCGCGCAAAGGTAGCTGATTTCAGGGAGCAACCAACCAATGGCCCCCGAAAGTACGCTTTGCGACAAAGTAGTTTGTTCCCCCGAGCTACTTGATTGCATCACGGAGGCACTCATTCATAACCTCCGCTAAGCGCACACTTTGCTCGACTTCGATGGCTGGCAGAGTAGGACCAGCGATTTCACGTTTTTAGGATCAGAAACTACAAAACAGGCACTTTAGGTCGTTTCGCCACACGGGCGGAGTGAAACTTTCGTATTTCTACGAACCATTATTAAGACAACATTATCCCGTAACATACAGATCCCTCGACATGTACTTAGTTAAAACACCACGAGTTATTCAAAAACTCTTCCCTAATTTTCACTGGACAGCTCCTTCTACAGCTGCACCAACACTGTACTTCACCTTTGATGATGGCCCAATTCCTGAGGTCACCCCGTGGGTGATTGAACAATTGGCTGCTTTTAACGCTAAGGCAACTTTCTTCTGCGTAGGTGATAATGCACGTAAGTACCCCGAACTGATGCGGGCTACCTTAGCCGCTGGTCACAGTGTGGGTAACCATACTATGCATCACCTGGACGGATGGAAAACGGAGAATATGCCCTACTTCCACGATATTCGTCACTGTTCCAACGAAGTGCGCAGTTCGCTCTTCCGGCCTCCTTACGGGCGTATTAAGCCTAGCCAGGCGCAGTTCTTGCAGCGCCACTATCAAGTAGTAATGTGGGATGTGCTTTCGGGTGATTTTGATCCCAACCTTACGGCAGAAGATTGCTTCCAGAATGTTGTCCGGAATGCGACTGCAGGTAGCATCATCGTTTTCCATGATAGCCTGAAGGCAGAAGATAAGTTGCGCAACATCCTGCCCCGTTTGCTCGCGCACTATGCCGCACTTGGTTACCGGTTTGAAGCGCTGACGCCCGAGCTGTTGGCAGAAAACATCCCCGTGATGAATACCCGTCTGCGTACGGCGAGTTAAGATAATTACACTTCAATGCTTATTTATCGGCTATTCCCTTCTCTGGGGAGTAGCCGTTTTGTTTTGCCCACCGGGATCAATTGACTAAAGGGCCTATTTACCGAGCCAGCGTTCGGGGTTAAGGGGCGTTTTCCCTTTCCATAACTCGAAGTGGAGGGGGCCACCATCGGCTTTTGTAAGGCCCAGTTGATCTCCGGCCTGCACCCTTTGTCCATGCTTTACCCGCACAAACTCCATGCCTGAATAGACGGTGTAGTAGGCGCCGTGCCTGATCATGACGATTTGACCGAGCCCCGGGATATCACGATTACTGATCACCTCTCCGGCGAAGATGGCTTCTACGGCTGCGCTAACGCCAGCCTGGATATCGATTCCACTGTTTTTGACTTTAACGGAGGGGACCTCAGGGTGAGGATGAGTGCCAAAGGAGCGAACGATTGTTCCGCGGGCGGGCCACCCCAGTCTGCCTTTTCGCTTCCCGATGCTGGCTCCGGCGGGCGCGGGCGCAGGTGCAAGGTTGCCGGTAGAGCGGGCAGTGCGGGCTTCACGAGCGTCAGCCGCTACGGTGCGGCTGATGGCATTGCGGATCTCCCGTTGTAGTTGTTCACTCTGGCGTTGTTGCCTGCTGATGGTAGCGAGTAGCTTCTTCTCGGAGGAAGATAGACGGTTTACGATGGTGGTCTGTATAGCGAGTTCCTCACGGAGCGTTGCGTCCTGATCAATGGCAGCATACAGTAGCGAGTCCTGCTCGATCTTCTGCTCAGCCAATAAGACCATCCGTTCGTTCAGGGAATTGCGTGTTTGCCTGATCAGGCGGCTCTGCCGACTACGATAATTTCGGTATTGCCGTAAGTAGACTGCGCGGCGGAAGGCATCGTTAAATCCGTCCGCACTAAGCAGAAAGGCGAGCCAGCCGCGACTCAACCGCGCCCGGTTAGCGGCGCGCAGCGCCGCACCATATTCTGCGCTCATCCGCGCCAGGTCATCGGTCAGTGAGGTGATGACGGTAGAGTCCCGACGAATGCGGGTGGCGCTGCGCGCCACCTCTTCTTCCAGGGTCTCCAGGAGCTCCCGACGTTGGTCAATACGTTTTCGGATAAGATTTGCCTGGCCGACCGCCGCTCCGCGGCGGGTGCGGGTAGCCTTCAGTTCCCGATTAGTTTGCCGTAACTCCTGTTGCAGGCGCTGGCGCTTCGCCTTCAGCTCCGTGGCCGTCTGGGCAAAAAGAGGGCTCCCCACCAGAAGCAGGCACAGCAAGGCTATGATATGTCGGAACTTGGTAATCAGTTGTCGGTAATCAATCAGTAAGTAAGGCTAAGATAAGGTAGTATTGGTTAAGCCTGCGGAGCTCCTGTCTTGAAACAGGGCAATCGCATTAAAAACTGACGGATAGTATGAGCCCTTGAAGAACCATCCTTGCGTCCTCCTGAAACCACCTTTGGTGGGGATTAAGGAGGCTCATCCTATATCTCAGACGACCTGGCCTCAATCAGGAGGACTCTGGCAAATCTCCACCAGCACTCCTCCCGTTGATTTTGGATGCAGGAAACAGACGAGTTTGTTGTCTGCTCCCATGCTGGGTTCTTCGCTGAGCAGTTGGAAGCCATCACTGGCAAGCCGGGCCATCTCGGCCCGGATGTCGTCTACTTCAAAGGCGAGGTGGTGGAGACCAGGGCCACGTTTTTCGAGGTACTTTTGGATGGGCCCAACGGCACCCTCCGGGGCAACAAATTCCAGCTTGGCATCTTCGGCAGCAGCGGAGAAAAAACTGGTGGTTACGTGCTGGTCGGTAACGGTCTCCCGTTTGTAGGCTTCCCGCCCCAATAGCCGGGCAATCAGCTTGTCGGCAGCATCAAGGTCAGGAACAGCGATTCCGATATGGTCAAGGCGCATAGTAGTGTTTTGTCATTTACGATTAGAACATAAATCACCGGTACATCGTTTTCCGCCTGCGTAACTTCGCTATTGTTGACTTCCCCTGCACCCCGCGCTCGCGCCCAGAAACAGGAGGAAAACAATAGTACTCGCATTTAACCTACTCAATACCCCGACCATGACCCTCTTCGACCAAGTACAGGAATGCCGCGAATTTATAGAGAAGCGTGCCGAAACAAAACCGGTACTAGGCATCATTTTGGGTACTGGCCTGGGCTCACTTGCTGAAGATATTGAGGTAGAACGCGAGTTCGTTTATGGCTTGCTTCCCTACTTCTGCGCTGCTACCGTTACGTCTCATCGGGGTAAGTTAATTATGGGTACGCTGCACGGGGTACCGGTAGTTGTTATGTCTGGCCGCCTGCACTACTACGAGGGATACACAATGCAAGAGCTGACCTTTCCCGTACGGGTAATGTCTGCCCTGGGCATCAGGCAACTTGTCATTTCTAATGCTTCGGGTAGTGTTAATGCGGATATCGATGCAGGAGACATTATTCTGCTGCGCGACCACATCAACATGCAGCCGGAAAACCCGCTGCGCGGATTCAACGATGATCGTCTCGGGCCCCGCTTCCCCGACATGTTGGGAACGTATGATCGTGGCCTTAATGCCTGGGTAATTGAACAGGCCAAAAAGTATGACCTTCGTGCGCACGAGGGCGTGTACCTCGCCCTCCCTGGTCCTAACCTCGAGACGCCAGCTGAATATAAGATGGCGAATATCATTGGTGCAGACTGCATCGGGATGAGCACTGTTCCGGAAGTTCTTGTTGCCCGGCACGAAGGCTTACCCGTTTTTGTCGTCTCCGTAGTATCGAACAAGTGCTACCCCATCACCGAAATTCAGCCAACAACGGTAGATGACGTAATTGAAACGGTCAAAGCGGTGGAGGATAAGTTACGACCACTGATGAAAGAAGTGGTGGAGCGTTTAGGGAAATAGGCTGAGCGGCCAGAATCTCACTTGGGTGTTCTGCTAAGTATCGAAGGCTTATAACAATTTAATGTCGTAGCTCATCTCGTACACCTGGCTGGGGGCTAGTTCCACTAATCCTTCTTTACTTTTAAACTGACCGTCGCCGTCGTAGGCATCGGCCAATCCGATCCAGGGCTCCAGGCAAACAAAATTTCCGTTGGGTTTTGCCCAGATGCCGAGGTGAGTCCAACCAGCATAGTCAAGTTTTAGGATAGGGCCGTTGATGGCGCTCTCGAGGATGATGGACCGCGAGTTGAGGTCTTTGAAAACCAGGGCGTCCGCTGCGAAGAGATCGTGGGTCAACGGAAGAATATTGCCGTTTTTCCACGGCACTGGTCTGGTTTCGCTCCCAATTGTGCCGTCTGACATTACGGAGTACCGCTGAGATGTTTCGTCGTGCTCAAAGCGAAGGAAATAATCGGAGTATTTTTCGTGCTCGAAAAAGGGAACCCGGAAAGCAGGGTGACCACCCAGGTGGAAATAGATTGGCTTATCATCCTGGTTCACTACTTCGTGGTACACGATCACATGTTCGTTACGGAGCCGGTAGGTAATCAGGAATTCAAATTTATAGGGGTAAACTTTAAGCGTTTCCTCGTTCCAGCAAAGACGGAAAGTGATATGGTTTTCTGACCGTTGGACCAATTCCATCGAAGCATTGTTGCGCACCATGCCGTGCTTAGGGATCCTGTATTCGGTACCGTCGATCAGTGTTTTCCCATCTTTCAGCATGCCGATGATGGGAAAGAGAACGGGAGAGGTACTCCCCCAAATATCCGGGTTGCCTTCCCAGATATATTCCTTCCCGGAGTCAAGGGCAATGAGGCTGCTTAATTCTGCGCCAACCTGATTTATGGTGATAGAGAGGCGGCCGTTGTCGATAGTGTGTTGCATGCTGGAATAAGGAAGGTTCTGATGCTAACGCACGGGAGGAAAAAAAGTCGTGGTATCCCTTTATCTTTCCGGTGTTGATCCTTGAATTTTCTTGCACGGGCGGTAATTACGCCTAGCAAATCGTCTTCCCTTTTGTTCTTGCATACCTATTTGTCCCGGTTGACCTTGCTTTTGGTGACGCTCTTTTTGGGCGCGAGCGCAGGTGCATGGGAGGTAGTAGGGCAAAGTGCGCTGATACCCGTCCCTGGCTTTTACGAGCAACCCGTAACGATCACCTTACCTCCCGGAGTACATTACACCCTTGATGGAAGTACCCCGACCATTGCCTCCCCGGAATACCTTGAGCCAGTATTTCTGACCGAGACTACCGTTGTACGCTATGCAGCCTTTGATACGGCCGGCAAACGCGCCGGCTTCGTGGCCGGAGGAACATACTTTATCAACGCCCCGGAAACCCGCTTGCTGACCCTTAGCATCGGCATCGACCCCTGGCGCCTGTTCGGTAAGGTGGAAGGCTGGTTCCTGCCCGGCCCGGGGGCAGACCCTGACCACTGGAAGCAACCAGGAGCGAATTGGTGGACCCGTAAAGAACATCCCATGCACCTTGATGTGCTGGAGACGGACGGGGAACTCGTGTATTCCTCTACCGTAGGTTTTCGGATGTTCGGTGGAATGAGCAGGCTGCACCCCCAGAAATCCTTCAGTATTTCAGCCCGCAAGCAGTACGGAAAGAAACGGATCAAGCACCGGTTGTTTGGGCCGGAGGGACCAAAGTCTTTTCAATTTCTGGTGGTGCGTAATAGCGGGAGTGACTGGAACCGGTCTTATTTGCGGGATGCCTTGCTGACCGACTTGTTGCAGGATGACAGCTGGGATCTTGATCGGCAGTCAGGCCGGCCAACCCAGGTATACATCAACGGTAAATACTGGGGTGTTTATCACTTGCGGGAGAAAATCAACGCCCAGTTTTTGGCGGACCGGCATGATGTTGAAGATAAGGATGGTATCGACTTATTGGAGCATCAGCAAACTGTAAAGCACGGTCGCTTCGGAGGGTATCAACAGCTGCTCCGCTTCGTGGAGCAGCATAACCTGAGTGACCAGAAAAATTACGAACAGCTGAAAGCAGAGATGGACGTTGATAATTTTCAGCGGTTTCAGATTGCGCAAACCTACTTTGATAATCGTGATGCCGGAGGGAACATCCGCTACTGGCGTGATCGCAATGACCCGCAGAGCCGTTGGCGCTGGATTTTATACGATGTAGATCAGGGCTTTGGTTTGCACAGCGATACGGCCTATGTCCGCAACACTCTGGCATTTTATACGGAACCGAATGGACCAAGCTGGCCTAACCCTCCGTGGTCAACTTTTTTGCAACGGAAGCTGCTGAATAACCCTGATTATCGCCGCAGTTACGTTAACCGCAGCCTGGATTATCTGCATACGGACTTTGCTCCGGAGGTAGTAAGCGCTACGATTGAACGGCATGTGGCGCGGCTGGAGTTTGACATGCCGCGCCAGTTGGCGCGGTGGAAAGGGAAAGACAAAAACTGGCGGCTGCACCTGCAGCGGCTACGGAATTTTGCCCGGGAACGCCCCCGATACCTGCGCGAGTACCTGCGGGAATACTTCGTCGGCGGAGCCGACGTTCCGGTAACCATCACGGCTGGTCCCGGTGGGGCGGTAGCACTCAATAACAACCTCCGTATTACCGGAGATCGCTTTAGTGGACGTTACTTTCAAAACCATCCTTTGCACCTGCGGGCCTGCCCAAAACCCGGTTATCAATTCGTAGGATGGACAGGCATCGTGTCGGACGACGAATCGATTACGCTTGATTTGCAGGATGGAAAATCTAAAGCCATAGTGGCCGAGTTCGCCGCTTTTGACCACCCCTTGGCGGGGCAGGTTGTCTTCACGGAAATTTGTCCTAAATCCGAAAACAGCGGAGATTGGCTTGAAGTATTTAACCGGTCTGCAGCTCCCGTTGACCTGACGGGCTGGCAACTCTCGGACGGAGAGCATACCGTTGTCCTGCCAGCAGCAACCGTTGAAGCGGGGGACTACCTCGTTATCTGTGAAGACCTCTCCCGCTTCAAAAAGGCGCATCCTGCGGCACTAAATGCGGTAGCTGGTCTGGGTTTTGGGCTGAAACAAACCGGAGAGACTCTGTCGCTCTTTGGCCCCCGTGGCGGGGCCGTAAATCAGGTGGCTTATGCTGTGGAGGCCCCTGATACCAGTTTTGTGGTAGCGCTTGTCCGCCCCGGTCTGGACAATACAGACGCCCGTCACTGGTCCGTAAAGCCAGGTCCTGGAACCCCCGGAACAATGAATCCGGAGGAGTTACGATCGAGTGTACTGACAAAGAAAGATTACTGGTCACGCATTGGTTTCGGTGGTGGCGTCATGGCGTTGGTCTTACTGGTGTTGATTGTCCGGGGACGCCGCGAATGAGCGTGGTTGCTTCCGTTTGTAAACAGGTTGTTAGATGCTGGCGGCAAACGTTATCTTTGCTCGCTCACTCACCTTCGGATAATAGCCCTATGCTCATTTACGGATCACGTGCCACCCACGCTGGCGACTTTCAACTAAAAGATGTTCCCTGCGATAATTGCGGCGAGACCTCAAGTTTCCACATGTCCTTCTTCGCCCGTCACGGCTACCTGTACTGGATTCCCTTTATTCCAATCGGGAAGGTGTCCGTTGCGGAGTGCAATAACTGTAAGCGGACCTTTGCGGAAGAAGAGTACAACCCTACGCTGAGCGCTTGTCGGGATGAACTGCGTGGGCGTGTTAAAGCGCCCATCTGGAACTGGGCCGGACTCATGATCATTGGAGCGATCCTGCTTGGTTCTAGCATGTACGATACCTTCCGCTACCACGACCCGCGGGAAGCACTGCTCAATGCAG
Source organism: uncultured Lewinella sp. (assembly GCA_964616365.1). Lineage (GTDB taxonomy): Bacteria > Bacteroidota > Bacteroidia > Chitinophagales > Saprospiraceae > Neolewinella. The sequence goes on along the minus strand of CAZTTF010000191.1, from coordinate 3,141 downwards.
ATATTGATATGATGACAGTTTCGCCCAGCGAAACATCAGACTCAGTATCTTTTAAAATGAAAACGTTCATGGATTTCGTGCTCCACGAAGACATGACCCCGGAGGATATTCAGTACTACACCAAAGTGGAGGACAACAAAGCACTGGTATTGGTTAAGGTGCCGGATTTTGACGATGTAGAACTCAATGAACGCCCCGAAATGATCAACCTGATGCAATCCATAGTGGAGGGCCAGGAAGATTTGGAGGGTATGGATAAGTACTACTGTGTTTTATCCGGCGGCAATCAGATCATGCTGGCCAGAAGCCCGCAGGACTCTTCCTACGGAGCATTTGCTTCGGGAGATATCCTGTATGACTTCTACGGCCCGGTTCAGGAATAGATTGGGCTTCGCGCTTGTATGGGGGACAATCCCTAATCAAGTTTTTACTTTGCCTTAGGTTTGATCGAACTACCGGAGAATCTCACCGTTATCCTTAGAGCAAAGCAGAACCACTATGTCTACCAATAACACGTTTCAGAACATCGTCACTACGGTAAAAAATGCCGCAGCAAACGTAGATGAGGAACAGATCAAGCGATTTACGGGTCAGCACATCGATACGGTAGACCAATTCATGGTCAGAACTTCCCGTACCGGGCCCCGCAACTTCGGTCGCGGCTTCCTGGCAGGAGTAATTGGTGGTATTGTTGGTGTAGGGGTCAAAATGATCGTAGATCATTACGTGGCGCCGGAGGCGAATCAGGTAGAAGATCGTTTGGCAGAAGACATGGTGAATGCAGCGGAAAGTTACGCCGGCATCGAACTGACTGCCGAGCAAGAGAGCGCCGCAGAGGCGATCATTGAAGTTGGTATTGGTGCTTTGATTGGAGGCATCTACGGCTTGGCAGTGGAAGCTATACCTTCTGCTCGCCACGATAAAACGCAAGCCAACTCACTGCTGGAGACAACCCAAAAGTTAGCCGGGCCAGCCGTCGGTATGGCACCGAAATTGGTGAAAAGCCTTAACAACAAACACGTGGAAACCCTGGCCGGTAATGCCGCCTACGGCGCCACGCTGGAGATAGTACGGCGGACGGCGCGCTACTATATGGAAGATGAATAGTTGAGTGGTCAAATAGTCAAATGGTCAAGTAGTGTTTAGTCAAATAGTCACGTAGTCAAATCGTGAAAGACAAAGTCCTACTACGTGACTACCTACTATTTGACTACGTGACTACGTGACTACCTACTATTTGACTACGTGACTACCCTCTATTTGACTATCCTTCCCCATGCTCTACCTCGTCCCCACCCCCATTGGTAATCGCGAAGACATCACGCAGCGTGCCATCCGGCAAATGCAGGAGGCAGATGTTGTGCTGGCCGAAGACACCCGAACCAGCAGGCCGCTGCTATTGCATTATGGTATTGAGACGCCCCTGCGGGCTTACCACGCGCACAACGAGCATAAGGTAGTGGATCAACTTGTAGAAGAGTTGAAAGAAGGCGCGACCTATGCGCTGATCACAGATGCTGGCACACCGGGCATCAGTGATCCGGGGTTCTTGTTGGTCCGGGCCTGCCGGGAGGCTGGCGTGGCGGTAAGTTGTTTGCCTGGCCCGGCGGCCTTTGTGCCGGCTTTGGCGGCAAGCGGTATTCCTTGCGACCGATTCCATTTTGAGGGCTTTTTACCCCATAAAAAAGGCCGGCAGACCCGTCTGAAATACCTGGCAGAACTGCCGCATACTTTTGCGCTGTACGAAAGCCCTCACCGGATTGTCAAGTTGTTGGGGCAACTGATCGAGCATTGCGGTCCGGAGCGCACGGCCTGCGTCGCGCGCGAGTTGTCCAAGCTGCACGAGGAAATCACGACGGATAGCCTGGAGCAATTGCAGGCGCACTATGCCGCAAAAGGAAAAGTAAAAGGGGAAATCGTAGTGGTGGTGGCGGGTAAGTAGACTTTCCCGACCTTTGCGCCGCTAAATCATCAAGCTATGCTCGCAACAAAAGTTCTTGCCTCCGGAATTACCCACCTCACCGACGCCCGTTACTTCGCTGCCTGGGAAGTGGAATATTTGGCCTTTCCCGTTGGGGAAGGTGTCAGAGAAGGGATCAGTTGGGAGTATTTCCACGCCCTGCGGGAGTGGGTAGAGGTCCCCGCCATTGCTGCTGAACTCGGTACGATTGATGATGCAGCAGCCTGGGCCGCGAAACTTAAGGAGGAGCGGGTAGACCACGTCCTTGTCACGCACCCTGCACCTGCGGGCGCGGCAAATTCCTTTGCGGAAGCTGGCATTAAAATGCTGTTACACGTCCCCGTGGAAGGGTACCAGACCGCTGACGACATTGAGGAAGCTTTGGAAGAGGGCGCGGACGCAGGCGCCGTAGTACTGGATTTTGAGCAAGGTGGTATCACCCTGTCTGACCTCGAAGCCGGGCACCCCTTCGGACTTGCCGCCCTGGATAACCTGCTCAGCAAGCAGCCTTGTTTTCTGCAAATTGGCCTCGGGGCAATAGACCCGATTGCCTTCAAGGAAGGACATCCGCTGGCCGGCTACGCCGTCCGTGGCTCCAGCGAAGAAAAGGTCGGTTACAAAAGCTTTGATGACCTCGATGACCTGTTTGAGGGATTAGAGGTGTTCGAATAGTTAGATAGTCAAGTAGTGGGTAGTCAGGTAGTAGGTAGTCAAGTAGTAATCGCGAGACTACCTGACTACCCACTACCCACTATTTGACTACCCACTCACCACCTTCACCGCTTCCCGTGCTTGTGTCGCGCGATCGCGCGCCATTTCCACCGTGTCTCCTAGCGCTGTGATGTGGCCCATTTTTCGGAACGGACGGGTTGCCTCTTTACCGTAGAGATGGGGGTATACCTCCGGGATAGCGAGGAGTTTGTCCCAGCCATCATAGACGGCGGGCCCGTTGTGGCCCGGTGCTCCCAGAAGGTTTATCATGGCACCCGGACGGAGTAGGTCGGTTGGCCCGAGGGGGAGGTCCAATACTGCCCGCAGGTGTTGCTCATACTGGCTGGTCATACACGCTTCGATGGTGTGGTGACCAGAGTTGTGTGGCCGCGGGGCAACCTCATTAACGAGAATGGTACCGTCTTTTTCGAGGAATAGTTCGACGGCCAGGAGGCCAACAACGTCCATTT
>CAZTTF010000190.1:0-8062 GCA_964616365.1 uncultured Lewinella sp. | reverse complement strand
ACTCAGTAGCTTTGCTACCGATGAGACCGATTCCGAGACCAGCACCGAGTGCTGCAATACCTGCTCCTAAAGCTCCCATGTTATTGGAATTTAGTGGATGAAAAAAAGCGTTTATTAATACACACCGGAGCTGGTCCGGTGCGATAATGTTTCGTTTAAGCGTGAGCCGTACCATGATCATCATCATGGCCATGCTCATGCGCTTCCACCGCAGCACCGATGTAGCTGGCGGCGAGGATAGCAAAGATGAACGGCTGGACAAATGCTACCAGCAATTCGATACAGTTCATGAAAAGGGTAAATGCTACCCCTACAACACCTCCTGCAGTAGCGCCCATCACACTTTCACCGTTGTTACCAAAGATGAAAATCAGGCTGATCAGCGACAGGATGATAATGTGTCCCGCAGTAATGTTTGCGAACAGACGTACCATTAGCGAGAAAGGCTTGATCACCAATCCGAGTACTTCTACTACGGTAAGTAGTGGCTTTACGAACCCTGGCACACCAGGCATCCATAGCACGTGTCCCCAGAAGTGGCTGTTACCGTGAACGTACGCAACAACCGCTGCAATAACGGCCAGTGCCATCGTCACCGCGATATTACCCGTGACGTTCGCACTTCCCGGAATGAAGGGAATAAGACCGAAGAGGTTACAGAAAAGGATAAAGAAGAATACCGTCATGATGAACGGCTGGAACTTCTCGTAATGCTTCTCTCCGATCATCGGGATAGTGATCTCATCGCGCAGGAATACGAAGAAAGGCTCCATCAATGACTGGATACCACTTGGTGCTTTGCCTTCGTTTTTCTTGTAGCCACGAGCTACTGCTGTCCAGAGAAGGATCAGCAGGAAAGCAGCCAACAGCATCGTAAAGACATTCTTGGTAATACTGAAATCGTAGAAGTTAGTGATTCCACCTCCAAGCAGGCCACCATCGCCAACAGAGGCGCCGTTAAGCAGGTATTCCTTGCCTTCGATCTTGGCATAGTATACATCTACCTCTTTACCGGATTCGTTAGGCACTACTTTGTGCACGATACATTCCACGTCATACTTACCGGAGAGCATAGATGCACCAGCGGCATCAGCCAAGCGGTTAACCCGGCCGTGATTCATCACGTAACCATCCACTGCTTTGAGGTGGTGGTCCTCCTCCAGCATGCTGCTCAGACCGAAAGTAAAGCCGTGTCCGGGTGCATAAAGGATTAGCGGAAGCGGAAGGTGAACGCCGTGATATACTTCGAAGTAATTCGCATCAGCGATGTGATGCAGGATAACACCTGCAGGGTCGTAAGAATCGTCGTGGGCACAACTCTCGTGGCCGTCAGCGCTGTGGCCGTGGCCATCGCCGGATTCAGTACTGTGCTCGTGCGTGTCATCGCCGTGGTCATGGCCATCATGCTGAGCGGTCAACACCGTAAGACTCAGGCTGAAAAACAACAAAAACAGTGAGCGCAAGGTCAATTTCATACGAAAGTGATTTCGGGGCTTCCCCAATTGAGCCGCAAAGGTACACCGTCTATAGTTATTATACTAGTTAACCTAAGCCTTTTTAAATCTATGTGCAGCCCAAATACCTTCCTGAGGCTGAATGCGTACTTTTTCTTACGCTTTTCTGACTTGCCCACCGGAAATTTCGCAAAACTCAGTCGTACAATAGTGAGAACAGGTGATCAGTGTAAACGCTATGTTTTCAAGGCCAGAAATGACCATTGGGCGCGGACGCGGGTGCCAGGTTAGGGGAACAGCAAGTCTACCTGCTGCCCTGCCGAGAACCTCAACGGTCTTCTGGGCGTTAGCCCGGCATGAAAGATCTTACGCACATTAATGCCTACGTCACCGGAGGCACCAAAGGCATCGGCTACGCCGTTGCTGAAGCAATCATCATTGCCGGAGGCAATGCCGTTATCACCAGCCGCAGCCAGGAGGCTGCCGTTGCTGCTGCAGCGGCCCTTAACCAGGCAGGCCATCCGGGTAAAGTTGTTGGCGTTGCCGCAGATGTCCGCGACCTCGCTAGCCAGGAGGCAGCGATTAAAGCAGGCAAAGACGCATTTGGCGGGGTCAACGTTGTTATCGCCAACGCTGGCGTAGGACACTTTGCTCCCATTCAGGAGTTGACCAAAGAGCAATGGCAGGAAACTATTGATATTAACCTGACCGGCGTTTTCAACTCCGTCAAGGCCGGACTCGATGAGTTGATTCGAAATGACGGCTACCTCTTCACCATCGCAAGCCTCGCTGGCACGAATTTCTTCGCTAAAGGCTCAGCTTATAATGCTTCTAAGTTCGGACTCGTCGGTTTCACCCAGGCGGTGATGCTCGACGTGCGTCAGGCAGGCGTTAAAGTCTCTACCATCATGCCCGGTAGTGTCGCTACTTTCTTCAACGGCCACACCCCCTCTCCTGCTGATGCCTGGAAAATTCAACCGGAGGATATCGGTCAGATTGTCGTCGACTTACTCAGCATGCCCGCCAGAACATTACCAAGTAAAGTTGAGGTTCGCCCCAGTGCTCCGCCCAGCAAGTAACTGGAGGTCCACCTAAGTATAAACTTGGCCATCTGTAACCTCCAATGTTACAGTCAAGGTTACTGTCCTTTAACCCTGGACCAGGCTGTAGGACGGCAGCAGGCCTTTGGTCTAATACCTAAACGAGTGATTAAACCACTATCTTAGGCACCTCTGGAGTGCTGTGCTCTGCGTACACAGTTTTTCTCTTGTCCATTCACGGCCACAACGCAGTAGGCGGAATTCCCGCCAGAGAATACTGTCATTTCCTAACCACAACCTACTTCGATCATGCGACTCTCCTTTAGCTTGCTCCTTTTTATGTTAATTGGATCCGGTGTACTATCCGCCCAAAAAAATTACGACTTCTCCCCCTACGACTCCTTTCTAAAACAGGAAATAGAGAATGGCGAAATTGCCGGTGCGGTCAGCCTTGTCTTTCAGAATGGTGCCATCATCCATGACGAAACCTACGGCTTCGCTGATAAAGAAGAGGAAGTACCAATGGCTAAGGACCAGGTATTCCACATCATGTCCATGACCAAACCCATCATCACCATCGCTGCCATGATGCTTTGGGAAGAAGGGCACTTCAAACTAGATGACCCAGTCGGCAAACACCTGGAGGGCTTTGACGACTTACATGTTGCCAAGGATGTTGAAGCTGGAAAGGATGGAGAAACCGTCCCGGCAGAAAGCACCGTTACCATTCGCCAGGCAATGTCACATACCGCAGGGTTCTCTCACGGCCTTAGTGGTTCTAAACTGGACAATGATTTCGCGATGGCGATGTACTATATGCCGCAAGAGAACATTGCCAGCAGGGTAAAGACCTTAACCTCAATGCCACTGGTAGCACAGCCGGGAACGCGCTGGTTTTACAGCGCTTCCCCCGATATCCTGGCGCTTTTGGTAGAGAAATACTCCGGTATGACTGCCGCGGAGTTCCTTAATAAGCGGCTCTTCGAGCCGCTGGGCATGACTAATACCGGTTACAATCTACCAGCGGAAAAAGCAGCCCGCATGGCTAAGTTGTACAAGGTTGAAGAAGGCAAACTTGTCCGGGACCTCTATCAAATGGGAGCAACCGACAATAAGGTATTCGGCGGAAGTCACGGCCTCGTATCTACTGCTCCAGACTACCTGAAGTTCTGCAAGATGCTACTAAATAAAGGTACCTACGATGGCAAGCAGTTCCTGAAAGAAAGTACCCTGGCATTAATGACTTCCAATCAGTTGGGTGACATTCCTTACACGACGGGACAGGGCTTCGGACTAGGCTTCGGGCTACTGACAGAAACGCCAGAAAATGGTATCGGGTCCAAAGGACAGTTCTTTTGGTCCGGTGCCTACAGTACATTCTTTTTTGTTGCCCCAGAGAAGGATATGGTCGCCATTTTAATGACCCAGCGATCTCCTTATACCGGGAAGTACGGTGACGCCATGTGGAAGCATGTCTACGAGGGTATTACTTCAAGTAAATAATCCCAGCCCTTAAAATAGTAGGCTTAGAGATAGGGTGTCTCCTGTCCCTACAATGACCGCCTGAAGACGTCAGAATTCCTTTGGAATTCCCCGGCGGAATTACTTCCTCTATGTTGTTATGGAGGCAACGCGGCATTCCTTGTCGCTACTTTAGAACCGGGAATCCTTGTGCTCCATTTGTCAAACCGGAGAAAACTCCAGGTACTGGGGTAAGATTAGAGCATTGGGCAGCTTGTGCGTTGGATGTTCTTTCTCAGACGGAGCGACAGCCTTCAGCTGAAACAATTGACCCTGAAATGAAGCTCCCGGCATTGACCAGTTTGGTCAAGCCGGGAGGCAAAACAAAAAACAGCAGATCATGTCGGAAACAACTGAATGCAATCCGGCTTTTTCTATCTGGTTTGAACGTTTTAAAGTTGATGATTCGATTACCCTGCTTTAACGAGTGGCCCATTTACTACCGCATAGATGGCTACATACTAGTCTTACGTTTCCGCTAACCTACTAATGAGCAGAAGTGGCAGGTAAGTAGGAGGCAGGTGCAGTATTTCAAAGCAAATACGCTCAGGGGGAAGATCATAGCTACACGGTGAAGGCCGAGCGATTTATCGTTATGCTTCTAGTCACTAAAGCTCCCTCGCTAAAATTGAACAAGCAGCTAAAGAAAGGTATTACTCTGGGCGTATACGTCAATTTGACTCCCCTCTAAAGGGTCACAAAGGGATCAGTTAACCTGTTGACTTATTAAACAGAAAGACCGTAAAGCAAGAATGTCCGTCAGGAGATAACTAAAAAGCTAGGCCTGACGAACATCCTCGTTTACAACAACCGGTGAGGTTGTTTACATTTCGCTTACGCGACGAACTACTTCGTAGAGACGGGTAGTCATATCTACTTCCTCAATCCATGGGTCATGCTCGAGGTAATTAGCCGAGATCAATTTCAGGGAAGTAACCCTACCCTTTGTGTCTTCAATCTTCTTGACATACTTGATCCAGATGGTACCCTTGCTGCGTACTGCATAGATCCGGTTCTCCCTTAGCTGGTTTAAACCGTCAATCTCCTTACAGATAACAATATCCCCCTGGTTGATTACGGGCTCCATAGAATTACCGTTGATGGGGAAGGCAACATAGCCTGGACCTGAAATACCGGGCAAGCGGAAGAAGTTGGTCTCTTCTCCGTAGGAATCTGTACCCGTAGGGATGGTAGCGCCTGCGAAGGCTTCCGTTGAGGTGTAGAGGATATTGAGCGGTACATCAGAACCGGTTACTTCGATTGGTTCGGGAAGTTCCCGTCCAAAAGGTGTCCCTTCTCCCTCTAGCAAGTAGGCATGGTTAACGTCATATTCGAAGCAGACGCGACGCGCCTGCTCGTAGTTGATGCAACGCTTGTCATCATCGTTAAGGAAGGCACGTACGATGTGCCCGTAGGAACGGTTGTTCAGAATGCGTTTTGCAAAATCACCAAGGCCACGACCGTTACGGTCGTTCTTGATGATTTCACCTCGCTCTTCCAGGATCCGGAAAACCTCTTTGAAGCGATCGTTTAGTTCACGGCGATCTTGTGTAATCATATGTGGTATCAGTTGGTAACAAGAGCAAATTAAAACATTTTACCAACGAAAAACAACTTTTCCCCTAAATATATTCAAATTTTATGTTGGATTGTTTTAAGAAAATGTTGAATTGTATAGAAGATTACTCAGGCACCTATTGTAGTCACACTGCTGCTACCATCCGTTAGCGCAATTAGCTCATTCAGAGGATTGCCATGGAGTTTCCCAAAAATATACTCACTAGCCTGCGAACCAGGTTCCGGGCAGGCACACACTTGCTCCAGGTGATTCTACCCTAGTTCAATGATTACTTGCTAACGGTGGTCTGCTGCAGCTCACCCTATTTCAATCCCATCTGCTGTAACATCAGGTTTGCGCTGTAACGAGCGACAAAGCGCAGGCTTTCCTCGGTAATGTGCTCTCTTCCGTAGAGCAGATTTTCCTTGATGCCACGCACCACCACAATAGGCTTAGCGGCAATTTGGGCGGCCAGTTCCCCTACCCCTTCCATCAGAGCTGAGCGATCGGGATACAAACCATTCACCAGGCCGATGGCCTGGGCTTCTGGGCCGAACACCTTCCTACCGGTAAAAGCCAGCTCCGCTACCATCCCCGGCTGTAGAATAAAAGGTAGTCGTTGTAAAGTCCCGATATCGGCAACAATGCCGAAGTCAATCTCCTTGATGGTAAAATAGGCCCCCTCAGTACAGTAGCGGATATCACAAGCTGAAATGATATCAACTCCTCCGCCAATGCATCCCCCGTGGATTGCAGCAATAACTGGCTTTCTGCACCGCTCAATGGCCGTAATGCAATCCTGTATTTTCTCAATAAATTGTACCAGTTGCGCCTCCGTTTCTTCGGCAGTTGCCGCCCTTCTTTGCTGGAGGCTACCCAGTACACTTAAGTCCATACCCGCACAAAAGTGCTTGCCCTCGCCGGTCAAAATCACTACATTGACCTCAGGGTCGGCATCAGCACGCTCAAAAGCGGCCTTCATTGCCTCCCAGGCTGCCTCATCGAGCGAATTAGCCTTTTCCGGATGGGCAAAGGTGAGGGTAGCGATGTGATGCTGTACGGAATAGATCATGGTGGGGAGTTTTGTAGGAGTTGGGAGCTAGGGAGCTAGGAACTAGGAGCTAGGGAGCTAGGGGCTAGGGGCTAGGGGCTAGGGAGTTAGGAGTTAGGAGCTAGGGTGCTAGGGGTTAGTGGTCGGGGAGCAACAATTGCAACACCTACAACAATTACAACTCTACAACAACTGCAACAATTGCAACCCTTCAACAACTCCGTCCATCACCTCCCCTGCTACCTGAACATATCTACCATCCGCATTCGGTTGGAGTGCAAGTGGTCCATACCATCTACATATATGGTCGTTCCGCTGGTATAGGATGATAGCGGGCTGGCGAAGAACAGCACTGCGTTAGAAACATCCTCAATAGTTCCGTGGCGGCGCATGAGGTTATCCTTCTCCATTTCGTCAAGGAGCGCTTTTACTGGTTCGGCGTAGGTGTCTAGCCCGGAGGAGATGATCGTCCCTGGCGCAACACAGTTGAGCCGTATGTTATAGGTTGCCCACTCCTGCGCGAGTGATTTGGTCAGGTTCTCCACCGCGGCGCGTGCCGCGCCGGTGTGCGCCATGCCGGGAAATCCCCGGTAATGATTAACAATGATGTTGACGATGTTTCCTTCCTTTTGCGGGATGAAGAAACGATTGGCCATCACCCGGGTAGCGTAGAAAGTACCATTGACGTTATTATTAATGACCGCATTCCAGCCTTTATCATTAATGTACCGGGCCAGGCTGGGGAATTGTCCTCCAGCGTTGTTTACCAGTAGGTCCAGCCTGCCAAAGTTCTGCTCGATAGTATCAGCAAGGGCTTCGAGTTCTTCACTCTTACGAATATCACAGGGTTGGTGGATGCAGGTCCCAAGTTCAGAAAGCTTAGCGGCAGCGGCAGCTAGTGGTTCCGCTTTGCGGGAGCAGATGACCACTTTGGCCCCCAGTTTTAACAGGTGTTCGGCAATGCCGTAGCCGATACCGGAGCGCCCTCCGGTTACGAGGGCAACTTTGTCTTGAAAAAGGTTGGGCACGTACATGTAGAATGTATTATGTTCTTAAAGGTCCGGCTGCCAGCGGCAGGGCCGGAGATAATCAGTCATACCAGAGGTCCAATCCCGGGTCCATCAGGTGGGGCATTGAGCAAAGGGGGGCGTTTAGCTATACTGCTGCGCACGTGCAGCCTGTTCCTGCATAGCCGCCACCATATCTGCTTTCAGGGTAGCAATGAGCGTTGCAGCCGGCGGGTTGTCATGGATTGTGGCCACTCCATGGCCAGCACTCCAAAGGTTCTTCCAGGCTTTAGCTTCGTGTTCGGCGCCAAAATCTGCTTTCCCTTTTTGGTCCCACATCTCTTTAGTGATACCGGCCGCTTCCAGGCTGCCCACCATCCAGTTGGCCGGAATACCGGAAACGGACGCGGTGTAGACAATCTCCCGCGTAC
>CAZTTF010000189.1:0-4367 GCA_964616365.1 uncultured Lewinella sp. | reverse complement strand
AACCTGCCTGATGCAGGCGAGCTTTCTTTCGGGATTGTAGTGGCAGACTGGAATAAGGATATTACCCACACCCTTTACGCAGGGTGTCTCGATACCTTACTTAAGCACGGGGCGAAGGAGGAGAATATCCACGTGTTACAGGTTCCGGGAGCTTTTGAGTTGCCTGCGGGTGGCCGGATTTTGGCGGGGCGGGAAAAACTGCACGCGGTTATTTGTCTGGGGTGCGTGATCAAGGGGGAGACCCAGCATGATGAATACATCAATAATGCTGTGGCACAGGGTCTGGTTAATCTCAGTATTGCTACGGGCAAGCCCTTTATTTTTGGTTTACTGACCCCTAATACGCACGAACAAGCGGTTGATAGGGCCGGTGGTAAGTATGGCAATAAGGGAGTTGAAGCTGCCGCTACGGCCTTACGCATGGCGGCTGTTTACAACGAGAAGCCCGCGGGTAAGAAAACCATTGGTTTTCTCTAATTAAGTTTTGTTGTGGACCGGGGTATTGGCAACTTGTGGGCGCGGACGCGGGTGCCGTGATGTATACAGGAGCAATGCTCCAGTTTAGTGGTTTTGCTTTCAGTTAAGGCATTGCTGCTACGGTCTGTTCACAATAAACGGTCAGCGGGAATCATTATCTCCCTGAATTACCTAACACTATGATACGTTCTCTTTTTGCGTTTGTACTTGCTGTATCTCTGTCGCTGTCTTTATCGGCTCAGAAGTTTTCGGCCATTTTTCAACCCTCTGATGCAGTGGTCAAGCAAGTTGAAAGTGCTGGCTGGGAAGCTTTCCTGGAAACCCACCGCGCCCAGAATGAGGCTGGTTTTCGGCTAACTGATCTGGAGACCTACAAACAAGGGGGGAGTAAACGCCAGTATGTAGGGATGTATACCCAGAGCCCCTTGCCGGATTCTGTGGGGCGTGCCAACAGTTGGGCTGGCTTCATCAAGCTAAAGCGGGCAATGGTCAAACGTGGGTACACCATGATCGATGTTGCCGGCGTGGTCCTTAATGAGAGCGATACTGATTTTTATGGCGTTTGGGTTAAGGAGGCCAATCCAACCATCCATAAGGTGTGGCTGCTGGATAGCGAGGAGACGATCGTAAAACGGACCAGAGCAATGGCGAAAGACCGCTTCAAAATTAAGCGGGTACACGTGCTGGACATACCAGATGGAGAGCCAGCCTTCGTTGTGCTGTATCACTTCTCCCCAATCGATCGCTATAACTTCCTTTTTTTCGCCGACGATATGCCCACTTTTGATAGTGAGCTCAGCGAGCGAAAAAAGAGCTTGGTGCAGCTTATTGATTTTGACCGGTTCCGGTCAGGTAACGCAACCAAGTACGTGGCCATTTTCCAGGATGGAGAGTATGCCAGCGAGTTCGTCACGGCGAAAGACTTTTCCCAAATCCAATCCCTGGCCAAGCAGCTCGAGAAGGAGAAGGGATTGAAACTGGTCAACCTTAGTGTTGATTAATGTGAAGTTTGGACCGTTTGGCTGAGTTTTTCCAAGGAGAGTGGCCTGAAAAAACGTCTGTTGGTCGATGGTGCTACCGTGTTGATTGTTAGCTATTTACAGTGATAGCTACCCCAGGGTTCACGTTTGATTGATAATTATGACATAACGCGTTGGCACTATGCTGTAACTAAGACCTTTTTTGGTTTATACCATAATCTGTCCGGTAAGGTAAGTGACGGCGTTGCCCGTAAGCTGGACTTTGTTACGCTTCAGTTCACAGATCAGTTCTCCTCCCCGCTGGGATACTTGCTTAGCCCGTAGCTTGCGCTTGTTGAGCTTGTCGGCCCAGTAAGGCGTTAATAAAGTGTGTGCTGAGCCAGTTACGGGGTCCTCATCAATCCCGTAGGCAGGAAAGAAGCCACGGGAGACAAAATCGTATTCAGTGTCCTGAGCAGTAATAATCATACCCCGGTATTTTTTTAAGGCCGCCAGCATAGGGAAGTTGGGCTGCAGCTTCTCGACCTCCTTACGGCTCTTCAATACTACCAGTAAATCATCCTTACCCTTTAGTACCTCCTGAGGCTTGATGCCACCTAAAATACCCCGTAGCCCTTTGGGGCTACGAATCTTCCGGGGTTTGTCCCGCTCGAAACTCATGCTATAGCTATTACCGGCATTGGGCGTTACGATGATTGTTCCTGCCTTTTGGGTCTTGAAGCGCATCTTCTTTAGCGTGCGCTCACTGGAGGTATATAGCACGTGTGCAGCAGCAAGGGTAGCATGACCACAAAGCCGTACTTCCTGATTTGGGGTGAACCACCGAATTGCAAATTTGCCCCGCCCCTTGATTACTACGAAGGCAGTTTCAGAGAGGTTATTCTCAGCCGCAATATTTTGCATTACCTCATCGGCAGGGAATTCTGGTACCGGAACAACCGCTGCAGGATTGCCTGCGAAACGCTTTTTAGTAAAAGCATCAATCTGATAAATCGGGAAGTTTTGCATGAGGTTTAGACTGGTTGAGGTAAAAGTAATGACTGATTGATCAAGTCGGTTCATTTTGTGGGGCAGATTAGGTGACCAGAAGGTAACATCTACGTCTAGAAGTTGACACGGCATAAATAGCCCCTAAGACAACACGCATTAACCAGTTTAACCAGGCCATCCTGGTTAATTGATCATTACACTATGAATATGTTTAACTCGCCAGCTGACCACTTGTTCCTTCGCGAGGGTACTACTTACACTAAAATTTCCCTAACTGATATCTACTTCATCCAGGCGGATGGTAACTATGCTTATATTCAGACGGCGGAAAAGAAGTTTGCGGTAAAACGTTCATTAGCCGCTATTGTGGAAGAGTTAAACGTGCCAAGTTTTATCCGGGTCAGTAGAGGTGTTCTGGTTAATTTTGATCAGGTTAGTGCCATAAGTTTTGCTGAGGCCTCCATTAGCCTGGGAGCTTATTCCGTGAAATTGGGTAAAGCCTACCACGCTGAAGTTAAAAGTAGGATGCCGCGATTGTAGTCCATTACCTGGGTAGAAGAAAGTAGCGGTTGGGGTACCGCAAACATTGTGTGGGAGGTCCGCTTGCTTGAGTGCGCAAATACGCGTTTATTTTTGTTTTTACTCAACCTTAGCCCCCCGGCAAGACATTACCCTATTGTGAAGTTCATCGTTTACGACATTGAAGCCACCTGCTGGGCGGGACGACCACCCGGTATGGTGCAAGAGACTATAGAAATTGGTGCTTGTGCACTTGATGCTTATGGTAATTTTTTGGGCAGCTTTAGTAAACTAATAAAGCCCATCCTCCATCCCCGCCTGAGTCATTTTTGTCAGAACCTGACCGGTATTGAGCAGGCCAGCCTCAATAAGGCACGTAATTTTCGACGGGTTGTTCAGGATTTCAAGGACTGGATTGGTGTCGACGACGAAGAGTATTTACTTGCCAGCTGGGGTGATTTTGATCGTGTGCAGCTGCAGGCCGATTGTGATCTTCACCGGATGGATGACTTTTGGCTGGATGAACACATTGATCTGCGGGATCAGTACCAGCAAATTCGAAAACTGCCCAAAAAGCGCGGCCTGAAGGCCGCCGTTAAGCACGAAGGCTTCACCTGGGAAGGAACCCAGCATGAAGCACTGGTCGATGCTGAAAACACCATGAAAATTTTTCAGGCGCTAATTGATGAGTGGAGGTACTAATCCTTCCTGACTTGCTTAGGTGTTAGAGAATTGATTATCCTAGTTGTATTACACCAAGGGGACGATATAAAAAAGGCCCGATTCTGATGCATCAGAATCGGGCCTTAAGTTTTGAGAGGGGAGGAGAGATTACTTCTCTACGCCACCGTCCAGGTCGTCCTGGAGTTTCTCCAGTTCTTCCCACTTCTCGTCGGCGGCAAGACCAGCTTGCTTAGACCAGGTAGATGGGTTGTGAATGCGGTAACGAGGACCTGCAGCATCCAGCATCTCCTGTACCTTTTCGGTTGGAGCGTCAGCGAGTTCACGCCAAGTGGTGATGCCGATGTCATTAAGTAGTCCTTCGATCTTAGGACCGATGCCTTCAACAAGCTTGAGGTCGTCCTGCTTAACTTTCTTGCCTGAAGGAAGAACGATCTTAGGAGTACGAGTCTTCTTAGTTGGCTTTTCAGCAGGAACGGCAGCAGCAGCTTGTACTTCGGTGTTTTCTACCGGAGCTGGGGCTGGGGCAGCTTTCTTTGCGGGAGCGGCCTTCTTAGCGGGAGCAGCAGGTGCTGCAGCGCCTGCTGGAACGATGGATACGTACATCCGGTTACGGTGGCTCTTACGGAAAGAAACGCTACCGTCAACTTTAGCATTGAGCGTGTAATCGCGACACATGTATACGTTTTCACCTGGTTGGTACTTGGTACCACACTGGCG
>CAZTTF010000188.1:0-9601 GCA_964616365.1 uncultured Lewinella sp. | reverse complement strand
CCAGATACAAGAGCGGCAGCTTGGTTTGTACGGCGATGGTGATCACCAGCGGCACCAGGATCACAAAACCCACCGTATAGAAGAGGGGGATGCCCACAATGAAGCCAGTCAGGATCAGGGCGATCTGGATATTCCCCTTCCCGAAGAGCCCCACGAGGTTATTAGTAATGGCAGTAGCCGCTCCACTCTCCGCCACCAACTTGCCGAGCATTGCCCCAAACCCAAGGATAATGACCAGGAAGCCCAGCGTATTACCAATTCCGGTTTGAATGGCCCCCACGGCATCGGGCAGACTTAGTCCCCCCATGATCCCTACCATTAAACAGACCAGCACAAAAGAAATGAAGGTGTCCAGTTTGACGACCGTTACCAGTAAAATCAGCGCAACGATCCCGACGAGGATGGGAAGAAAGGTCATGTGAGCAAGTATTTCTAATATTCAGCGGTAGGTTGAAATGGGAAGCGTACACACCACTTTCCATTTTTTCTTCTCTGTTTTCTTTGGTGGTCTAAATTTATGATTAGCGAAAATTATTTCATTTGATCATATCGGGCAATATCCAATTTTCAGGTTGGTCAAATCAGCTCCTAAATTCTCAACTCGACAACAATTTAAACAAACAACTTTATACCCCATGATTTATCTACTTTAAATTATTTTCCATTCTATTTTTGTAATTACCAATCCATAAATTGCTGAAATTATTCCGCCTATCATCCCTCCCCAAATTGAACCTCCAACCCAAGAATATCCAATTCTTGGTATCGTTCCGCATGGCACTCCATAAATCATTCGGTCATATTCTTCTGGAAATACAAATGCTAAAATTATGGCGATTACTCCGCCAATTATCCAACATCCGTAAATCAAGAAAACTATTTTCTTTAATTGTTTCTTTGCAAAATTACAATCTGCCTTCATCTTGGTTATTGTCGCAAAACCTATTGTAAAAACGAAACTAAATATTAGCCCGTAAATTAGCCCTTCAACAATTCCTTGCAGGATAGCAGCTTTCCAAATTCCTTCAAATTTCCAACCCATTATTTTCCGAAAATATTCCTCACTTACATTTCCATTTATCAGATTTGTTGTTGCTCCAATCAATCCTCCCATACCAATTAATGAAATCGCAAGAACAGCCAAATTCAAAGGCTCTCCTTTAATTGATTCTAAATCGGAGTCAAGTATTTTATTTTCCTTCATTGGTATTTCTTTTTCCTTAGTTGCTGCCAACTCTTTGCATATGCGTCGCCCCGATCTTTTGGGAGGAATGAACGTATATACATTGTTCCACACCATTTTTATTTTTTATTTTTCGTATTTTAAATCTGGTTCTTTTTCTGTATATTGAATTAATTCTTTTTTACAAGCACCAAAATTTTTGAAATTTTCTTTTCCCTTTCTAAGTGTCATTCGATTTGGTCCACTATTTACATCTAAATCTTCAATTCCATCATCTTCCCAATAGCATACCTCACAAATATCCCAAGTTCTTCTTTCTTCAAGTGTTTTGTAATCACAACAAGGGCATTTTTCGAAATTTTCAACTTGTCCTTTAACCTCTACTTTATCATTTGTTATTTGATTATACTCTCTTTCAATGTATTCATTCCTGACTCCTTTGTATTCGTGAATTAATGCTTTTAAAATTAGCGAGTCATATTTTTCATATTCTGGGTTTTTATACTCATCATTTTTTATCATTTCATTTTTTAACGAATCTGGAAGCGAATTAAACTCTTTATCTTCTTTGTCGATATTCCACCACCCAATTAAATATCCTACCCTTTCATCTCTATTCAAGTTAGAGATTTTTAATTTTGAAATCTTTTTAATTGCTTCTTGTCGCTTCATTTTCTTTTTTTCTAATGGCGCACAACACAATCATACACGCATTACGTAAACCTCCGGCTAGGGCGCAGTGCTGAGGAACGAAGCATTGTCGCACTAGCAAAGTTAGCGGCTGTTCTTTTTTAAATCTCTCACATTAAGACCAATCGTTTCTTTCATCCCCTTTTGAGGTGTCCTATCTGACAAATCTATCACTTCATATTGATGACTACCAAAACGTTCAATGAATTCCTTGGGCAGAAATACTGGATATACCGGAAAATCAACAGACTTTCCTTTCAGATGGTTATCATTACCATTGAAGGGTATTGGTAATTGAAACTTCATATTTCTGATATGCAAGACCATAACTCTGTCATGAATCTCTTTTTCCATATTCTTCCTTTTCCACATTTCGACGACAGGGAATTCCGGAATGGGTGGACCAGGAACGAAGATTCGTACTATCTTGAGAGAACTCTTGTGATTCTCGAGCAGATCTTCATCTCTTTCCATTAAGAAATCAAAAGCTCTTTCAAACTTATTTACTTCATCCTCTTTAACAAAGCTAAGTGCGATCTTCAGGAGAGCCCTGTACACATTTATGGGAATATGATTACCTCTTCTCAATTCTAGTTCTAGTTGCCTTGCGCCAGCATCTAATTGAGCAATAACTTCTGGTGAAGCAAATCTTATGGTATTCTCTTCATCCTGAAAAATGGTGATATTATCATCCTTATATTTTGGGGTTTTCGATTTTCCAGTAATCCCATTTATAGATCGAATAGGGCGGATGAAGTTTGCTAAATCACTTTCACATCGTTTAAAATACTGGTTACACTCATCACACTCAAAGTGGCTCAGGAGATACCGTGACCCAAGTAATCGCGGAATAACATGAGCATCTGTCTTAAAACTTGTTTTTCCTGAATTATTACAAAACCTACAGACTTTGGGGTCTGAAGCAGGGGCTACATAGTATTTTTGATCGTACTCTTTTGTATCTACCTTAAGATCTAATGCAAATGAATCAATGAAAATCTCATAAGCCTTCCTTACATCTTCTTGTCTCATTCATCACTTATTTTACACTTACAAAACGTCGTAAATGACCATAAAAGTTCCTATTGATAAAGCTTGGCAAGTCCTAGTGATTATTCTCTTATACTATTGTTAATCTAGCTTGAAGTAGTTAAGAATTTCATGGCTTTGTATGCTTTTTTTGAATTTATTGCCGCTAACCACACTACTTGTCTACCTAAGCCCTAGTAATACCAATACCTTCAGCCCAATAAACATGCATTGTTGTCAATATACGCACATTTTGCATTGCGCATATATTCGGAACATTACTGTTAAGCTCAACATGTGCTCAAGGCACTCATCGACCAGCAGGACTCCCCGCACCTGCCTAGCCATTCCAGGCGGCGGGCATGGCAGCCACCCGCTTAGCGCTGGCGCCAGCTTCACTTTGTTCCTCGGTTCCGGCCACGGCACCCGCGGCCGCGCCCCCGTTTAACATGCTCCCCCTTTACCAGACAGCCCGCCCCGGCACCGATTGTCTCCCCCCAGAACAGACGGAATATTGGTCCGCACAAATTTTAATGTCCTGTTTAACTTTGCCTACCCAGACTTAACACCAACGCACAATGAAGACCTCCTCAAGACCGCTTAACCACAAATGGCTCGGGATGTATCCCCTTGTTCTATTGCTCCTGTCCGTAACCTCGCTTTCCGCGCAGGTACAGATGACGGACTTTACGGCTTTCAAATTCCAGTCGGAAGCCACGCCAATTCCCCTGGATGAAGCAGCAACCAAGCAGGAAATTGCCGAGGTAATAAAGCTCCAGGAAGCAATAAGTGGCGAGGATAAATGGATCATCAATTACTGGAATGCCTCCTACCCCGCGTATCGTTGGCATCAAATCATGATGGAGGTCGGCCGCGCGCATAAAGGGCATAAGAACGGGGGCCGGGTAGCGATGCTTCACCTTGCGATGTACGACGCGCTGGCGGCAGTGCAGCAAATCAAGCAACAACATCAAGTAGCTGCCCCCTTCCGGCAAAATTCCGATGTCCAGCAATTAGGTCGTGAGAGGGCTTACTCCTCCTTCCTGTGTGAATGGAGCGCCGCAGCAGGAGCCGCCCACCGCGTGATTGGCCATTACTTCCCCGACCGCCAACCCTATCTGGATAGCCTCCTGACGCAGTTTAAGGTAGCCCGCCTCCAGACGGGGCTACAACTGCCGTCCGATGTGCAAGGTGGCCTTCTTATTGGCGAAGAGATCGCCAACCAGTACATCGACTACGCCAAAACGGATCGCACAGACCGCATTTGGGAGGGAGAAGTGCCCAGCGCGGACAGCCTCTGGTCGGGCACGCCCAGCAAATGGGACCCGATGAAACGGCAGTGGAAACCGCTCACCTTGGTGAGCGCCGATCAATTCCGGCCAGGTCCGCCCCCTACTGACTGGACGGCAGACATGGAAGAACTCCGCCGGTTCAACGCCACCCACAAAACCAGTGAAATTGCCTGGAAATGGAAAAGTGCTCCCGTTTGGGATGACCTGCTGGAAAGGAAGATCCTGGAGTACGATCTCGGGCCTTTTGAGGCGGCCTTTGCCACGGCGGTGTTTCACACCGCCCGCTTCGACGGCATGATTGCCGCCTGGGACGGCAAATACCACTACTGGGGGATTCGCCCCTTTCAGTATGATCCCACTTTTAAACCGATCTTGGTACAAACCCCTAACTTCCCCGGATATCCTGCCGGCCACACCACCGTAGCGGGTTCACTCGCCACCGCCCTGTCTTTCCTCTTTCCTCAGGACGAAGCCTTCTTTCACGAGCAGGCAAAAGAGTGCTCCGAATCGCGCTTTGAAGGAGGAGTCCACTTTCGTACGGATAATGAGGTGGGATTAGTGGTAGGAAATCAGGTTGGGAAGCAGGTGATCAGGGCTTTCGTGGAAAAGTGAGTCCGGCTCCATCGGTTACAGCCACGATAGCATATACCTAATTGAGGGAAGTAGCAGCAATTGTTTGTCTCCGGACCGCACACCCGTAGCCAGTAAAACGGTTATAATGAAAAGCTGTTTTTGATGCGTCCCTTTACTTCCCTCGTATTTATCCTCCTTCTTTGTGCCCTGATCCCCTTCGGGATCCAAGGCTGCGGCCCCGCCAATCAGAATATTGATCTGAGTGACCAAGTTGATGACCACCCGGCGGATGGGATCGGCCACTACGTCTATGCGCTCACACTACCGACTACCGTGGCCGCCGGCAAGACCTTACCCCTGGCGATGGAATGGCGGACGGTTGGCCCGGTCGACCCCACCTCCCGCTACGAACTGGACATTCTGCTGGACGGACCCGCCCGAAAGGTGTATCAGTATTTACCGTCCAACAACACCATCGGCGAGTACCACTTGAGTAACTGGCAGACCTATCGCCTAGACGTCCCGGCCGACTTCCCGGCAGGCACCTACGCGGTTGCCGTAGCGATCAGCCAACCGGACGGCACGCCGGTTCCCCTGGGCTTCAAACAGAGCCTCAAATACGATCAGGACTTCTACCGTATCGCTACAATTGAGGTCGGCCAATCAGCTACGGAGGGGCAGTGATTACACTTATTGGCGATAGGGGTGAACCCCTATCCCCCTACGGAAACGCTGCTTACTAAAACTATCCTCTTAATTCTTTAATCTTGGAGATGATTAGTGACATAGTTTGTGTGAGGGTTCCTGTTAGGGCACGTATTTTTTTATCAGTCTCCATTTTTCATCTCGTCTATCAAGTCCCAGAAATCCATCTTTGACACTCCAATAAAATCGTTCCGCATAATTATCTCTTTGTTCATACGAACCGTCTGATTCAAAAACCTTAACATCATTGTAAGTTGTATTCTCAATCTTTAAGTTGGCAATTGGAACACTGTCAAATTCGGTTTTTGAGTAAATCCTTTTTCCATAAAACCAAGACTCTTTCATTATAATATTAAACCAAATAATTGTCTCGTTTTCTCCAGCAGTCAATTCTATTAAACTTTTACCGTCCAGATATCTGTCATAATTTGGGTCAGAAACCTTACAATTCACACGATAAACTTCATACTTATCAGGGAAAAATGCTAATGGATTAGAACCTACGGAATATTGGTCAAATCCTTTTAAGAATATTGTGTCAAACTTATTTTCTGTCGATTTGAAAATAAGGGTTTCTTTTCCATTATAAGGGATTAATGAAAAATCTGCTTTGTTGATTTTATCGTTACGCCTACAGGAAGTATTTCCTATAGTCGCTATTAAAATTATTAATATTATCAGTTTGTTTATCATATGTGCCCTAACGGGAGTCTGTATAATAAGTAAGATATCAAAACCCAAGTTTTGGTCTCAAGACTGCGTAATCATACCAGCCTCTTTGGCCGACACCAAAATAAGCTAAAAACCTCATCCTTCCTTATGCCTCTAAGCGTAAAATTCATAAACGCCCCTTGAGGCGTTCTATAAAGTTTGAAACACCATGGATAGACACACTCCTCCTGATGTTGTAGCAGTACGCTAGTAAACTGAACTCCCCGCCTACTTTTTCTTTACCGCACAGCAGGGTGTAATAGCCCGTCCATTGTCGTTTGAGGGTGCCGAAAGGGGGCAGCCATAGCCCTTAAAAGTTGTTGCATTAATTCAATGACATTCCTCAAATCATCGTATAAGTTCGTTTAGTACATTTGCTAAATCTAGTTCATACGGAGGCTTGAATCCTTAAAACTTGATTGCTCACAAAACGCACTTACCGGGCCTTCCCAGTAAGTGCGCTCTAACTACTTTTAATACCCTGCCTTACGGCAGTACTACAGTATCAATTACGTGGATTATTCCGTTGGAAGCATTGACGTCGGTCTTGGTAATGAAAGCGGTATTACCCTGAGCGTCAACTAGTGCTGGCTTGCCATTTTTAATGGTTGCAGTAAGGGTTTCTCCCGCTACTGTCTTCATTGGGAAATTTCCGCCAGTAGCTTCGATGGCCATCACCAGCATTTCCGCCGAAATTTTTGTTGGAATTACGTGGTAAGCGAGAATGGTAGTGAGCTTTTCTTTGGCCTGTGGCTTAAGCAGTGACTCTACGGTGCCCTCCGGAAGTTTACCAAAAGCATTGTTAGTGGGGGCAAATACGGTAAAAGGTCCGTCGGACTTCAGCGTACTTACCAGGTCAGCGGCTTTCACCGCAGCAACCAGGGTACTGAAGTCATCAGCAGCAGCAGCGATGTCTACGATATCACGGTCGTGGGTATAAGATACCGTACGTACGTTTCGGTGGCTATTGCCACACTGAGCAACAAGAGATTGAGCCGATACACAGAGGCTCAAAAAGGCGATAAAAAGGAACTTCTTCATGGTAAATTGGTTTTTTGGTTTTATTCAAAGCGGCAAAACCCCCTTGATAAAATCGGTTTACATGAATACCTACCGAAAAAAAACCACTTTGGATTTTTGAAGGGAACATTTTTTTAATTTTTCTTGAAATTCACCGTCTTAGTAACCCTATCATTATACCGATCCGGTTAGTGCCGCTTGAACCAAAAAATAAAACTGGAGTTACAGGTGCATGCTTTCCAAACATGCTTATCAACGTATATGTGATCAGTTGCGGACTCGTGACCAGGCGTGTATCCCCCTTATTTATGATCACTATGGAGATGCCCTTTACGGCATCATCTTCCGGATCGTAGGGAGGGAAGAAGACGCCTTTGAAGTACTGCAGGACACTTTTGTGAAAATTTGGGAAAAGGGAGCAACTTATGACCCCGAACGTGGCCGGCTTTTCACCTGGATGATCAACATTGCCCGCAATCTTGCCATCAACCGTCGTAATTCTAAAGGCTTTCGCCGCCAGGCCGAAGTCCAAACTGATGAGAAATTGGTATATCTATCAGATGGTTCCCGCCGAACTACACCTGAAACCATTGATGTTCAGGGGATGCTGCAAAGGGTTGATGAAAAGTACCGGACGGTCATTAGCTTGTTGTACCTTCGAGGATATACCCAACAAGAAGTCAGCGATCACCTTAAGATTCCCCTTGGCACAGTGAAATCCCGCGTTAAGATTGGCTTACGGGAACTTAAAAAGTTATACGATTTTGACACCACCGCGGCGCTGGTGTCCGTCTTCGCAATTGCAGACTAGAAAACATGAATAACGAACTGAGGCGCATATTGGAATCAGACCTGCTGGAACGCTATTTGCTGGGAGAAGTAAGCAAGCAGGAACAAGCAAAGGTGCTGGAACTTCGGCGCACATCGCCCGAAATCAGGAATGCGCTGGACGAACTTGAAATGACTCTGGAGCAGCTAGCGTTTGAGGAGCAGGTAGCATCACCACCTGGTCTCAGAGATAAAATCATGCGTCAAAATTATGATGTTGAACCTGAGCAAGCTAACCTCAGGCTACGCCAGTCTTTTTCCTGGCTAGCCTATGCTGCCAGCGTCCTGCTGATCGCAGGAGGAACGTGGTTTTGGCAACAAATGCGCATTAATGACCTGACGGTCCAAACCGCCGCTTACAGCGAAGAGCTAGATAAAATGGAGGCCGATTGTCAAAAAGCGAACCTTCAGTTCGCACTCATCAATGCCCCGCAGACTCAACCGATATTGCTCACTGGTACAGACTATGCACCAAACAGCTCGGTGCTTGTGTACTGGAATCCAAACGAAAAAGCGTGCCTGCTACGTGTACTAGACTTACCCGACATCCCGGCAGACAAAACCTACCAACTCTGGGCCGACATTGAAGGAGAAATGCAAAGCCTTGGCACTTTTGACCACGAGGCCGCCCGACTGGATTTACGCTCACTGGTTTACCTCGACAATACCGAATCACTCAACGTAACGGTAGAACCAAAGGGCGGCAATGATCATGCTACGGTTAGCACCCTATCAGCGGTAGCCGTAATTTGAGGGTCTGGTTGAAAATAGTTCTTACCGAGTAGCTCCCCTACTCCACCAACAATGCCCCCCGCATTACCGTCCAGTGGCCGGGGACGGTGCAGACGTATTCGTAAATCCCTGGCTTCGCAGGGGCGGTGAAATAGATCACGTCGTCAGTTTCCGGCTCAACGAGCCGGGTGTGGGCCAGTACATTATCGGTGTCGGGGACGTAGCCCATCCCGAGGCCGCGGAGGCCGAGGCCGGCGGCGGCTTCGCCAACGGCTTTAGCTTTCTTGCCGGCGGTCAGGACGAAGTTGTGCTGCATATCATCAGGGTTCCGGAAGGTCAGGCGGACGCGCTGACCGGCTTTAACCCGCAGGGTGGTTTGCTTGAATTGCATACCGAGGGCCGACTCGATCTGCAGATCGGCATCTACCTGACCGTTCCAGTCGGCGGGCATGGTCGTCACTCGCTTAGCGCTGGCGCCAGCTTCACTTTGCTCCCCAGTTCCTACCCTGGCACCAGCGGCCGCGCCCCCCGGAATCGCATTCATGGTATAATAGCCAAAGTCGTGCAGCAAACGGGTGCCGTCCACTGCGCGCAGCCCCTTCACTTTCACCTCATAGATGTAGCCAGCTCGCATGCCGCCCAGCGTGAGCCGCACCGTCTTTCCATCGGGCAACAGCGTGGCGCCAGTCACCTTATTTGCGCCAACATCGATGGCCGGGCTCCCGTAAACGTGGTGGTATTTGTAGGTAAAATGCTGAATGGTGAAGTTTTGGGCGCGGACGCCGGATGCAGCAATGGGTTCGGTGAAGGCAATGTCCAGGCCATCCTCCCTTGCCGT
>CAZTTF010000187.1:0-32026 GCA_964616365.1 uncultured Lewinella sp. | reverse complement strand
CACCCCAATCCGATAATGGTGGCGGACAGCCGGGGTGAAGTTATTGATCACCACCACAAAATCGTTGTCTTCATTACCGCGGCGGATGTAAGTCAGGACACTGTTCTGATGATCTCCCAGGTCAATCCATTCGAAGCCTTTCGGGTTGTAGGCCTGCTCGTAAAGCGCGGTGGTGCTCCGTTAGAGATCATTGAGGTCAGCAACAAAGGTCTTCATGCGTTGGTGAGGAGCAAATTCCACGAGGCTCCAGTCGAGGCCGCGTTCAATGCTCCACTCGGTGGTCTGGCCAAACTCCCCACCCATGAACAGCAGTTGACTACCAGGGTGGGTAAACATATAGCCGTACATAGCGCGCAGGTTAGCAAAACGCTGCCATTCGTCTCCCGGCATCCGGTCAATGAGCGGCCCTTTACCATGAACAACTTCATCGTGGCTTAACGGAAGCATGAAGTTCTCACTGAAGGCATACACCAGGCTGAAGGTCAGTTCTCCGTGGTGGTAGCTACGGTGGACAGGGTCGTTTTTAAAGTATCCCAGGGTATCATGCATCCACCCCATCATCCACTTCTGCCCAAAACCAAGACCGCCCACATAGGTCGGACGGGAAACGCCCGTAAACGAGGTACTCTCCTCAGCAATGGTCATGGTATCCGGATACTCCCGGAAAACGGCTTCGTTAAACTCCCGGAGGAAGCTGATAGCTTCCAGGTTTTCGTTGCCACCGTACTGATTGGGGATCCACTCACCTTCTTTGCGGCTGTAGTCCAGATAAAGCATGGACGCAACGGCATCTACCCGCAAACCATCGATATGGTAACGGTCCAGCCAAAACAAAGCATTAGAGATCAGGAATGAACGCACTTCGTTTCTGCCGTAATTAAAGATGGCAGACTTCCAGTCCGGGTGGAACCCCTTGCGTGGGTCAGCATGATCATAAAGGTGCGTGCCATCGAACTGGGCGAGTCCGTGTGCGTCGTTGGGGAAGTGACTGGGAACCCAGTCAAGGATCACGCCAATCCCGGCTTTGTGTAACTCCTGAACGAGGTACATGAAATCCTGCGGACCACCAAACCGGCTGGAAGGAGCAAAGTATCCCGTAATCTGGTACCCCCAGCTAGGGAAGTAAGGGTGTTCCATGACCGGCAGGAATTCCACGTGGGTGAAATTCATCTCCTTCACGTATTCCACCAGGTCAACCGCGAGTTCCCGGTAACTCAGGCTTTCAGTTGCCCCTTCTTTCTTTTTCCAAGAACCGAGGTGTACCTCGTACACAGAGTAAGGCTTATCAATGCCGTTAACCTCGATACGGCTATCCATCCAGTCTTGATCCTCCCACTCAAAGTAGGTATCCCAGACTACCGATGCCGTCTTGGGAGGAACCTCCCAAAGGCGAGCAAAAGGATCCCCCTTTTCCAGTGGTTCTCCATTAGGTCCATCAATAGCATACTTATACACGGTACCGTTACCGACTCCTGGAATGAAGCCTTCCCAAATCCCACTACTATCCCAGCGCGGATTGAGTTTGTGCTGCTGACGATTCCAGCCATTGAAATCTCCGATTACGGAGACGCCTCTGGCGCTAGGTGCCCATACTGCGAAGTAAGTCCCCTTCTCGTCTTCTACTTCCACGACGTGGCTCCCCAGCTTATCGTAAGCCCGGAAGTTCTTTCCGGCCTTCCAAAGGCTGATATCAAAATCAGTAAACAAACTGTGGGACACTACTGCTGGGGTACTCATACACTTCTCTTTTCTAACACGAAGGTAAACATAAACACTATCCTTCCTAACAGGTACGGGTACCTGATGTTAGATCAAATGCTAAAAAAGTGAAATCAATACCCAATTATAGGGAGAAAGATCCTCCTTCCATTTTTACACTAATAAGTCAGCGTCGGTTTCCAGCGTAATCCTGTCGCTGCTAAGCAGCGTACGTTTGTGGGCGGATACCCTTGGGAAAATGTAGGTAAAGAAGAAGCGGGCAGTCTGCAGTTTGGAGCGATAGAAATTCACTTCATCCGTTCCTTCTGCCGTAGTGGCTGCCCCCTGGGCAGCGACCGCCTCCCGCAGCCAGAGCCAGCCAATTACGTGCAGGCTAAAGTAGTCCAGGAAGATGGTAGCATCAGCGAGGAAGACCTTTGGGTCTTCGGTCTGAGCCAATCCTAGCAGGTGTCCCATTACCTGCTGCACCGAAGCAAGGCTACCGGCCAGGGTCTCTCCCATTGCTTTGGTGGCCTCATCCGCCATTGCGGCAACAATGGTTGGTTGTATCTCTTCCGTGAGGTACTGAACAGCCTTACCGCCTTTCATAATCACCTTACGGCCCAGGAGGTCCAGGCCATGAATGGTGGTTGTTCCTTCGTAGATAGAATTCACGCGGATATCACGGAAGATCTGCTCAAGTGGAAAATCATCACAGTAGCCGGCACCACCCAGCACCTGCATGCCAGTGCTGACCGACTCATTGCCGTATTCGCTGGGGAAAGACTTAGCAATCGGCGTGAGTAGTTCCGTCAGCAGGTGATTGCGTTCGCGCTCTGCCTCGTCCGGGCTCGCCTTGCTGATATCCTCGTACAAGGAACATTGCAGCAAAAGGCTAACACTACCTTCCACTACTGCTTTTTGAAAAAGCAGCATCCGGCGAACATCAGCGTGCTCCGCAATAATCACCTGTGGTGCATTGACATCTTTATTTCCGGGATGGCGCCCCTGCGGACGCTCCTTGGCATACTGTAAGCTGGCGTAGTAGGCTGCCGAAGCGGAGCCTGCGGCCATGATCCCTGTTCCGATCCGTGCCTCATTCATCATCTGGAACATGTTGTTGAGGCCCCGGAACTCCTCTCCTACCAGATAGCCTTTGGTTACGCCCTGCTCGCCAAACATCAGGTGAGCGGCAACGTACCCCTTCTGTCCCATCTTACCGTAAATCCCGGCAGTCGTCACGTGGTTATCCTGTAAACCGTCATCCGTAGGCAGGTGCTTCGGCACCACAAAGAGGCTTACCCCTTTCATGCCTTTGGGTCCGTCTTTTTTGCGGGCCAGCAGCAGATGCACAACGTTCTCCGTAGCATTATGATCTCCTCCCGAGATGTATATTTTTTGCCCTTTGATAGCATAGCTGCCATCGCCAAGGTCTTCGTAAGAAGTAGTAATATCGGATAAGGAGGAACCCGCCTGAGGTTCGGTCAGGGCCATAGTCCCCTGCCACTTACCGGAAGACATCTGCTCGAGGTAAGTCGCCTTTAGTTCTTCTGATCCGAAAGCCAGGATGAGGTTCGCCGCGCCTGTAGTTAGAAAACTATAAGCCGCCATATTACCGTTCGCGGCCTGAAAGATCAGACCAGCTGCATTGGCAATCACTGATGGCATTTGCTGACCACCATACTCGTAGGGCCATAGTGCGTTGAGCCAGCCTCCTTCGCCGAGTACCCGCATACTCTTCCCTACTTCGGGTAGCACAAATACTTCTCCGTCTTTGTAGTAGGCCTTGTTTTTGTCCATCTCCCGGTAGTAGGGAAACAAGTGCTGGTCACCGATCTCTTTTGCTGCGTCGAGGGTCATTTCAGTAGCATCGTGATCGAAAGCCTCATGAGCTTCAAAGCTCCGTACTTTACTCAAATCAAGCACCTCGTTCAGGACAAAACGCAGGTTACGGGTAGAAATATATTGCATGATGTTTCGGTTTGGGCCGTGAAGTTAGCGAAAATTCGCTAAGGGTGAAAACATCCCTCTTAGCCGAAGCCTCATCCTATTCCAAACGTTCTATTTTGACGTCATCCAGCACCAATGCCGGCTGACTATCTCCCCCATTCCAGAAAGAAACAACAATCTGGTCGGTTCCGGCCGGGACACGGCCATCCAGCCATACGTCGCGTCGCCAGTCTGCATTAAGCACCCGGTGCATTCTAATAAAGTTTCGCTTTATCTCCTCCCCTTGCTGCCGGAAGGACAGCACCATCTGGGCATGGCGGTTTTTATTGTTACGGATAGCGTTGATCTTGGCAGATACCGTTGCCCGGACCCATGTCCCCTCCTTCAGGTTTGCGTCCAGATAGAAGCTTGGTCCGTTTTGCTCCGCATCCACTAAGCAGAGGGAACCTTTACCGTTAATTGGGCTCATACCACATGCTGCTGTAGACAAGTTCTCCAGGTCATTGAGGTACAACACTTCCCGGGAGTCGGGTTCCCCGGGAAAGAACTCTTCCGTGTCCAGGGCAAGGTCATTCTCAGGGTTGTGGGAAAAGGTATACAGCGTTTTCCAAAAATAGGCTTCCGTCATGCGTTCCGAGACAAACAAGCCGCCACGGTGGGCCTGGTGGGTAAACCACAGGTTGTGCCAGACGAAAAGCAGGATGATTACAACAATGGCTCCTTGCAACACCCGGCCAATCCAGTACTGCCTCAGCATTACTACCTCACGCTGCACCTGCGGCCGCGCCCCGGTTACAGCTCTTCCGCCATCGGTAGCAATTACAGGCGGGAAGACCCACAGTAAAAAGGCGGCAAATGGGAAAGATAGTACGGCATACTCTTGCACCATAGTCCGCTGTCCAAGGCTGCCTCCATACCACCATACGGACCAGGCAAAGGCGACATAAATGAAGATTATAGTATGCGAGAACAGGGCTGAAAACAGCGCCCGTTGTTTGCGCCATAACGGCAGAAAACCGAGTAGGCCGAATGCCATCAGGGGGGTGTATACCAACCATCCTGCCTTGAAGCTAAACAGCCCCTGCCCGATGTGCGCCTTGAACCAGTCAAAGCCCTGGTCCTGATAACTGTACACCACCCAGTCGCCACTCACGTACTTCCAATATAGCAACTGCAAAGAACCAATGGCCAGCGTCAGCACAACTGCTGCTAACAACTTTGGCCAGTGACTTTGCCACAGCTGCACACGTTGCCGGAGCGCACCTTTTTTGAACACATCAAGTCCCCAAAGCATGGGAATAATAGCCGCCGTAATTTCCGTTGGGCGCGTAAGCGCCATCAAGCCCAGGCAGGCTCCAATCTTTAAGGCGTGCGTCCAATTGGCGCGGACGTAGAAGCGGTGTGAGGCCAAGAGGAGCAATGCTGCCAGACTGAAGACATTATTGTGGGTCATGGCTCCGTCAATGGCCGAATAGTTGAGATAATTCGTTCCAATGGCAATTAGGAATACTGTCCAGGCGACTGTTTTGTCGGGGAAGTAAGCCCTGAGCACCAACGTCAGCCAGAAAAGACCCAAACCGCTCACGACAAGGCTACCAAAGGAGATCATGAACTGATAAGGCAGGGAGAAACCATCTGCCGGATAGGCCTCGCTGAGCGAGGCCCAGGCATGACCGACTGCAAACCAGGGAGCATACATCACCGCCTGTCCGATGCTATATTTCATCACCTTATTCCCGGAAGAATGCTCAAAAACCTGGTAAGGGCTAGCCGTCGGGCGGTACTCAGTCATGACATCATCGAGGAACTTCACCTCCTTAAGGTCCTCATAAATGAATGCTGCCGGCAAATAGAGATAGTAGCCACTAACATCATAGCTGATGGTGGCTTCCGTCATCGTCTGTTGCCATTTCGGGTAATAACCGAAATGAACCAGTGCAATGACCAGGTAGCAGGCCAACAAGGATATTGTGGACGTTCTCACGGGGTAAAGATATATGATAACGGGCAGGGAAGTATATATCTCCACCGGATGCCGTAGCTTAGCCCCATGCGCCACTTACTGATACTATTCCCCTTGTTACTCCTTACCGCTTGTACGCCGAAAGCTGCTATGTTTGGCGCTGAGAATGGGACATATGGCGTAACGTTTGACCATTTTGCCATTAACGTAGATGATGTGGATGCCTCCGTTGCTTTTTATCAAAAAGTACTTGGCATTGAGGAAATCTATGATGGCACCGAAAAAGACAACATTCGCTGGCTAAGCCTTGGCAACGGTATGAGTCTCCACGTAATTGAGACAGATCGCAGCGCAATTAAGCTACGTAAAAGTGTTCATCTCTCGGTTTCGGTCAGTGATTTTGATGGCTTTGTTCAGCATCTCCGGGACATTAACCTTCAGTTCTTTAGCTGGCAGGGAGTTCCTATGGCGTCAAATGGTCGGCCTGATGGCGTTCGGCAAGTCTATTTCAAAGACCTCGACGGCTATTGGACCGAAGTGAACGACGCCCGGAAGATTGTTTTTGAAAAGCAGTAAGCTCCTATACTGTTATGCTGAACCACGAATTGCGACCGCTGCTGGTCGCAGATCAGTACGTTGCTGACTTCCTTAAAGCTGAATACACGGTTAATTTTGGTGAAGCAAAATTGCTGAAGGACAACTTCAACTTTGTCTTTGCCACACCTAAGCTCATCCTCCGGTTTAGTCCGGCCAGTAAAAAAAGCAAGCGAGAGATTGAGGCAGAAATACATTGGACAGCCTATCTGAATGCTCGGCGCTTACCTGTAAATGAAATTATTCGTGGAGCCTCGGGGAATGTCTGTCACGAGTTGACGGTAGCCGGGCAATTGCTTTATCTCGTAGTATTCCTTAGATGCATGGGTACCCCGCTTGAGTATTCCAATTGGGGAAGTAATCATTTCGCTAAGCTTGGCACGCTGGCGGGGCAGTTACACCGAAGCAGCAGGGCTTTCCACGATCAAGTGACCGAACGTTTCCCTCACTGGCATCAGCACAGTAAAGCTGCGGTGCTACATGACCTTCCGGATGACCAACGCCAGTTGCCCCGCATCCTGGAGAAGCTCCTTCAGCGTTTCAACCAGCTCGCAACGGGCCCCGAGGACTATGGTATCATTCATTACGACATCCACCAGGGGAATTACTTTATCCTGACCGACCAGCCCCGACACTCCTTATTCCTATTTGATTTTGAAATGACCTGTCAGGGGTGGTACCTCCAGGATATCGCCGTGATCCTCTACTACGCCAGCAACCTCAACACGACCCTCCGGGGAACCCTCGGTGAGACGTTTGAGCAGGATTTCCTCAAGGCTTTTCTCGTCACCTATCAACCACTGATGCCGGAGGTGGTGATCGACGAAGCCCTTATCCAGGCGCATCTGCTTTACCGGGATCTTTTTGTTTACGCCTATGTGTTAGATGCCTGGCGCGGTCGGGAACGCTCGGCGGGCGATCAACGTTTGCTTGACCTGTTAACCGCCAACATTGCGCGCAGAAGCAAGGCTCAGGGTTTTATCTAGTGGCCGAAGATATTAGTTTTCCTATGCCCCTACATTCACCCAGGGGCGCCGTGATTCAGTAGAAATCCCCATCGGCAGCCCCAACAATTAAGCCATACGAACCACCTTGGGCCAGAAGGTTCCCAGGATTTCCACCAACTCCTTTTGTCCGGCGATCACTTGCCGAATGTCTTTGTAGGCATCGGGAGCCTCATCTACTGCTCCTCCAATCAGGTGTACCTTTTTCTGCCGTAATAGGTCTCGGAGGGAAGCGCCGGTGATGGTGGCTTTGGCTTCCGAGCGAGAGCGTTTTCTTCCGGCACCATGACTCGCTGAGAAGAGACTTTCCGGATTTCCCAATCCTCGCACTATGTAGCCAGGATCAGCCATTGAACCGGGAATGATACCGAGTTCGCCGCGATTTGCGGGGGTAGCTCCTTTGCGATGAATGATTACCTGCTCTCCGTTTTCCAGCGTTTGTTTCCAGGCGTAATTGTGGTGGTTTTCTACCCGAACCATTGCCTCCTCCCCAAGTGCGCGGCTGATGCGTGCATGGATATCATCATGACAAGCACGGGCGTAGTCTCCCGCAAGGGTCATCGCTGCCCAGTACTCCCGACCTGTATCTTTCGTCAAATCCAACCAAGCGAGGTGCCTAAGCTGTTTTGGCAATCTACATTCCTGCATGGCTATATCCGTGTAATGCTTTGCCAATGCGGCCCCCATTCCCCGGGACCCAGAATGTGATAAGAGTGCGAGGTAGGTCCCTACCGGCTTGCCAAAAGCGTTGTTGGCTGGCAGTTCGGCTTTTCCGAATTCCACGAAGTGATTACCGCCTCCGGAAGATCCTAGTTGCTTGGCCGCTTTTCCCTTGAGCTGCCTGGCTACTTTCAGGAGATCGAATGTCTCATCAGCCAGCACGGCATGGTCATTTACCCGGTCGTGCGTCTGTAGCCCAAAGGCAGTTTCGGCCCGCAGAATGCTGGCTAAGCGCGACTGATCATCATCGGCCAACGCTCCAGGCAAATCAAATACAGAAAGCGACATCCGACACCCGATATCTACACCTACTCCATAGGGAATTACGGCTCCCTTGGTGGCGAGGACGCCGCCAATTGGCAGCCCATATCCATGGTGAGCATCAGGCATAAGTGCCCCTGCCACAGCAACAGGAAGGCGCATTGCATCATAGAGTTGTTGCTTGGCGTTTTCGGCAATTCCTGCTTCGCTGTCAAAGACGGCAAATTCTCCGGGCGACTTACGCACTTGAGGGCTGATATAACTCCCTTCAGTTTCTGGCATACGGCCACCCAGCGCTTTTGCTACCGGAGCCCAGCGCTGATCCGACATGAAGTTATCCGGATACTGCTGAAGGTTTGCCAGCGTGGCGGTGCGCCACGCGGGAGACTCCCGTTTGAAATGCGTCGTCAAGACATTGATGGCCAATCCCGCTGCCCGCTTTGAGAACCCTTGTTTGACGAGGTCCTTTGCCCGGAGTTTCTTGGTTTTCATAGCCATTCAACGCAGTCTTCTAATGATTAAGTTGCGAAGCAAAACGGAGATGGCTTTAATGAGGATGTAAAACAGGCTACCATTCAATGCATACCGGTGTCTTCACCTCAAAATTTTGCTCCGAGTAAACCAGCATACCATCCCCCCTGATCGTATAGACAGTCACGTTATTTGTATTTTGATTAGCGGCAAAAAGGAAATCACCTTGTTTATCTATGGCGAAGTTCCGGGGGTATTCCCCGCGTGTTGACTCCTGCCCCAACGAAAACAACTTTCCTGTAGACGCATTGACTGCGAACATGGCAATGCTATTGTGACCACGGTTAGACCCGTAGAGAAACTTACCATTGGGGTGTAAGTGGAGATCTGCGCAATAGCTCGTCTCTGTATACCCGTCCGGTAATGTGGAGATGGTTTGGATGATGCTGAAAGTGTCTTCAGCCCGGTCGTAGAATATTACTTTTACCGTATTAGATAATTCGTTAATCACGTAAAGGAAGCGGCCATCGGCTGACCAACTTGTGTGGCGGGGCCCATCCCCTTCTTCAAAAAGCACCCACAGTTTCGGGTGGTGGTTGAGCTCTCCCGTTTCAGGGTCAAGTTTAAACAACCATATCCTATCCATTCCTTTATCTGCAATAGCAACTATCTCATTATCCGGAGAGAAGTTCGCTGAATGCATCCAGGAAGGCTTTCCATCCTTGATGTCTTCGGCAATGGTGTAGCGACTGGCTTCCACTAATGTCCCATCGGTCATAATCCGGTACACCGCAACGGTTCCGCCAACGTAATTAGATACGATAGCAAAGGTTCCCGTCTTATCGACTTCAATATGGCAAGGAGCTTGGCCATGCGTAGACAACTTACTTACCTCAACTAGCTCCTTCCCATTTACCCGAAACGAATGGATGAATCCATTTGGCTCATCTTCATGCGCCAGTTCACTGACTGCGAGCAACACCTTCTTGTCTTGGGTCAACTTTAAAAAGGAAGGGTTAATTACTGCTGCTACTGTTTCCAGTCCCGAGATCGCCCCGGTCTGAGGATCGATCTGGGCCCGATAGATACCTTCTGCCTGTCCATTTACGTGACCTTCGGGCCGGGTATAGGTGCCAAAATAAGTGGTGGTAAGATCGGATGCCGGCGCCACCGGGGTCGGCGCAACATTAGCGCTTTTACATCCGGCAATAAAGAGTATAACTACGAGTAGGTGGTGGTAATTCATGGGGGAAAGTTAGGGCAAACTTTTTTGCGACTAGCCCATACCCTAATATTCCTCTGGAGACATGCTTTTGATGCAAGCAGTACCAATTACTTGATCTGCATCCTGCAACAGCTAGAACAACCTCCCGTCTCCATAACGAACCCAACCCTCACTCAAGGAAACAGGAGGCCAAAAAGGTCATAAGCGCCGGGGTAATAACATCCTCTCCCTGTGCTCCGATAGCAGCATTAATTTCCGCGTGAGAATATATACTCCCATCCACTTCCTGTACTGCTACCCCTTTATTTGTCAGGGCGCCAATGAAATCATTCGCCAGCTCAAGGCGCCGGTCACTCCCCCTTTTTCCAACGAAAAAATTAGGTGTAATGAGCCCTTCCGTGAGGTTGAACAAAGGAGAAGCCCGTTCGTGGTCTTCAGGGTTCAGCCCAAAGGCATTAATGTAGGCGTCCGAGCCATCAGCGATTCTTGCGGCTACATCATAACCTTCAGTGTCAATAGAAGCTACCCCAACTAAGTCAAGCGGACTTAATCCTTCAGCCATTAAAAAGTCGGGGTTTGTCCCCGTCAAGGCAACAAGGTGAGCGCCGGCGCTGTGGCCCAACAGCGCAATCCGCTCGGGATCGCCTCCATAGTTAGTAATACTGTCATGCACCCACCTTACGGCAGCGGCAACATCTTGATTATGATCCGGAAACTTCACCCGGTCAGGGCCACCGCCCAACACCGGGCTCAGCCGGTAGTTGATACTGACGAAAATATAGCCCTCTGTACGAAACAGATTGACCTTATCTGAAATCTGGTTGCTCTTATCCCCAACGGACCAAGCGCCGCCATGCACGTAACAAACGACGGGTTGTAACCGCTCTAGGGGTTCGCTCTGATGATATACATCAAGACTTAGCAAGTTCGCAGCCACACCAGGCCGTTGTAGGTATTGTCTGGTGCTCATCACTTCTACAGATTCATCCTCGGGGAGGATGGGGTCTGAGGAAGTGAAGGCTTCTCCAGAACAAGCGATCAACAGCATAACCAAAAAAATCCCGCAGACGATACGCATAGCTAAAGGGTTTGAGACAACACTCATCTTGGCCCCTGCGATTAATCCTCAGCAACATGGCGAATGGATTTACTACTGAAGCTGTACCATTGGATACTATGACGCAGGCTTCTGCGTCATCAAGATATTAAGCTGGGTGGTGTAAGTAACCTTAGAACCCTTATCTCCAGATTTACCCTACCCCAGCAATGTAGCAGTCTCGTTTTTCAGCATAATTTCAACCAGTTTAACGGTTGATCACATTCTTGAAGCGGGGGCGCTTAGGCGTCACGTCTCCGAGTCTGGCCTTCTTAGCTGCCTCGTACTGACTGTAATTACCTTCAAAGAACTGAATCTCACCTTCATCCTCGAAACTAAGGATATGGGTAGCCAAGCGGTCGATAAACCAACGGTCGTGAGAGATCACCAGGACACAACCGGCGAAACTGTCGAGGGCATCTTCAAGCGCCCGGAGCGTATTAATATCGATATCATTTGTAGGCTCATCGAGCAACAATACGTTACCACCTTCACGCAACGTCATCGCTAACTGGAGACGATTGCGCTCTCCACCAGAGAGCATTCCTATCTTCTTTTGCTGATCTCCACCCGCAAAATTGAAGCGGCTCAGGTATGCCCTCGCATTGACACTGGTATTACCCACCTCGATCATATCGTGGCCCTGGCTTACTACGTCATAGATCGTCTGATCTTTATCGGCGAGTTGGGCGTGGCTCTGGTCTACGTAGCTAATCTGCACCGTATCCCCCACTTTTATCGTGCCTGCATCTGGCTCATGTTCATTGACCAACAGGCGGAAAAAGGTGGATTTACCAACACCGTTCGGGCCGAGGATCCCAACAATTGCATTCTTGGGAATATTGAACGTGGCATTTTCAAATAAGAGACGATCACCAAAACCCTTGGTCAGATTCTCTACTTCAATTACAACGTCGCCAAGGCGTGGCCCTGGTGGAATGTATATCTCCAGGTTTTTCTCCCGCTCTTTACCTTCATCACCAGCAAGCTTATCGTAAGCGTTCAAACGCGCCTTCCCTTTTGATTGCTTGGCTTTGGGGGCCATCCGAATCCACTCTAACTCCCGTTTAAGGGTTTTGCGGCGCTTGCTCTCCTGCTTTTCTTCCTTTGCGAGGCGGTCAGCCTTCTGCTCCAGCCAGCTGGAGTAATTGCCTTCCCACGGAATACCCTCACCGCGATCCAGTTCCAGGATCCAACCGGCAACATTATCAAGGAAGTAACGATCGTGCGTCACCGCAATGACCGTTCCCGGGAAATTTTGCAAATATTGCTCTAGCCAGTGGACAGATTCAGCATCCAGGTGGTTCGTCGGCTCGTCGAGCAGCAGAATATCGGGGTTGCTGAGCAGCAACCTGGCCAGCGCTACCCGCCGCCGTTCTCCTCCGGACAGTACTGAGACCTTAGCATCATCGGGCGGGCACCGAAGCGCATCCAGAGCCGTATTCAATTTATTATCCAGCTCCCAGGCATTCCGGTTCTCCAGTTCTTCCATCAAGACTCCCTGTCGTTCGATGAGCTTATTCATCTCATCGTCGCTCATCGGCTCAGCAAACTTCAGGTTGACAGCGTCATACTCCTTCATTAGGTCAACCGTCTCCTGCACCGCTTCTTCGACGATCTCCCGGACAGTCTTTTCAGGGTCAAGTTGTGGTTCCTGTTCCAGGTAACCAATCTTATAATCGGAGTTGAAGACAACGTTACCCTGAAAGTTTTTGTCTACACCGGCAATGATCTTCAGTAGTGTTGACTTACCTGATCCGTTAAGACCAAGCACACCAATCTTCGCCCCATAATAGAAACTTAGCCAGATGTTGTTAAGTACTTTCTTATTTGCACCGGGAAAGGTCTTTGAGACCCGCTCCATCGAAAAAATAATCTTATGATCGGCCATGGGCTGGTTGTTCTGCTATTGATAAAATGTAAAAATGTGTGCCTGAAAATAAGGTAGATCCGTAAATCTATCCTTTAGCGGCCGTCCAGGTAGCCGTTTCTGCCATCTTTTCGACGAAGTCAAAAAGCGCCTGCAATGTTTCCGGAGCGTCAGCATAAACCCGGATGCTTTGCTCCTTCCCGTCATTACCGGGATAAACGAGGACCGTT
This sequence comes from uncultured Lewinella sp., assembly GCA_964616365.1. Taxonomy (GTDB): domain Bacteria; phylum Bacteroidota; class Bacteroidia; order Chitinophagales; family Saprospiraceae; genus Neolewinella. The sequence continues at coordinate 18,944 of CAZTTF010000187.1, read as the reverse complement.
GACGGAATATCAGCAGGGACAGGCTCATCTACGGGGTAGATGGTGAACAATCCCTCTGAAGTGGCGGTCCGGAAGGCTGTCATCAGGTCGGAGCTCTGGTAATTTTCCAGAACTGTTGAATAAAACCCTTCTCGACTCAGGTTCTTTTTCCCATTCAGGATCACTAAGCCGTTATTATAAAGGGTCAGTGTATACTCCTTACAATCACCGTAACAAGGTGATGTATAGACCCGGAATACCTCGACTGCATCAATCTTGTTTACATTAACGATCTCCGGTAGAGCCATGGTTTTCTTTTCTTCATTGATGGCCTGAGGGTTACCCGGTGTAGCACCACCTGCTTGTTGGGCAGACAGCGTGTTCGTTTCCTCGCGCTTGCCCCGGGTAGCAGGACTGATCTTTTTCGAATCCTCCGGGTTAAGGGGCTGTCGCAAATCTTCCGGAGCCGGATCAGCGGATTCTGCTTTTATACCTGCGCCTTCCGTAGGCTCTTTGAGAGGTTCCGTGCCGTCATCATTCGAAGGCTGGTAAGCAGGTGCAGCAGCGGGTGGAGCAGCAAAGTCAGTTCCGGTTCTGGCGTCACGACCACAACCGGTCATGAGCAGGCTCGTGAAAAGGACTAAGAAAACGTAACGCATAAAAGCATCTTTTCGGTAACAATTAAACAGAAGCAATCCACAAGGTGATGCTGCTGTTTTAACTGTAGCACCCATCACCTTGCGGGGTAAATCCGAATTTACTTCTTCTTATTCTTGTCAGCAGCAGCTTGCTGGCGCTGCTGTTCTTTTAGTGCTTCCTGCAAGCGAGCACTGAATCCACTCTTCTTTTTCGGCTTCTTCTTATTCTCTTCCATCTTGGCCCGCAGTTTATCCTCATCGATCAGGAAGTTCTTAGTAATGACCGTTTGGGCGATGTTAAAGCTATTACTGAAGAGCAGATAGGCAGTCAGTCCCGACGCAAAGCTATTGAAGAAACCGAGGAACAGGATGGGCATGACGTACTGGAAGTACTTCATCATGGGCTGCGCACTATAGTCCATATGGAGACTATTGTAGTAAGCGTAAATCACCGTCGTAAGTGCCCATAGTATGGCAAATAAACTAAGGTGACCATCCAGGAAGGGAATCCATTCCGGGATCTTGGTGATGACGTCATAAGTAGAAAGGTCACTCGCCCACAGGAAGCTCTCCTGACGGAACTCGATAGAGGCCGGGAAGAAGCGGTATAACGCAAACCAGATCGGCATCTGTAAGACCATAGGCAGACAGCCGCCCAATGGGCTGGCGCCATATTCCTGGTACATTTTCATTTGCTCCATCTGCTGGGCCTGCTGGTCATCTTTCAGCCGGGCCTTCATTTTCTCCAGCTCAGGCTTGAGCACCTGCATTTTCATGTTGGAAACCAACATCTTATAAGTCAAGGGGTACAACAACAGCTTAACTATAATGGTCAGCAACAGAATTGCAATTCCCATGTTTCCGACAAACCCGGAAAGGAACTTAAATAGCGGGCGGATGATCCAGCGGTTAATAGTACCGAAAATCGAGTTTCCGAAACTAATGACTTCCTGCAAATCATAGCCGATAGCTGCCAGACGATCAAACTCATTGGGTCCGATATACATTTGCATACCAACAGTTTCTGAGGCACTATTGCCAACTGTGATATTTAGCGCTGCCGATACTTTTTTCAGGTAATCAGACTGGTCAATGTCGTCCACTACTTCGGTAGCCAGAACACTCTTTTCTGCAAACCGATCGTCAGCAATGAGGGCGGTAGTAAAGAACTGCTGCGCAGCAGCAGCCCATTTGATAGCCTCATCGTCCAGCTCTTCCGTATCTGAGCTCGTACAGGAACAGTAGGTCGGGTCGTCTTCAATCGGCTTGTAGTACATCGACGTAAGCGACGACTCATAGCTGCTATTCTTCTCAATCTTATCCAGGTAAGTTTCCCACTGCAGCTGAATCTGTCCGTCATGATTGGCAAGCACCTGCTGGAGGCCTTCAAAACGAATGTCGTAGTCTAGTAAATAAGTACCATCTTTTAGTGCGTACCGCTGCTCAAAGTACCCCCCTCCTTCAACGGGTGCACGCATAATTACGGTCTGTCCTTCAATGGTAGGTGTGAAGTAAAGATCACCTGTCATGATGCCCTTTCCAGAAACACCATTTACCGGAAGCTGATACTCAAAACGATTGCGTTGATCGTTAAGCAGGTAAAGCGGAAGCTTCGTCTCCACCTTGTCATCGTCTTCCACGATTTTAGCGTAGTTCTTAAGCTCTACCTCCTTAATGTTTCCGCCTTTGGTGGACAGCGTAACGATCATCAAATCGTTCTCGATGGTTACGTCTTCCTCAATACCAGCGGCACTGGCAGAAAAGGCGCCAAAACTGGCACCAAACTGCGCCTGACGGGCACTATCAGTAAGCCCTTCAATATCTTCCGTCGTAAAAGCTGGCGTAGCCAGCTCTGGTGCCGGCGCCTGCTCGGTGACGTTCAAAGCAGCAATGCTGTCCTGAAGACGCTGCTGTTCTGCTAATTCTTCGGGGCTCGGTGCAATGACGTACTGCCAAACGGCAAAAATGATCATGATCAGTACAAGGCCAACGATGGTACTGCGGTCCATCTTCTCCATAGGTAAATACTTTTGCCGTAAAATAAAGGAGGTGACAGACACCGCCATTTCCATCCGTTACGGGCCGCAAAGGTACGTAATGACAAAACTTTCCGGAACTATGTCCGACGTTCTTCTTCCTCCTTTCGACTAGCAACTGCACCACAACTATTATTCCACCGACTATTCCTGCCATAATTTCCGGATACAGCCAGGGAAAACCAACCCAGAATTCCTTGATTTTCTGCACATTAACAACTGGACAACCTATACCTTCCTGACCGCTTTCAACCCCTACTCACGAGTCGTGCCCCCCCTCTTAGAAAACCAACAAGCACAGGAAATGCTATTGGCAGAGATAATTAGCCAGGACCTGACATATTTTCCGGCTGTCGCTCAGGACCATGATCAAAAATGGCCAGCAGAGCCTGGTTTCTTCATTTTCAACACGACTCTAGGAAATGCCCTCAGTCTCGCACAGAAATTCCAACAGCACGCCATCCTCTGGGGGACTACGACCACCCCACCCTCCGTGCTTTGGACGCACGGCAGGTTACCTGATCAGAAAACTGGTTATTAGAACTACTCCGGCGCGAAGTATTAACCTAAGGTTTGGTAGCAATGCTCGTATGATAGCCAGCAACTTGCATTATTGCCTCGTCTAAACCTGACGTTAGTATGAAGCCAGGGGTGCCACGGCCAAATCGCTAACGAGCCGGTGTCGTCAACGCAGCAATGGCTTCTCCGAAAGCACTGTTAAGGACCGCTCCCCGATGACCAACACCCGCCAGGGGAACCAAGGTAATCCGGTCCGGATCAAGATCGCGCAACCGCTCTGCCATACTGAAAGGAATTAGTTCGTCAGCTGTTCCGTGGACGATGTATACGGGGCAGGAAGAAGCTGCCAGGTGACGGTAGTTATTGAGCTCATACTTCATGAGCAAATCAGGAAACATCCAAAAGAACTCATTCTTCATATCTACCAGACTGGTATAGGGAGCAACAAGCACCATTCCCGCAGGGTCATTTTGGGCAGCGAGATAAGTAGCAGGTCCTGACCCCATCGAATAACCGGCAAGAATAATACGGTCCTCACCGTAGGTTGCTTTCAAGCGGTCATAAACTACCTGCAAATCCTTCGTCATATCCGCCTCTTCATCAATTTCTCCATCGCTTTTTCCGAATCCACGATAGTCCACCAGGAAACGGTCATAACCTGAAGCTTCCAGGGAACGGGTTTGATAAAGACTACGGCCATTATCGCCAACATTACCGTGCAAGTAAAGAATTACGCCCTCACCAGGGCCACCCTCTGCGGGAAGATGCAATGCATGCAGCCGATCACCATCTGGCAGTTGGATCCACTCCTCCACAAAATTTCCATACTGATGGTTTTCGGGGCGCGGCCGCGGGTGAAATAGTAGCTCCTCCTGAAAGGCAAAGAGTAAAGTACAAACCACCAGGTACAGAACGCCCGAGGCGATAGCTATGCGTTTCATCCATTTCATACGATACAATTGTCTCTCCAGATGGAGCCTAACAGTTGTTGCAGAACTACATAATCCCTTGAATGGTTTAGGTTCGGTTCCGTATCAAAACAGAAACGGCCCCGCCTCCTTCCGGAAGCGGGACCGTAGATCATGCTTTAAACCTCACCTAAAGTGGCTTAATGCGAGGTTTTAGGGAGGTCCTATACCCCTCCCTTCAGATCTTCCTGCAGAGACTTGAGTTGCGCCCATTTACCCTCAGCAGCAAGTGCTGCCTGCTGGGGCCAGGTTCCGGGCTTCGCGAGCTTGTAACGCGAGCCTGCTTCATCCAGGATCTGCTGCAACCGCTCAGGTGCTGCCGCTGCGAGGTCAGACCAATTATTGATACCACCAGCTTTCAGCAGACCCTCAATCTTAGGCCCAACGCCTTCGACGATCTTGAGGTCGTCCGGGTTAGCACTACTGAAACCCAGTTTCTTGGCGGCAAGCTTCTCAAACTTCGAGTCTGTTTCAAAATCACCCACGGTTTCCCGTCCGGCGTCCGTAAACTTCTGATAGCGGATCAATTCGTCCCACTCTCCGGCATCGGCCAAACGAGCCTGATGCGGCCAGCTGACCGGATCACACAAGCTAAAGCGCTTTCCTGCTTCGTCGAGGTGACGCCGCAAGTCTGTAGAATCAGCTTTTGCTAGGTCACTCCAGTTCTTATAGCCCGCCGCGATCAATACTTCATTTACCTTCGGTCCTACCCCTTCGATGATCTGGAAATTATCCGAACTGAAGAGTCCTGTATAGATACTGCTTTGCTCATCATCACCAGTAGTGGCAGCGACTGCCGCAATACCCAGCGCTGTCGCATCCGTTTCTGAAGGAGGCGGTGGAGCAGCAGCTTCAGCCGCCAGGCGGAGAGTATGACGGTCTGCTTCACAGCGCTTCAGCGAAGCGCGGAGGTCTGCTTCAGCTTTCTGGCTTTCTTCCAGCTGGTACTTAAGGCTGTGATAGTCTTTTTCCCACTTAGTCGCCAAGCCATGATACCGATCACGGTCAGCCTCGATCTGGGTAACGTCTACCTTGTCGCCACGGCCCCACAAGAGCCACCACATGATGGCTCCCAGACAAAAGGCCAGTAAAGTCCATATTAGCCACCAATCACAGTGGAATCCAAAAAAGGAATCATCGTTTACGTGAAGAAATATATTAGTCATTATTAAAGGATGTTACGTTGATGGAAGCGGTTACTGGGTCTTGTTGAGCAAAATAGTGGCGCGCCGATTAATCCTCCGCCCCTCAGCGGTAGCATTGGAAGCTTTCGGGCTATTCAAACCTTGCGAGGAAACATCAATCAGGTTAGCATCTACACCGTAGGCGACTAGTCTTTCCCTGATGAAATCAGCACGCTGTTGCCCTAACTGCATGTTAAATGCTTCAGAGTCTACATTATCGGTGTGTCCTGTGATAGAGATGGTTTCCTTTGTTTGGGCCACCCTTTCAGCCAGTTTCTTCAAGTAAGCCTCGGCCTCAGCATTGAGCTCGGCGGTGTTCTTACTGAAGGGGAAACGGATGTCGAATTCAGCATCCGATACTTCGACGATCTCTACTTTCGGCTTATCATCTTCGTCGTCGTCTCCAGTCATTCTAGCCCAGGCAAACCCGGCAATATCAAATGGTTCTCCGGCAGCTGGTGCAGCCCCTGACTTTTGGCGATCTAAGCCCCTGATGTTGTCGGCTGGAACTCCTTTCGCTATCAGCAACTGCTTTATTTCCTCCGCCCGATAAAGGCCCATTGAAGAAAACTCATCCGGGGCTTTCTCACCGGGGAAGTAATATCCCGTCACTTCGAGCGCCTGTTTGGGATCACGTTGGTAACGGTCGTATAAAGATTGCAACTCAGACTCCCAAAGAGCTCCCTTCAGGATGTCTGGCGAATTCATGCTGGAACGCAGGGTATATTCATCTACCGGAACCGGAGAAGGGTCCACTGTGACCGTTGGCGTTTCCGGACAGTATTCTGGCTGTATACACCCATAATAGGTGCCAAAATACAAGACCAGCCAAGCCAGCGCCATCAAGATGAACTTGACAAAATTAGACATGAAGATGTATGTAGTTAGATAAATGGGTGAAAGCCACATGCCTTAGAGGAAGCGCCGTAAAGGATAAAGACGACGCCCCATTATTACATGTTTGCTCAGGCAATTTAACAAATTATCCGTAAAGTGATGCTAGCGTCCTGTACGTCAGAGATTAGTGGATTTTGAATCGGGGCTATGTGTTCGGTGAATAGGAGGATGATGGAACCGCAGCTATTAAGATAAACTCCTGCGGCCTGTTGCTTTAAGACTAATGCTTCGGTCTGAACCAACGGGAGCAGCGACACTAATACCCAATGCTTTTTAATTCTTTCCTCTGCACCTGCGGTCGCGCCCTCCTTGCAAAAGGTAGCGTGATATTCCTCCCGGTTGCCATCAATTCAACCTGGCGGACTTCCTACTCTTTCAGTTTGGGCGCCTGCCAGCACTAAACTTCCCGTCCTGCGAACTATCTTTGCCGCCCAAAGTTTCTATCGATATGTTTGACAACCTTAGTGACCGCCTGGAAGGTGCGTTTAAGACCTTTACCGGAGATAATAAGATTACCGAGATTAACGTAGCTACCAGCATCAAGGAGATTCGCCGGGCGCTCGTGGCTGCTGACGTTAACTACAAGATAGCGAAGGAATTTACGGACAAGGTCCGGGAAAAGGCGCTGGGTACTGAAAATGTCCTCAAAGCGGTAAAACCCGGTCAGTTGATGGTTAAGATCGTGCAAGACGAATTGACCGAGCTGATGGGTGGCCAAAGTGTAGGTATCAACGTCAAAGGCTCCCCTGGGGTAGTCCTCATTGCAGGTCTGCAGGGATCGGGTAAGACGACATTCACCGGTAAACTCGCACTTCACCTTAAAGAAAAGCGCAACCTCAAAGTGTTGGTTACGGCATGTGACGTTTACCGTCCTGCGGCCATTGACCAGCTGACAGTACTCTCCGAGCAGGTTGGTGCCGGTATCTACAAAGAGCCGGAAAACAAGAACCCGGTAGAAATTGCACTGAACGCCATTGCTCACGCGCAGGACAACAAGTACGACGTAGTGATCGTCGATACTGCCGGTCGTTTGTCAGTCGACGAGGCCATGATGCAGGAGATCAGTGATGTCCGCGAAGCCATCAGCCCTAACGAGACCCTCTTCGTTGTTGACTCCATGACCGGTCAGGATGCAGTGAATACTGCCAAAGCGTTCAACGAGCGCATCAACTACGACGGCGTTGTATTGACCAAGCTGGACGGTGACACTCGCGGTGGTGCTGCCCTTACGGTGAAGTACACCGTAGGCAAGCCCATTAAGTTTGTCTCTACCGGCGAGAAAATGAACACCCTCGACGTGTTCCACCCCGAACGGATGGCACAGCGCATCCTGGGTATGGGAGACATCATCTCCTTTGTGGAGCGCGCGCAGGACTCCTTCGACGAAGCGGAAGCTAAGCGCCTCGAGAAGAAGATCAAAAAGAACAAGTTTGACTTCAATGACTTCCTCGGACAGCTCAACCAGCTCCGGAAGATGGGTGACATCAAGACGCTCCTCAACATGATCCCCGGTATGAAGAAGATGATGAAGGACGTCGAGATCGACAACTCCGCCTTTAATAAGGTGGAAGCCATCATTCAATCCATGACCCCCGAAGAACGTGCCCGTCCTGAACTGATGTCAATGAGCCGCAAGAAGCGCATTGCCCGTGGATGTGGCCAGACCATGGACGACGTTAATCGTTTCATCAAGCAATTCGATCAGATGCGTAAGATGATGCACAAGATGTCCAACAACCCCGCTATGGCAGGTATGGCAGGCAACTTCAAGGGCGGAGGAAAGCGGAGACGGTAGTAGCCGTTTTGACAAGCCATTAGCATCCAAATATTATTATCGCCGCATTGCTTCAGCCGGGGCGTAGCCCCGCGGGAAGAACAGTCGGTAGTCCGTATTAGTGAAAGCAAGTCCTTCCAGGATCTCCCTGGCAATCTTTTGCCTGGTGCCTTGCACCAGCTTGCCTCCATTGACAGTATTCGACCGCCAACGTGCTTTCGGAGCAGGCCCGCCAAGGATACTAAGACTAAACGACGTGGCACCTAGCTGAAGGCCTTTTTTCCCAGAATAGTAGTCAGTCTGATGGCCAGCGGCACCATCGCGATAAACAATTGACTTAAGGAGGCCGTGCAAATCGAAAGTGAATTCATACCCCTTGTTTCTCTGTTCCATCATGCGGACCAGCGTGTGCTTTTTGCGTAAAAGCACCTCTGCAACTACCTGTTTGCTTAAAGTGTCAGTTACAACACACCTTCCGGAGGCAAGGTAGTCGTAGGTGTAAAATCCTGTTTTTTCGACAGACGGCACTGCGTCCGTTTCCTCATACTTTATGAGCGCGGTAACGACCAACCCCTGTTCGTTAAGTTCATATCTCGCTGTAGCATTCCGGAGACCAAGATTGGGGTCACGACAAGTTACCTCAACGCGCAACGTTTGACCACTTTTCCGCATAGTTTGCTCGGCCAACAAGCGGCGCTGACCGTTGCTACGGTGTAAGTTGATTGACCGGTAAGTGTAGTCAGGACCGGAATTATAGACGACACTGACAACCGTGTCTTTTCGCCAGGTCGGTCCTCCAGTTTGTGATGAACGCAGCAAATTCCCCTCCGGTGAAAAGACATAAGTGATCCCACCATTGCCACGATAGAATGCAACCTCTGCCTTGACTTCATGCTGACCATTTCCCCAGGAAAACGGAAACATCAACAGGAAGACCAGAGCTAAAAAACGCATAGGTATTATGAGCAAAGATTAGGGGCTAAAGCGCCAGTGAATAAGGCCGAGGCGTAAGTTTCATTGGCAGGATACCATTCTCCTCTATTGAATCTTGTCGGCGTTATTTGAGCTTCCTCAACTGATTCAAGGTTGCGCGCATATCCTTAGGCATTGGAGCTTCAAAAGACAGGCGTTCTCCAGTTTCCGGATGGTCAAATGCCAACTTACTGGCATGTAAGGGAACCCGACTCAGCAGCGCTCTTTCCTCGCTGTCTTTTCTGAGGTTAAAGCGCCGCTTAATCTCCGAGAGTTTGAACTCCTCCCGTTTCCCGTAAAATGGGTCAACCATCAAAGGGAACCCGGCGTAGGCGAGGTGAACCCTGATCTGGTGTGTCCGCCCGGTAAATATTTGTACGCCAAGCAAGCTAAACTGGTGGCCAAATGTTTCCATCGTTTTAAATATGGAGAGGGCGTACTTCCCGCGATTGCTCACCATCATTTTTCCGGTTTGTCCGGGGTTGCTCGCAATGGGTTCATCTATTTCTACCTCCTCGTCCAAAGGTGGTTGCCCATCAACAATGGCATGGTAGACCTTGTCTACCTCTCTATCCTGGAATTGACGATTTAACTCTTTGTGTGCCTCAGCTGTCCGGGCAAACACAATGGCTCCGCTGGTCGGCTTATCCAGTCGGTGGACGGCAATAATCGGATCGCCAAATTGTTGCCCCAACATTCGGGTTAGATTAGGAATATCAGGATTATAACGGTCAGGTACGGATAAAACGTTAGCCGGCTTATTGAGTACGATCAGGTGATCGTCCTGGAAGAGGATGTCTAATTTCAAAGGGATTGAATATTTGCTGCGAAGGTAACCGTCCTCTGAGACAATGTCCAAGTATCCGGGGATATTACCTGACCGTAAAGACTTTACGCAGCTTTTCCCAATAGCCACCTTCCATTTTCGGAGCATTGATCGCGGTATAAACGCCGATCATACGGTCGGTATTTTCAGGGGGTGTAGGGCGTTGTTCCAGCCGAGCTTCAGTGGGGTTGAAGAAAGCTTCAATCAGCGCAACATCCCACACTATCCACCGCTGTTTTTCCGGGTCTTCCTGCGTCCACCAGCGGTCGTAGGATGCCCAGCGGTCTAGTAGATAGTCGCCCAAAGGCCCGGTTCCCATTAGCTGATGTTGCACCGTATCCCGATCGAAAACAAGTTCTTGACTGCTCGTGGCAGTCATTACCGTAAACTCAAGGTCGGGTGTATTTAAGAGCACATTGACGGCGAAGGTGTCATTCCCTGAGTTGAACTCCTTTTTATCGAAGAAATTAGTTACCGGATCATGCCAGAAGCCCAGGTAGCGAATATGAATTTTGGGTACGATGCTTGGATCTTGTAGTATGGCAGTAGCAGCATTCGTGCAGGACCCGAGAATAAACAGCTGTAGTTTCTCTCCTGCTGGCAATGCTTTTGCCTGCTCAACGATAAAAGTTGAGGCTGGTGATATCGCTGGTACACTATCGTTGAGCAAGGGAACATTACTACCAACTGGCAAAGCAATATCGGGACGCCCCACCAGGCGGATCAGGTCCTCGTTAATGTGCTGGCTTTCCAGCACAGTTGTCGTAGTTGCAAGTGGCGAAGTATGAAACTGCGCTGACGTGATGGCTAACAGATCGTAAGTTTCATCATCGGCAGTATGCGCTAGTGCTCCCACAAGCGCAAAGAGGTCGTCTACCTCATTCGCAGTATCCGCATCGATGATGATTGCTGTCGCATCCGGTACTTTCGCTTCGTCCGTATCCTGATCCGGAGCATTACAGCCAATAAGCAATACAGTTAGCAGAAGTGCGGTGAACCAGCCATGCATATATCTTGTCATTAGGCCCGTTGAATCGTCGCATAACAACAGGTGGTAAAAAAGTCCTTCACCCATGGAAGGCTCCCTACAAGACCCGGCAATGCCCTGGGCGTAAGGCCGAACTTTGTTTCATAGTTCGGATTGATCAACCAAAGGTCTTTTTGGGCAAATTTGTATCCGTTTTCCCTGACTAAGCGGCTGAATCGGGCAATACTGATACCGGTGTCCTTGATTTCAGCCAGGCTTTCTACCATCCGATCAGACTCTCCAAACGCACGTAATACTCCTTTATAAAGTGGCATGGGCAGGAGATGAAACCACGGAAGTTTGCTCAGCATTTTGCTGTGACAAATTTGCTGGTGCCCCCCAAAGGGCATGCGCCAAGGCGGGAAACCAAAGAAGATACGTCCCTTTGGCGTCAGGAATCGGTGGACCATACCAAGGAATTTGCCCTGGTCATGAATATGCTCAATGACATCTCTCAGTATGATCAAATCAAATTCCCCCAACGCATCAGCCGAGCTGTCGTAAATATCCTGAACGAGTAACTGGACTTTGGCTTCCGGGTGGGTTTCGGCTATGTAGCTGAGCCCCAGGTTGATTTTACTCTGGTTAAAATCCACGCCTATGCACTCACAGCCCAGCTCAAGGAAAGGAACCAGGTTCCCACCTTCCCCGCAGCCGATTTCAAAAACCCTTGTGTCCGGAGAAAGCACCATGTCTTGCTCCAGATAAGGGATGACATGTTCACGGGTGGTCTTCGCCTGTTCGTTGAAATACCGCCGTTTGTTGCTGTGCCTATCGTGCATGGCGGCGAAGATAGGAAAAGGGCGCGGCCGCAGGTGCAGACTTAGTGTCAAAAAAGCCTTAACACACCTTAATTGCCTTTAAGCTCTTGGTAAGCAACTGGAGCCTCGAACAGCACGTACTTAGCAATATATAACTACTCCATTAACCCATTAAACACCCCTGTTATGAAACGCGCCAACTTCTTTCAGACGATATGTTATTTGGCGATACTAGTATTCGCCTTTCCCGCCTGTACCTCCGTGGAAACCCTTGTAGAAAGCGGCAACTACGAGGAAACCATCCGACTGGCACAGCGTCGCCTCACGGGTAAGCAGAAGAAAAACCCAAAACTGGTAGCTGCCTTTGAGCAAGCTTTTAACAAGGTTACTGCCAGGGATATGGCCCGGGCGCGCTCCCTTGCGAACGAGGTAACGCCAAACTGGGGCCGGGTATATGACATCTACGCAAACATTGATCGTCGCCAGGAGGCCATCTTGCCCATTCTTCCACTGGTCGATAAGCGCGGATACCAGGCAGAATTCCGTTTTGCCAAAGTAGACAACCTCCTGAACGAAGCTGCTTCCAATGCAGCCGCACAGCTCTATGCTGATGGTCAGCGGACGCTCACCGAAGGACGGCAGGGAAACAAAGCCGCTGCTCGCGAAGCTTATAATTACTTCCGCAAGATCAATAAGTACACGCGTAATTACCGCGATAGCTATGCCCTCATTCGGGAAGCGGAGGCCCTTGGCGTTGTTTACATTTCCGTAGAAATGGTAAATAACACTGGTAGCTTCCTGCCTAGAGGTTTCGAAAGCGAGCTCTTAAGGGTACGCACCAGTAACCTTGATGACAAATGGCGGTCGTACGATTTCACGAAAAAGCCTGGCTTTGCCTACGACTACGATGCCCGGATAATGATTGAAGATATTCGGGTAAGCCCGGAAAGAGTCAGTGAACGTACCTACATCGACGAAAGAGAAATCACGGATGGTGAAGAGTATGTACTGGATGAAAATGGCAATGTCGCTAAAGACAGCCTGGGGAACGATATCACGCGCCCCCGTGAGGTTATTGTGCGCGCAGACATTCTCGAGGTGTATCAGAATAAAACGGCCATTGTCTCGGGAGCACTTGTTCTTTACGACAACCTCGCACGGCGAGTAGTCGATGAGGAGCGTCTCACAGCTGAGGCTATTTTCGAGAACTATGCTTCAACCTTCCGGGGAGACCGCAGGGCACTGAGCAGCCAGTCTCGTCGTCGGATCGGGAATCAGCCCCTACCCTTCCCCTCCAACGAAAGTTTGATTCTTGATGCTGCAGGCGTGCTGAAACCCCAGCTAACGGAGCGCTTAGCGGGTAGTTATCGATCACTAGCCCGCTAACCATTAGTTTTCCATCGCAAACATTTGAGATTTGAGAGCCTCGTCGTCTTCGGTCGGCGGGGCTTTTCCATCTGCACTGCAGAGCTATCATATAGTTTACTCTTCTTTAACGCGTTGTGCGGCCTTCCCTCATACTTTGCCAAATCCCTGACCTCCACACAAAGAAAGCCCGATCAGCAAATGCTGACCGGGCTTATTCTTAAGGTTCGGGTAAGCCGTTGGCTTACATCATGCCTCCCATGCCAGGCATACCACCACCTGCATGACTATGACCGCCCATGCCGTTATCAGCTTCGGGCTTATCGTTAATCACACATTCAGTAGTCAGTACCATACCGGCAATAGAAGCTGCATTCTCCAGAGCAATACGGGTAACCTTAGTTGGGTCGATTACACCTGCCTTTTTAAGGTCTTCAAATTCGTTGGTCCGAGCATTGTAGCCGTAGCTATCGCCTTCACCAGTACGCACCCCCTGAAGGATTACAGAACCCTCAACACCTGCGTTATCAGCGATGGTACGCAGTGGAGCTTCCATTGCTTTCCGTACAATCTGTACACCGATGTTTTGGTCCTCGTTTTCTCCCTTAAGGTCTTCGATTGAAGCAATAGCCCGTACCAGAGCAACGCCACCACCGGCAACGATACCTTCCTCAACGGCGGCACGCGTAGCGTGAAGTGCGTCATCAACACGGTCCTTCTTCTCTTTCATTTCTACCTCGGTAGCAGCACCTACGTAGAGTACGGCTACACCGCCAGCCAACTTAGCAAGACGCTCCTGGAGTTTCTCACGGTCGTAGTCAGAAGTAGTGGTTTCAATTTGCTGCTTGATCTGACCAATACGGCTCTGAATCTGCTCTTCAGCGCCAGCACCGTTCACGATAGTTGTGTTGTCCTTATCTACCGTGATCTTCTCGGCAGTTCCGAGCAAATCCATGGTAGTTTGGTCAAGCTTGTAACCTTTTTCCTCGCTGATAACTGTTCCTCCGGTCAGGATAGCGATGTCTTCCAGCATAGCCTTCCGACGGTCACCAAAACCTGGAGCTTTAACAGCAACCACTTTCAGCTGAGCACGCAGACGGTTTACTACCAGTACTCCGAGTGCCTGAGACTCAATGTCCTCAGCAATAATCAGTAGCGGACGACCACTCTGGATCACCTGCTCCAGCACTGGCAGGATATCCTGCATGTTGCTGATTTTCTTGTCGTGAATCAGGATGTATGGGTTCTCATACTCCGTGATCATGCTTTCAGCATCCGTTACGAAGTAAGGGCTTAGATAGCCACGGTCGAACTGCATACCCATCACCTCATCAACAAAGGTATCGGTTCCTTTCGCTTCCTCTACAGTAATGACACCGTCCTTAGAAACGCGCTTCATTGCGTCTGCAATGAGGCTACCGATTTCATTATCGTTGTTAGCGGAAATAGAAGCTACCTGCTGGATTTTGTCAAAATCGTCACCGACAACTTCGCTTTGTCCCTTAAGGTGTTCAATAACCTGCTTGGTTGCCAGATCAATACCTCGCTTGAGGTCCATCGGGTTAGCACCCGCAGTCACGTTTTTAAGACCGGCCTGAATCATAGCCTGAGCCAATACCGTTGCGGTGGTAGTTCCGTCACCGGCAATGTCAGCAGTTTTGGAAGCTACCTCCTTCACCATCTGAGCGCCCATGTTAGCCACGGCATCTTCAAGTTCAATTTCCTTAGCAACCGTTACTCCATCCTTGGTAACCTGAGGGGCACCAAATGACTTCTGGATAACTACGTTGCGGCCTTTAGGGCCAAGGGTCACCTTCACAGCGTTTGCGAGGGCATCTACACCCGCACGTAATTTTTCTCGTGCGGAGCGGTCAAAGCTAATTTCTTTAGCCATTGTTATAAATTTTTAGTTGGTTGGTAATCTTGGTTAAGTTGAGGTGGAAGTCACACATAAAGTGCAAACGCGTTCTTACTCGACGATCACGAGGATGTCATCCTCGCGCATAATGAGGTAGTCCTGGCCATCCAGGGTCACCTCCTGTCCAGCATACTTTCCGTAAAGGACGATGTCTCCTACAGCAACAGTCATTAAGTTTCCATCCTTACCCGGGCCAACGGCAATTACTTCGCCACGCTGTGGCTTTTCCTTGGCGGTATCAGGGATAATGATTCCTCCACTGGTTTTTTCTTCAGCTGGAGCAGATTTTACCACTACTCGATCGTTGATCGGCTTCATGTATGGTTGTTTTAATATGTGTTAAGTTGGATGTCATGATCAGCTTTTGCGCTCAAAAGCCATGTAGCAGCCAAAATAAATTCGCCTGCACGCGCAAAGTATGCGAAGGTCATGCCAAGCAAGTAATTGTGCCAACCTGTCAGTCAACTTGACAGGGATGGCTGACAACTCTTCCAGCTAACACCGGTAACTGCCTCAAATCTGACCGATTTGGTTCAGCAAACACCACCACAGCGTGACGAAAGTTGATAAGTTTTATAAAGCTAACGTTCTCGAAAACCTGAGGTGAGCCCCCTGCAGAAGCTGCGAAAAAACCGGAGTATGGTCGTCCCGATAGCTATCGTGCGAAGAAGGAGTTGCGTAACACCGCCAACCAGACAAAATCGTTTCAGGCCTGGCGGTGGGGTTTGTACTACCCTATTCTGTTCAAGCCTTTGCTTTCTTCTTAGCTCCTTTACCAATGATCCCCAGGTCAAGTAAGACCGCAAAAACAAGTCCAATCGTCTGGACACTATCAGAAAAATAGGTTTCTGATACTCCAAACCACAAAACAGTAAGCGGCATAAAGATGAAACCCAGCACAGGCCAGAGAATCGAGTCAAATGCATTACCCCACCAATTGGTAAAAAGGTAAAGCACAACCACAATAAAACGAGGGAAGAAGTATCCTAGCAATAAGAGTAAAAGCGGCAATTCTACGTTGTTTGTTCTTACAAGGAACGTGCTGCAACCACCAGAAGGTTCGAGGCCGATCCTATTTACTCCCGGAAAACATCAAGAGGTTCTCTGCCTGTTAATGGCGAGATGCTTGGTTCAACACACCTGCTATACACTTTAGATATTTTGCAAATACATTGTTACAACATATTTAAAACATATCTCACTCAAAAATTTACAATTAAAACCTTATTGAGAATTTCAGCTCAAAATATTATTCATTTAATAAAAAATCCCATACATTAGCAATGACTAAGAACTGAATTTGTGCCTCGGCACCACACTATGAGACAAGAATAGAGCCACCCTTTTTCTGTTTTAAGTGGCCATCGACTTTCCAATCTTTAAACACTTCTGGTTTTCAATTTAACGCACTGGTTTCAGTGGTTTAACTAAAGCAATGCCTTGTGGATAGCGCTGTCTACATGTCTAGTCTTTTGCAGGCTTTCTGTTACCCATTGCGCTCACCATATCATATCACACATACCTTTTTTCAATTATGAGACTTTCAATTCTCACTTGCACCTTAGGTGCATTACTTGCTTTCAGTGCTTGTGAGCAAGATAACCAGGCAATTGCTCCAGAAGCAGACGTCTTCACCACTCCTTCCTTCATTGTTGATGAAAACGAAGACGGTGTTACCAACCTTCCCGCCATTGATTTCGGCGATGCGCTTGCTGCACATTCCGATCATACTTCGGCCCACTACTTTGATTCAGAGCGTGTTGAAATACTCCGTCCGGATGGCACTACTGAAGTACGCTATGTTGTAGACGGAGACATTGAGTTAACCAAGGAAGAACTGCTCACCCTCCAGGACCTCGAAGAAGGTATGGAAAAGCAATACCGCACGAACAACCTGGTTTCCGACAATAATATCAGTGTTATTGGTTACACCGGTGGAAGTTACGCCCTGACAAACAAGATGCGGACCGCATTACAGTGGGCGATTAACAACTACAACCGGATCAACACCAATAAAACTTTCACCCTGAGTTTCCAGGCTAGTACCAACGCAGATATCGTAGTCTACCAGGACTACACCAATTCTGGCGCTGGAGGTAGAGCAGGCTTTCCTTCCGGAGGAGCGCCCTACAAGTGGGTACGCATCTATGCCGGAATGGAGAACTACGATACTAATGTGAACGAGCACGTGATGACGCACGAGATTGGCCACTCAATGGGACTTCGTCACACGGACTGGTTTAGCCGCCAATCTTGTGGACAGTCGGGAGAATCATCCGGCCCAGACGGAGCGGTCCACATTCCAGGTACACCTACTGGCTATGATCCAAACTCAGTTATGTTATCTTGCTTCAGCAGCAACGAAGACGGTGAGTTCGGATTCTACGACATTGTTGCGCTGGAGTACCTCTACTAAGCAATCAGTATACACCTCGTTTTAAATAACACATACTGCCCGCTTCCGGTATTACCGGAGGCGGGTATTTTTATGATAATACCTTAGGAAGCTTTAAACCTGTAATTGGGCCACTAATTTGCCTCTACCAGTTCCCGGGCATTGGTAAGTGCTGATTGACTTGGAGGATTCTGACTCAGCATTACTGCGATAGATCGGACACGTTCGTCGTGGGTAAGCTCCTTGACTCTGGTGATGGTCCGTTCCACACCTTCTTTATCCTGTTTGTAGACAAAAAAGTGTCGATCCGCCCGACTAGCCACCTGCGGACTGTGGGTTATTACAACTACTTGGTGGTGTTTGCTAAGATCGGTCAGGATACGGCCCATTTTCTGGGCAACGTCTCCGGATACACCCGCGTCAATCTCATCAAAGATCAAGGTGGGTAACTCCATCGCCGAGGCGACTATAGATTTTGTCACCAGGGCCAATCGGCTCATCTCGCCGCCGGAGGCGGCGTTCTTAATTGTCTGTAGTACCCCACCCTTGTTGGCACTAAATAAAAACTGAACTTTATCCAAACCCTTCGGGCCAGCTTCAGACAGGGCGGAGAACTCTACTTCGAGGCGAGCATTTTCCATACTGAGATCCGTAAGCTGTCCACACACTTCCTGGGCGAATACAGGAGCAATACGTTGACGCCCCTGACGAAGTTTTTCTCCTCGTTGAACCAAAGCTCCCTCCAAGCGCTCAGCTTCCGCTGAAAGTTTTTCAATTTTTCCACCTAGGTCGGCAAAAGTTCCAAGCCGCTCTGAAAGTCCCGCATAAATTTCCAGTAGCTCTTCAACCGAGGTAACAGCATGCTTATTCTGTAGACGGTAGATTAGGCTCAGCCGGTCTTCTACTTCCACCAGACGTTCAGGATTCACTTCCATGTTCTCCCCGAAAGACTCTAAGTCTCCGGCAACTTCTTCCAGTTCTAACCGAAGTCCCTCAAAGCGTTCGTACAGCGCATTTAGCTCAGTATCACCAGAAGCAAATGGTGTCAGCTTCTGACTAATTGACATCAGTTGCGCTGTAACTGCGTGCTCATCCTCACTCAGAAAATGGAATGCTCCTGCGGCTACCTGCTTGATCTCATCGGCGTTACTTAACCGGTGACGCTCACTCTCCAGAGATACCTGTTCTCCTTCTTCTAAATTCGCAGCTCCCAACTCATTAACCTGGAACTCCAGAAATTCTTGTTCACGACGCGCCTGAGCTTGTGCTTCATCTAGTTCGCGCAACTGTCGCTTCACTTGCTGAAATGAACGGTACGCTTCTCTGTAGGTCTTAACCTTATCCCGTTGTCCGGCAAGAGCATCCAACAGTTCTAGCTGAAAATCAGGATTGTTGATGTACAAGGTATCGAACTGCTGATGCAGGTCAATCAGTGTGCCCCCCAATTGTTGGAGTACTTTCAGATTAGTAGGGGTGTCATTGACAAAAGCCCGGCTTTTACCGGAAGGGGTGATTTCCCGCCGTATGATTAGCTCATCGTCGTAATCCAAGTCGTGTTCCTCGAAGAAAGGCTGAAGTGCATAAGATGCTACCAAAAACTTTCCTTCAATGATACATTTCTGCTGTCCGTCAAAAAGCGTTTTTGAATCTGCACGTCCTCCAAGAATCAGGCTCAATGCTCCGAG
>CAZTTF010000186.1:0-18635 GCA_964616365.1 uncultured Lewinella sp. | reverse complement strand
GTCAGTACTTTGGCATTAGCCTTATTGGATCGTCAATTCGTAACGGCAAAAAAGTATGGTCGCACCTTCGTGTACCGACCTGCCATTAGCCGGGAGGAATATGGCCGCAAAAGTCTAGGGCAACTGATCAAGAATTTCTTTGGCGGTTCGCCGAGTTTGGCGGTCAGTCAGCTGGTAGAACACGATAACCTTAGCCTGGAGGAGCTCAACAAGCTCGTCCACCAACTAGAGCAAGAATGAGTCCCGATCTACTAGAATATGGTCTTAGGGTATCCACCATCTGGCTCTTACTCCTTAGTTACTACTTCATTTGGGGAAGAAAAGCCGGCTTTCGTTTTCAGCGGTTGCTCTTACTCGGAGGTTGGTTATTTGGCATGCTCATCCCCCTTCTGCCCGCGCTGGAAGCCTCCACTACCCTGCCGATTACCAACTTGCCCAGCATTTCGCTGGCACCGATCACAGCTCCGGTGGCAACAACGGCTACCTCGGTGGAAGAGGTAACTACCTGGCACTGGTCCGCCCTGCTCCCCTGGGTATACCTCGCTGGCGTGCTGCTTTTTGGGGCGCGGACGCTGGTGCAAGGTCGCGTTGTACGCCAATGCCTGGCCGATGGCCAGCGCAGCAGCTACGCCGGTTATCCCGTGATCACGTCCAGCCGGATCAGCAGCCCCTTCGCCGCCAGTGGCTATATTTTCCTGCCGGAGGGACTTTCCTCCGACTTGACCCACACTGCCCTTCTCCACGAAACCGCGCACCTGCGGGCGCGCCACCATTACGACAAAACCCTGATGACGCTCAGCAGCATTCTGCTATGGTTCCACCCGCTGGTGTGGGCCTACCGGAGGCTGTTGGCTACCATCCACGAATACGAGGCCGACGCCGTCGTGGTACAGACCGTACCCGTGCGCACCTATGGCCTCCAGCTCCTACACTGCTCGTTGGGCCCGGCGGGCAGTCTGGGGCTATTTTCTTCACCCCTCAAACAACGTATTGAGATGATTACTTCCGCTAATGCTAAGCGACAAACCCGCTTGCTCCCCGTATTTATCCTGGCCCTACTGCTCGGCACCTTAGTCTTTGCCTGTTCGGACATCACCGAAAACATTGCCCCCAGCGAAGCTGAACCCGTGGCTGTCGAAGGCGTCGCCTTAGAAGTTCCCGTTCTCCAACTAGCTCCTTCCGCTGAGATAGAAGATTATCCCAGGCTATTAAACAATACTGACCCCGCAGCGTCCGCCGAGGATGTGCTCGCAAATGCTATCGTCGCGGCAATAAAGTACCCTGAACTTGCCATCAAAATGGGGTACGAGGGTAAAGTTCGAACGTGGGTTACCATAGATGAAAAAGGCAAGGTTAGCTCAAACGAGAACTTTTTCATGGAGGTCTCCGGCCAGACTAAGGCCGAGAGCCCCACGCACATCAAGGTTTCCAGCATTTACCCTGAGGTTGTAACTCCGCTACCACACAATGTTAGCCACAGTGTACTCGTAGAAGAGGTTTCCCGGGCATTTGACACCCTCGGAGATTTCACCCCTGCCATGCGAGACGGAATACCAACTCCCGTCGTACTCGAAATATTCATTGACTTTCAGCTAACCAAGTAATGACCGACCTGCTCGAATATGGCCTGCGGGCCACCACCATCTGGGCATTGTTGCTCGCCTACTACTACCTGTGGGGTAAACGGACTTCATTTCGTTTTCAGCGATTGCTCCTGCTGGGTGGCTGGATATTCGGGCTGACCATTCCCTTACTTCCGGCGCTGGAAAGCGCTCCGGCGCTGCCGATAGTCGTACTGCCCGGCATTAGTTTGACGAAGGTGGTTACGACTCCCATTACGGAAGTCGTAACCACCCAAGCCAGCTGGCAATGGACAGACTTGCTCCCCTGGATTTATTGCACTGGCGTGCTGGTGTTGACGGCGCGGGCGCTGGTACAAAGTTGGCGTACCTCGCAGTGTTTAGCCGAAGGCAAACGAAGTTCCTTCGCCGGCTACCCCGTGATCACATCCAGCCGGGTCAACAGTCCCTTCGCCGCCCGTGGCTATGTATTCATGCCGGAGGGACTGTCTTCCGACCTGACGCGCACTGCCCTCCTCCACGAAACCGCACACCTGCGGGCGCGCCACCATTACGACAAAACCCTGATGACGCTCAGCAGCATACTCCTTTGGTTTCACCCCCTGACTTGGGCCTACCAACGATTGCTTGCCACCGTCCATGAGTACGAAGCAGACGCAGCCGTGCTGCAAACGCTCCCCGCTCGTACTTACGGCCTCCAGCTCCTGCAGTGCCACATTCGCCCTGCCAAAAGCCTCGGCCTGTTCTCTTCACCCCTTAAACAAAGAATTGAGATGATTACCCAAAACCCTTCTCCTAAACACCATTGGTTCTCGCTCGCTGTCTTGCCGGTACTGCTGGTACTGCTCATTGTCTCCTGCAGTGACCTGCAGGAGCGTTATGTACCGACGGCGGAGTCAACGGTGCCAGTAGAAGAGTCAGTCTCTTCTTCCCTCGCGTCTGCGGAGTTAGAAGACAGCATGATCGCAGCCGTTGAAGAACAATACAAGGCGGCAAAAATTGAAGTAATCACGGCACTTTACGATGCCATCCGCTATCCTTCTGCAGCGCGAGCTAGCGGGACAGAAGGTCGTTTCCGCGCTGATATCCGCATCAAGCCCGATGGCTCTTCGGAAGTAGTCGGTGTCTCCAACCTTTCTAACCTTACCGTCGACAACCTGCCTCGGCCAGCATCAGGGACGACCGAAATTGTAACGATTGGGAAAGGCAAAGCAATTCAGGGAGCTACTCAAGACCACGCGCGCTTGCGCGAGGAAGTAAAACGGGTCGCCACCTCGCTGACCAATATTGCTCTCCCTAAGATGCCAGGAGACTTTAGCAGCTCTATCGTATTAGGTATTGACTTTGTCTTTAAACTCGAAGACTAAGATGATGCTTGACTACTTACTCCGCGCAACCATCGTCTGGTCAGCCTTTTTGGTTTTCTATTGGTGGTTTAGGCCGCAAATCAGCTTTAATTTTCAACGGGTCACCCTCCTCATAGGCTGGCTGGCGGGGCTTACCATTCCACTACTACCACCGATGGGCTCCGAAGCGCTACCAGTATTCGGGAGCGTTCCTGGCATTAGCCTCAGCCTAACTAAAACTATAACTACCAACGTTGCGGAAGTAACGCCAGTAGTACCAACATGGCAATGGACAGACCTGCTCCCCTGGATCTATTGCACCGGCCTCCTGGTCTTGACGGCGCGGGCGCTGGTGCAAAGTTGGCGCACCTCGCAGTGTTTAGCCGAAGGCAAACGAAGTTCCTTCGCCGGCTACCCCGTGATCACATCCAGCCGGGTCAACAGTCCCTTCGCCGCCCGAGGCTATGTTTTCCTGCCGGAGGGACTGTCCTCAGACCTGACCCGCACTGCCCTCCTCCACGAAACCGCGCACCTGCGGGCGCGCCACCATTACGACAAAACCCTGATGACCCTCAGCAGCATACTCCTTTGGTTTCACCCCCTGACTTGGGCTTACCAACGGTTGCTTGCCACCATCCATGAGCACGAAGCAGACGCAGCCGTGCTGCAAACACTCCCCGCTCGTACTTACGGGCTTCAGCTCCTGCAGTGCCACATTCGCCCTGCCAGAAGCCTCGGCCTTTTCTCTTCACCCCTTAAACAAAGAATTGAGATGATTACTACCAGTACTAAGCGCCAGCCCCGGCGTATAACCCCCTTTTTCGCCCTACTATTCCTGCTTACCACTTTAACCTTCGCTTGCAGCGACCTCGGGCAGAGCGCCGCGGCGCCCGCAGAAGAAGTGTTGACAGAATCGGTGGAAGGACCGGAAATGCCGACAGCTACAGTTGACCGAGAATTTGGCTTCTACGGTGAAACCGACAATCTCCAGGCCTCCATAGAGTCTTACCTGAAAGACATTTACCAAAACATCAAGTATCCTGCCGCAGCCAGGGCTACCAGTACTACCGGTAAGTTCCGCGCTACGCTCCGACTTGGCGTCCATGGCAAAATCGAAACTTTAGACGTAGGGCCATTCACCGATGAGCTAGCGGGAGGTCCGCCGATGTCTCCCGAGATTGTCATCGTCGGTTATACACCCGAAAAAGCAGGCGGTCCTAAAGTACCTGAGCTCCTGACGGAAGAAATTAGTCGGGTATTAAGTACGCTCGATAACTTTAGCCCTATGCTTGTAGGCGGCCAACCTAGAGGTCAAACTCTAAACATTGACTTCACCTTCAAGTTAGAGCAGTAACCTTAAGCTGCTGTTAAAAAACGGACCAGTTTCCCGAAGGAGGCTGGTCCGTTTTTATTAGTTGCTACCTTTGCCTTCCCCAACCATCCCGAAATGAAACTGATTGCCCTGATTGTATCCCTGCTGGCCCTATTGCCGGTCCATGATTACCACGTCTCCAAAACCAACGTGCGGTACGTTGCTGAAAGCAACGAAGTACAAGTAGAGATGCACCTCTTTGTCGAAGACCTGGAGCTGGACATGGTCGCCGCTGGCGCCCCAGAAAAACTGGAAATCGGTACTGAGCGCGAGCATCCCGAAGCAGAAAAACACCTGACTGCCTACCTCCAAAAGAACTTCATTGTTAACTGGAATGGCAAAAACCTTGCTCCGGAAATCATTGGCTACGAACTAGCTGACGACCTCCATGGCTTGTGGATCTACCTCGTGACCAATGTCGACCAGGCCCCCACCACCATCGCCGTAACCAATAGCCTGATTACGGGAACCTACGCCGATCAGAAAAACATCGTCAAAATCTTTAATGGCGACAAGCGATCTGCTACTCTGCTGATGAGTAAAGATCGCCCGGAAGCACAGTGGGAACAGTAGTGGATAATGGGCAGTGGGTAGTTTATAGTAGGTAGTACGCAAAGCCATAAACGCTTGGTAAATTTGCAACCCGACAATCCCTCAAATTCGCGGTAGCACTACCCTACCCACTACCCACTACAAATGTCCATCCTCCGCCCCCACGCTGAAAATGCTTATGCCGACGAGCTTAAAGCCCTCATCGCGCAGGATACCGGTGTAAAGCCTACGGGCTGGAACCTCAGTCCGCGGGCTGTCGTTGACTACCTTTTGGGGGAGACCCTGGATGATGGTACGGAGATCACCACAAAGTATTTTGGCGATCGCCGGTTGATCGAGGTGGCGGTAGCCAGCCTCGTAACGGACCGGGCCTTGCTGCTCGTAGGTGTGCCGGGGACGGCCAAGACTTGGGTTAGCGAGCACCTTGCGGCTGCGATTTCCGGAGACTCTACCCTGTTGGTTCAGGGGACGGCGGGCATGAGTGAGGACGCCCTGCGTTATGGTTGGAATTATGCCCGTTTGCTGGCCGAAGGGCCCAGCGAAGCGGCCCTGGTCCCCAGTCCGGTAATGACGGGCATGCAAAACGGCAAGCTGGTCCGCCTTGAAGAGCTGACCCGGATTCCGAGTGATGTGCAGGATGCCTTGATCACCGTCTTGTCGGAGAAGATCCTTCCCATTCCGGAATTAAACAAAGAAGTACAAGCCCTGCGGGGATTCAACGTCATTGCTACGGCTAATGACCGGGACAAGGGCGTTAACGAACTCTCCAGCGCGCTGCGTCGGCGCTTCAACACCGTGGTCATGCCTCTTCCGGCAACGTTGGAAGAGGAGGTACGCATTGTTACTGAGCGCAGCTCCGCTGCGGCGGCGGGAATGGAGCTCCCTCCCGTAAAGAAAGACGTGGCTGCTGAGATCACTCGACTGGTTACCATCTTCAGAGAGCTCCGTAATGGCCGGACGGAGGACGGCCGGACACAGGTTAAAACACCTTCAGCGACCCTCTCCACCGCCGAAGCAATCTCGGTAGTAAACCAATCACGCGCCCTGAGTCACCACTTCGGCTCTGGTGACCTGGAGCCAGAATTTCTCGCTGCCAGCCTAACCGGAGCAATTATTAAGGATCGGGGGCAAGACGAACCCGTCTGGCGAGAATACCTGGACGTGGTGCTCCGCAACCGGAAGGGTTGGGAAGATTTGTGGGAGGTGCTGAAGTAAGTTGGTCTTTTGGTCACCGAGCCAATAGACCAATCAACTCCACTGCAGGAAATCCATCACCACCTTCCCCCAGGTTTCGGGCTCATGCTTTCCTCCGGCTACCTCGACGTAGGTAAAATCCAGGTTTTCCTTTTTACCCTTTTCGGCGAGGAGTGCCATCAGTTGCAGGGTATCATCAATGGCATCGATGATGCCATTGTTATTGCGGTCTTCGGTCTCATCCTCCGTACCGGCCATAAACCAAAAGCGGACATTGGGTGCCTTCTTTGCCTTGCGGACATAGTCGTGAACGATACGATCTGCATCAGGAGCCTTTTTTCGAAAGGCTTTGTGCCGCCACCATAGGGCACCACTAAAGATTCCTGCGACCCCAAACTCTCGGGGATTCCTCCAGGCGAGGTCGAAGGCATTAAGCCCGCCCAGACTGAAGCCGGCAATTGCGCGGTGGGCGGCCGTTTTATGGATATTGAAACGCCCTTCCAAAAAGGGGATTAGTTCCTCAAGGATAAATTGTTCGTGCTGTAGGGCCAGGTCTCCCCGCCCTTTATAATCTGCCCGGCCTGCGGTTCCATACTCCCGCATCCGATCTCCTGCATGGATGCCTACAACAATCGTTGGCACCAGCGTCCCCGCCCGAAAATGCTCATCAAGCTGTTCGCGCAAGTTCATTCGTGCCAGGTCCTGGCCATCGTTAAACACCACCAAAGAAAGCAGTCGCCAGGGCGGAACCGCCGGGCGGTATACGTCTACCATCACATCCCGCTCCAGGTATTCCGATGGAATCAGGTACGAGGTCTTGACACTGCCCCGGCGGCGGGAAAGTATACTACCAAGTAATTGACGGAGATAGGGGATGGGAAGCATTGGATAGGTGAATGAGCAGGTAAGATGGTCCTTCTGCTGGAAACGGCATAAAAATGAAACAAAAAATACCGGGCATCAGCTTCTATTTAGGATTGCTTATGCATCGGTAATATCAGGACAAACGTCGGGGCAAGCCAGAAAATTTTCTCTACCTTTCACCAAGCAATCTATCACTATGCAGGAAACCTACACCGAATTCTATAGCCACCACCTGGGCCATAACGTAAAAATACTCACCTTCGGCACCCACGGGTACCCCCTGATCATCTTCCCTACCACGCTCGGCAGCTACTACGAAGCTAAAGATCGGGGCATGATCGACTCGATAAAATGGTTTGTGGAACGGGGTTTTATTCAGGTCTTCTGCCCTGACAGCATCAATGATTCCAGCTGGTACGGCGACATCCACCCCAAGTTTCGGGTATTACGCCACATTCAGTATGACAAGTTTCTCGCGGAGGAGTTTGTCCCGCAGATCCGACACAATACCGGCACGGGCAAAGTTGCCTGCTGTGGCATTAGTTTTGGCGGTTTCAGTGCCAGCAACTTTGCCTTCCGGCACCCCGATATGGTAAGCCACCTCTTCTGCCTCAGTGGTGCCTTCGACATCAAGTCATTCATGCATGGTTATTACGACGACAATGTCTATTTCAACAACCCGGTAGACTTCATGCCAGATGCCAACCACCCGGACCTCTGGAATATAAAAATCATCCTGGGCACCAGTAACTGGGACATTTGCCTGGACAACAACCTGAAATTCAGCGAGATCCTCCGCAAGAAGAACATTCCGCACTGGTTGGACGTCCGAGGTGACATTGAACACGACTGGCCCCTATGGCTGGAAATGCTGCCACACTACGTAAGCCAACTCAAGTAAGGATAGGTAGGAAGGTCTGACGGGCGCGGCCGCAGGTGCCATGAATTCCTTCTGCAGGCTTCAGCCTGCGGAACGCGAGGCTATTAGTACCTTAACGTGAGGTTTGGCAAAAATGCTTGGTTTCCTCTTGTTGAAATGGATCAAGTACTATGTTTGGTTCATTTCGTCTGTTAGACGGTCATGACTGCCTAACAGGCTAAAAGACTAACAGACTTGATAATCACGGCAGATTAAAGGATGATATTCATCATCTTGCATAATTCCCTCGTCCAAACCTGACGTTACCTTAGGTTCATGCTCCAAACCACCCTACTCGCCTCCTACCAAAAGCAGTTCGCTTATTACCGCCAGCTTGGCGAAAAAGCCATGGCACAACTATCTACGGAAGCGCTATTCCGGGATGATGCCGCCGGGTCCAACTCCGTCGCCGTAATTGTTAAGCACCTCGCGGGCAACATGCAAAGCCGATGGACAGATTTCCTTACTACCGACGGAGAGAAACCCTGGCGCAACCGTGACGCAGAGTTCATTGCTGACTTCACGGACCGTGCTGCGCTGGAAAGCACCTGGGCCGCTGGTTGGACCACCCTGGAAGCGGCTATCAATGACCTATCCCCTGAGCAACTTGCGTCCATTGTCTACATCAGGAATGAGGGACATACGGTTGCGGAGGCCCTCAACCGACAGTTAGCCCACTACGCTTACCACGTCGGGCAAATCGTCTTGTTAGCCAAACAGCAGCAGGGAGAAGCGTGGCAATCACTCTCCATCCCAAAGGGGCAATCCAATCATTACAATCGTAAAAAATTTGCGGAGGACAAAGGTGTACGCAACTTCATTGACGGGTTGTTGGACGAATGATTTTATTCCAAAGGCATTAGCATTGCATTGGTCAGAGTAGGCTTTACCCCTCGGGCAAAGCTAAGAAAAGCCTTGACCGAGGGGGACTAAAGCCTGGGGAACGAAGTTATTTCATCGCCTGCTTCAGTGCGGCCTCGCCGCCTACCACGGGAATCGTAATCTTAGTTGCGCCAAGGTCAACCGTTACTTCCGTTCCGGGAGCTGGGTGCAGGGTGTAGTCTTTATCACTGCTAAAGATCATTAATCCGATTTGTTGTCCTTTACGGACAATATGATCGTCGGGCTGCAATTCAAAAGTGAGGGTAACGTACTCATCGGGTGCTAGTGGGCTACTGTTACGGAGATCGTTACGGTTTTGCGGATCCGCCCAACCACGGGTAATAATGTTATCCGTAATCACCGTCCGGCGGCCTTTGTCCCAGGGAAGGGACACCAAATAGACCGATAAATTCGCAGCAGCCTTACTGGCTTTTAGCTGCACCGTCACCTCAGCTACTCCGGAGATATGGACATTCTCCTGCAAGGTGGGCGTGACGTACAACAGGCGGTGTTCCGTGATCTCTGCCGCAGCTAACGCCTCGGCACTGAAGGAGTAATTATCCACCAATGTTTCCTGTCCTTCGCCCTGCGTCATACTCAAGCCGCCAACTCCCGGAGCTCCGCTACTGGGAAACAGGGTAACGGCAGAAGCCTCCGGGTTGGGGTAATCTGCGTAGGGAGTGGGATTATCCTGCTTATCACGCTCCCGCACGATCCAGGCTTTTTCGTCGTCTTCAACGCCATTCTTTACGCCGTGGAGGTAACGGGTAAACCAACGGTTCATCATCTTCATGGGGGGCGGGCCTCCGTGTCCGTTCTGGTGGTAATAAATTTGGACGGGTAGCCCCATCTCCTTTGCCTTGGCGGCAATGCGGTAGCTGTGTTCGGGCATCACGTTCCAGTCGTTGAACCCGTGCGACATCAGCAGGGCGGCCTTCATGCCGTCCATCTGGTTGAGGTAATCGCGGCCCGCCCAGAAGTCGTTATAGTCACCGGTAATCCGGTCCATGTTCTTGCGCAGGACTCCCTCCCTCACCGTCTTGTTATTGTAGGCACGCTTGGACTCGTCACCACTGTGAATAAAGTCATAGAGTACGTCAATATCCTCTCCGAGGTAGCCACCGGGAGAGCGGACCAGTCCGTTAGAGCGGTAGTAGTGGTAGTAACTGGTGTTCGGAGCAATCGGGATGATTGCTTTCAGGCCTTTTACCCCGGTCGTTGCCGCTGCCAGCGGCAGCGTACCGTTGTAAGATGTGCCCGTCATCCCTACCTTGCCGGTTGACCAATATGCCTTCACCTCTTCTCCTCCGTAGGGTTCCGTATATCCTTTAGCCTTACCCGTCAGCCACTGGACAACTGCTTTGGGCGCGAGCGATTCATTTTCTCCGCCAACCGTCGGAGCCCCCTGGCTGAAGCCAGTGCCCGGAGAGCTGGAGTGTACGACGATGTAGCCCCGGGGTACCCACTTCTTGATGTGGGAGTTGGAGATGATTGGTCGTTCCCCTCTCCGTTCAACGGAAGGCTGAACGTGATCGGGACCTGCTTCTCCGAGTTCATGGTTGACTGGCCAGAAGAGTTCGTCGCCACCGCGGGCTACGCCCGCGAAGTAGGGGCTGGTGACGTAGATCACTGGGAGTTTAAGGCCGTCCTCCGTTTGCTTAGGCCGTGTTACGGAGACGTGCATACGGTCCATTTTACCATCACCATCCGTGTCAAATTCAGTCTCAACGAAAAGGTCATGGCGTAGCCAGTCGGACGACTTTTTAAAAGCGTCAACGATTTGGGCTTCACCGTCTTTGAAAACGGGTTCTGCCTGTGCACCCAGGAAGGCAAGGTAAAACAAGGCAGAGAGTAAGAAAAGGGTTCTCATCGAGAAATAGATCTGTTAGTAATAAATGGTAAGGTGGACGAATATAACTGTATATACGTTTCCTCTGTGTAATCGCTTAATTTTAGTCGGATAAGTATCCGCTACCAAACACTAAAACAGCCTATAATGAGAATTATTCTCCTGCTCTTACTTTCCCTTTCCCTCTTCACTTGTGAGGGTGATTTAATGACAATAGACATAGAAGAACTGGACGAGAACCAGCTCTTTGGCACTTGGGACGTTGCTGCTTTTGAGACTATTGTGTATGCAATTGATACAACCACCCAAGACACTTTTACACGAAGGCTCGAAATGACGAGTGGTGTATTGCAAATAGTCCTCAACCAAGACGGCACCTTCACCTCTACGGGAAATTTCACTGGTTCTACCTCCTTTAGTGCATCTCCAGAAATTCTGGAGGAGGATTTCAATGGCCTTGGTGACGGAGTTTTTTCCCTCGCAGACGACCAACTGTTTCTGGATGTGCTTATGGCGGATGAAAACGATGTTGTAATTGACCCCAACCACAATAACCCAGATGTTGAGGACATGCCTTTCTCTGTCGACGAATTTGAAGCCGACCAGTTAATTAAACTAAGTGGCTTCCTACAGCCAATAGCGTCTGATGGAACGGTGAATGGCCAGGAAGTCGTATTGGCGATGGGTGTAAACCTCACGCTTGTGCGATAATCAACTGGTCTAGTATATTCGGCGAGCGGAGCCTCCATTTTTAAAATGGCGCCTCCGTAAAGAAGCGTACAATAGACAGCATAAAACCACCAAGGGAGAACCTTACCCAGGAACAGTTGTTTTTTGGAACACACCAATAATTGCTATCTGAACAAGAGTTTCAGCAGTCTTACCCTGCTCTCTATCTTTGCGCTGAACCCGCGTCCGCGCCAGAATCCTCCCACCATGAAACGCGACTTCCTCCGCCTCCTTAAAGAACTCGAAGAAGATGAACTTCGTGAGGAGCTTCGTATGCTTTACGATCGCTTTCCGGTTTTGCGCGAATATTATAAACTGGAACTGAGTGCCAATACCGCACAGGTACTGGAAAAGTATAAAAAAGATGTCCGGAAAGCTTTCTTCACGGGCCGCCGACGGATGGGGAAGCGTGGCCGTAGCAACTCTAACAAAATCCTCAAAGCGTTTTCCGAAGTTTCCATTCACGCCAAAGACCTGGTGCAGCTCCACCTCTACCGCGTGGAAGTTATGATTGAAGCCATCCACTATTACGGGGTGACCAACGAGTCGTTTCATGACTCCACCGTAAAGAGCTTTGCCAATGCCTTAAAGCTGGCAAAAAACGAGGTGCTACTCGACGGGATCCAAGAGGATGCCGAACGACTGGTAGTCTTGTTCCACGAGTGCAAAAACCTACACTGGTTCTCGCTGTCGGAGACGATGCGGGAGTATTATTAGTAGGTTAGTATGTTAGACTGTTAGAGGTTAGACCGTTAGATGTTAGTCCCTAATCCTGTGGGTCTGACACGCTAACGATCTGACAGACTAACCTCTAATGGTCTAATTAAGCCTCACCGGCTCACCGAAGCCCAGCTCCCGCATACGCTCAAACTGGGTTGCGGCATCGCCGACAACGAGCCAGATCATCTCGTTGGGGTTGGCGTACTGACTGGCAAGCTGACCAATACGCTGCTGGCTCATGTTCCGGACGATATCCGTCCGCTCGCTGACGTAGTTAGAAGACCAGCCATAGTCACTCATGTTCTGGAGCATCCCCAGTTTCGCATTGGCCGTTTCGAAGGCCCGTGCACTTGATTTAATGAGGAAGCTACGGGTAGTCTCCAGGTCTTTCTCCGTGAAGGTGGTTGGGTAGTCCTCGAGAATCTCCCGAATAGCCTGGGTTGATTCCAGGGTTACATTGGAGCGGACACCGCTACCGATTGAGAATTGCCCGACGTCCTCCGAGGCTGAGAAGTTAGACCGAATACCGTAGGTATAGCCTTTCCCTTCGCGGAGCTCCTGCGTCAGGCGGCTGGCAAAGCCGCCGCCACCTAGGATGTAGTTCATCACCTGTGCGGGGTAGTAATCATTATCATTCACCGTTGGCCCGGGGCGACCGATCCGGAGTACCGACTGTTTAGCACCGGGTACATCGTAGAAATACACTTTTGCTTCTGCCGGAGGGGTCGGGATGGGCCAGTCGGGATAAGTTACCTCCTTAGCCTCCCAACCAGCCGTGAGTGCATCGAGTGCGCCCATGACTTCAGCCTGGGAAAGATCACCGACCACGTGCAGGCGGGATACGGTTGGTGATACGAAATTCTCGTAATAAGCCTTCAGGTCGTCCATCGTAATGGCAGCAACGGAGGCGGGCGTCCCCAGCGGGCTGTAAGCCCGGATGTTGTCTTCGCCGTAGAGCAACTTGGCAAACTCACGGCCGGCAATGGCGTTGGGGGATGCGTCTTGCTGCTCAAGCCGTGAAATGGTTGAACTGCGTAGCAGTTCCAGTTCCTCCGCATCCCACCGGGGCTCCAGCATGATTTCGGTCAACAGCTCCATGGTTGCCGCGTAATTACGGGCGAGGGTATTTCCGGTAACGTAAACACCTTCACCTCTGGCATAGACATTGATGTTTGCCCCCAGCTTTTGAATAGCAGCTTCCAGTTCGGCTGGCGTTTTCGAAGCCGTCCCCCGGGTCATGAGATCGGCCATCAGGTTAGCCACTCCCGGCTTGTCCACACTTTCGAGCAACTGCCCGCCTTCGATGGTCATGCTGAAGTTCACCAGCGGCACTTCACTGTTTTCAATGCCGTACACCGCCATGCCATTAGCCGTAGTTTCCTGCCAAACCGAAGGAGGAGTTGTGACGATTTCTTCTCCGTATTCCGGCTCCTCCGAACGATCAAAAGAAGACGGTGTAGGCTCATACTCTGCGACAATGCTGGCGTCAAATTCTTCCTCAGCGCCCTGCTCGATTTTTTCTTCTACGACTTCCGCTTTTTCCGAACCTTCCAGGGCAAGCTCAGCGCTTCCTTTAGGGACAAAGCTCGTCGCGATGAAGGGTTTCCCTTTGAGGTATTTATCGTATACGCGCTTTACGTCAGCAGTAGTTACCGCCAGAATGTTCTTGATATCCTGCTCGACGAACCCTGGGTCTCCGGCAAAGATGTTGTACTGCGCCAGATTAAACCCTTTGCCCAGCACGCTGGACAACTGGTTGTAAAAGGAGGTCTCCTGTCCCGCCAGAATCCGCTGCAGGCTCTCCTCAGTGATACCATTTTCTTCAAAGCGGGCAAAGGCTTGTTCTACGCCTTCCATCACCTCGTCGAGGTCTTTATCGCCAAAGGCCTGCACCACTAACTGGACCTCTCCGGCCAGCTCCGAATTACTACTGTAGGCGTAGAGTTGGGGGGCAAGCTTAAGCTCGTCGGTTAAGACTTCGTTGAAGGGGGCTTCTTTGCCTTCGGTAAGGTATTCGGTAAGTACATCCAGTGCGTAAGCGTCGGGGTGGTAGAGTTCCACACCGGGCCAAACCATGGTCAGCTGTGGAACGCGGGCGAAATTATCCTCGTGATAAAGCTTGATAATTTGCTCCACCTTTCCGGGGCGGACGGCCATATTTTCCACCGGATCCCCTGCAGGAATCTCTGCAAAGTATTGCTCCACCCAGGCTTTGGCCTGTTCGGTATCGAAGTCTCCCGCAATCGTCAGGGTAACATTGTTCGGCACATACCAGCGGCGGAAAAACTCCTTTACGTCATCGAGCGTCGCTGCGTCGAGATCTTCCAGCGAGCCAATCACCTGCCAGTTATAAGGGTGATCGGCGGGGTACATGTTTTTCCCGATTACGTAGCTGTTGTGGCCATATGGACGGTTGTCCACGCTCTGCCGTTTTTCATTTTTCACGACCTGCTTCTCTTTGGCCAACACAGGTTCGGTAACGGTATTGATGAACCAGCCAAGCTTGTCGGCTTCGGCCCAGATCATCTTCTCCAGTGCATCCTTAGGAACGGTTTGAAAATAGTTCGTCCGGTCGCGGTTAGTACTACCATTTGCTCCGGAACCGCCAATTCTGGCACTCATGGCATCTAGGCCACCCTTACCCAGGTTTTCTGACTCCAGAAACAGAAGGTGCTCAAAGAGATGAGCAAAACCAGTACGCCCTTCTTTCTCGCGCGCGGAACCAACGTGCGCCGTGAGAGCGACGGCCACTACGGGATCGGACTTGTCCACGTGAAAGATCACATCAAGGCCGTTATCGAGCTCAAACTTCTCAAAGGGAACGGAGAATTTAGTATCGGAAGCCGTTTCGGGGGCGCGGTCGCAGGTGAACAGGGCAAGACAAAAGAGCAGTGGAAGAAAACGAATCATATGGGCTACTTTGGGGGGTATGCTGCGAAGATAAGGATTTGGCAGCCTCGGATTCAAGCTAGCAACTAAAGCCGCAGCTACTGCTCATTGTAGCCCCCCCTCAACCTGATACCAGTTCTCTGCGTTTTCACGCCAATGAAAATGCCCCGCTTCCGCAACCGGCAATCCGGTTCTGACGACACCAATCAGACGATTAATACTGACCGGCCACAGGGGGACCTTGGTCTGGGCGACAAAGTCGCCCGCCAACCAGGGACCAGGCTGATCAACAACGACGGTTCCTTTAACGTAGTCCGCAGGGGCAGGTCATTCTGGGCACCCTACCAGCAGCTCGTAGAAATGAGCTGGCCCCGTTTCCTGCTGGTAACACTGATCTCCTATATCATCATCAACCTCGTCTTTACCGTGGGCTTCCTCCTGATTGGTACGGATAGCCTGACGGGCATCCCTCAGGACACCCCCTTCTGGGAACGCTTTCTTGGCGCCTACTTCTTCAGCATCCAGACTTTTACAACCGTTGGCTACGGCAGCCTCTCTCCGGTAGGCGTCGCTGCTAATGCGCTGGCGGCCTTCGTGGCGCTTTTTGGCTGGACGGCCCTCGCCGTTGCAACTGGTCTTTTTTATGCGCGCTTCGCGCGCCCGAGCCGGATCGTCATCTTTTCCGACAAAGCCATCATTGCCCCATACCGGGATGGGCTGGAGAGTCTCCAGTTCAGGATCGCTAACAAGCGGGACACCCACCTGATTAACGTCCACGCCCGAATGGTACTGACCTGGCTTGAAGGCGGCCAGCGGCGCTTCGCGCCGCTCCCCCTCGAACGGGACACCGTTCCCCTTTTCCCTTTAAACTGGACCATCGTCCACCCTATTACTACCGACAGTCCCATCTATGGCTGGAGCAAAAACGAATACTGCAAAAAACAGTCAGAACTTTTGATCATGGTGGAAGGCTACGACGAGATTCACGCACAATCCGTCCACGTCAACAACTCTTACCTCCACAGCGAGATCGTATGGAACGCACGCTTCCAGCCCATGTACTTCGAACGGGAGCATACAACGGAGCTGCACCTTGACCGGATCGGGTATTATGAGGAGGAGTAGTCTTCTAGACCGTTAGTAGTAGGTTAGACCGTTAGACGTTTAGTTCGTTAGACCGTTAGTTGGTTAGTTCTTTTGGCAGCCTAGTGATTCAGGACTTAAATGACGTAACGTCTAACAGACGAACTTCTAAAGGTCTAACGGCCTAAAAGTCTAACTTCTAAAGATCTAACAGTCTAGCCCCTTGCTATTTCAACGCACTCTGCACCTGCGTCCGCGCGCCACTCGTTGGTCGCACCAGGAAGGCAACACCAAGACTTACGGCAATCGCTACTGCGGCCAGCGCAACTAGTATGGGTTCCGTTCCGTAATGCTTAACGGCCAGCGCGATGAAAGCCCAGACCACTACGAAGGGGTACACGAAATCGCGGAATTTCAGGGCGGTATACGCGGTGATCACGATGGCAATGGTTCCGATAATCAAGGTCCAGTTCACCTCAGAGATACCCCAGCCGTTCCAATCATAGAAATTCAGCGCGCTGGCAATATTCAGCACTGTTGCTAACGTGATCCAACCAAAGTAAAGGCTGAAAACGATCCGCTCCGCCCAGAAGCTGTAGGCTGCTCCATCGGCAGCCAGGCGGATCAGCAATTGGTTGATCCGGAAGAGCGAAACGAGCATCAGGATGATTACCAACACCGTCAACCACTGCCAATCATAAGACGCGAAAACCAGCCACAGTCCGTTACCGATTACATTGGCCGAGAACAAGGTCCGCAGTTCCGTCCAGGCAGGATGGTTATTGCGGTTTTTGATTAGCTGGAAGATCGGGAAGACAAGTAGGCCCAGATAGATAGGTGTCCAGATGGAGAAGGCGTAGCTGGCGGGCACCAGCATGGGCGCAGTGTCATTGGAGGTAGAGCCAACGGGATTAGGTCCAAAAACACCCGCAAAGGTCATGGCCTGCAACGCAAACATGGCGACCATGGAAAGCAATGCGATAATCTGAGAAGTTCGGGAAGACATAGCTGGTGACTTTTAGTGTGCAACCATCAATTAGCTTCCTAAGTTCATCGCGCCTACTCCGTAACGGCGCGTTTACCAATGCCGTAGCCCTG
Organism: uncultured Lewinella sp.; assembly: GCA_964616365.1. Classification (GTDB taxonomy): domain Bacteria; phylum Bacteroidota; class Bacteroidia; order Chitinophagales; family Saprospiraceae; genus Neolewinella. Next base: position 1,558 of record CAZTTF010000186.1, on the reverse strand, counting down.
AAAAATGGTGAAATATCCGCTAGCCAGTTCTGGCATCATGGGCGAGTCCAGCAAGGAAAAGGCAAAATGCTGGTCTCCCGCCGGGTCAATGAACAAGATTGTAGCATTGGTAGCAATTACCGTAGCCTGCTCAATGGTAACCGGGAACATCCCATCCATAGGGTCAGCGCCATCACGGTCGAGGTCAATACGGATTTCTCCTTCTCCGAGAAAGGCAACCAGTAGGTTATTCTCCTCCACGAGGAAGTGGACGTTTTGCTGCTCGACCGTTGCCCAGTCGCGCGAAGCGCGCTGTGCATTGTAGGTTTCAACAAATGCAGCGACTGCCTCATGATTATCTGACTGCGCGAATACGTCGCCGGCAAAAGGCAGCAACGCAAGCGCAAAAACGCAGCGTAAAATGATTGGTTGCAAGATGTGGTTCTGAAAAGTCATACGCGCTTAACTAAAGCGTAAGCTTGCTGTAAGTAGCGTTTCGGGTGATTCAACCCAGCTACCGGAGCAAACAACCCCACGGGGAAGTGTGGAGTAAAATAGTTAGTCATCAATCCGATTGATGCTTCGCGGGGATTGCGAAGATCACTCTTCAGATAAACGTCCGCCTTAGTCAACTATTGCGCGTCGGCCAGAATCAGTTCCAGTCCGCGGTCAATCAAGCGGTTAACCGCCGCCGCGGGTTGCTTACTGAAGGTTCCTTCCGTCCGGTTAGCCAGCAAGGCCGAGATGGAGGCGGAACGGTGGCCCATGATGGAGGACAGTCCGTAAATCCCTGCTGTTTCCATTTCGATATTGGTTACACGCGTCCCGGCGTGTTCCCAGCCGCGCATACGTTGCACCAACTGAGGCGACAAACCAGACGCCAGCCGCAGGCTACGCCCCTGCGGCGCATAGAATCCTGATGCCGTCATGGTGATTCCCCGGGCCAGGTCTGACGCGGCAATTGCCGGCGGCAACTCCGGCCGCACGATCAGCAGGGGAACCGGGAAAGCAACGCCGCCATCTTCCAGGTGCTCGTAAAGATCAATCGCCAGGGGATCCGGCTCTCCTCCCTGCAGGTAAAACGGGAGCAAACCATCCGTGGCCAGCGCCCCGGCAGAAAGCACGAGACTGCCCAACTCAAGGTCTGGCTGAAAAGAACCACTAGTACCCAAACGCACAAAGGTCAACTGCGTCAGATCATCCTTCACCTCCCGTCGGTCCAGGTCAATATTGAACAAAGCATCGAGCTCGTTAAAAACGATGTCGATATTGTCGGTCCCGATACCGGTCGAGATCACCGTGAGGCGCTTGCCGTCAAGCTCCCCCGTATGGGTAACAAACTCACGGGCTTCCACCTTCAACTCCACCCGATCGAACCGGCTGGAAATGGCGCGAACCCGCTCAGGGTCACCAACGGTAATAATGGTTTCGGCTACTTGCCCGGGGACGAGGTCAAGGTGGTAGAGCGCCCCGGTGGGGCGCAGGATGAGTTCACTAGCAGGGATCATGATAAGGGAATAAAAGTGATAGAAAACGGTGACGCAAAAAGGAGTACTTACTCCGCAGCAGCCTTAACGGT
>CAZTTF010000185.1:0-12807 GCA_964616365.1 uncultured Lewinella sp. | reverse complement strand
CAGGGTGGTGGCATGGCTGCTATCTGGGCGTCTGACTTCATCGCTTCAGATGTAGAGGACTGCTTCGGAAACGTAATCGAGAACTACAGCATCTACCGTGAGGCAGGCTTCGATGAGAGCCAGATCGCAGTTGGTGACCTCGGTATCGACTTCGACTGTGACGACCTTGCCGAAGGAACAGTTCCGGTACGCGTTTACGCGATTGCTGACAACGGTACCTCTGACTACTGTTCTGTACTCGTAGAAGTACAGGCCTTCCAGGACGGACTCTGTGAAACTGACGGTGGCAACCTTGCCGGTACGATCGCTACGCAGAACGAAGAAATGGTAGCTGGTGTTGAAGTAACCCTGACGGGCGACAACAGCATGGACCAGATGGTGACCACCGATGACAATGGTGTGTTCAGCTTCACTAACCTCCCATTGGGCGTTGACTACACGATCCAGCCTGCGCACCCGGTAGCAGTGGACCTCGCTACGGTAACGGTGACTGACGTAGTCATGATCGGTAACGTGATCCTCGGTGCTGAGAGCTTCGCCAGCAACTACGACTACCTGGCAGCAGACGTAGATCAGGACCAGCTCCTGAGCGTAGGTGATATGGTAGCGATTCAGCGGGTGATTCTTGGTCTGGATGATATGTACGCTACTGGCGAGAGCTGGGGCTTTGTTCCTGCTGACATAGACGTAAGTGATCCATACGCAGATACCTTCCCCGGAGTTTACAACGTGAACAACATGTCGGTAAACGTATTCGATGCTGACTTCGTCGGCTTCGCTTACGGTGATGTAAACAGCGTAGGTCGTTCTACCACGTCACTGAAGGTAAAGGATGCCCGCCTCGAAGCTGGCCAGACGCACAGCATTGCCTTCTCTGGCGCTGAACTGGCTGGTTTCCAGGGTACCCTGGAACTGGGGCCTGAATTGGAACTGATCAATGTTTCTTATGAAGGAGAGGGTGGACTTAACCTGAACGGTGCAGCAGAAGGAGTGATCACCATGATGTTCCGTAGCGCGGCAACGGTAACCGTTGAGGTACGTGCTTCAGACGCTGGTTTGCTGAGTGACTTCGTGAGCTTGACAAGTGACCTGACGATTGCAGAGGGTGTAGCCGCTAACGGTGCTGGGGGAACTCTGAATCTTGCATTTACCACCGCCACTGCACCTGCGTCCGCGCAAAATGAGCTGCTACAGAATATTCCTAACCCGGTTATGGACGAAACCACGATTCGTTTTGTACTTGCCAACGCAGGAACGGCAGAACTGACTATCCGCGATGTAGCTGGTCGGGTGATCTCAACCAAGAGCGTAACTTGTAGTGCCGGACTCAATCAGGTGTTATTCGAGCGTGAGGAACTTCCTGCTACCGGTGTATTGACCTACACCCTTACTGCCGGAGATTTCACCGCAACGCGAAAAATGGTCGTGTTGAAATAGCCTTTTAATCGCTGGCAGATGCCCCCCGAGACCTGAAAATGGTGTCGGGGGGCATCTTTTTTGTTCTAATTCGCGATTAAAGTCTGTCAAACCTAAACTTTAACACTCTTTTCCGGGAAAGTCGGAGCAAAGTGGAAAAATTTAATATAATTCAAATTTACATGTTGTAAATTTGATTGATTTGGTCATAATCCATGTAGCATTATAGTGAGCATTTGAGCAGTTTTTTGGCTTTTTACGACCCTCTTTTGTATGAATAAACCTGACTTTCGCTTCAGGGGCCATTCTTATGGCTTCTACTACATTGTGTGCATACTACTCATTTCTTCTGGCTTGTTTGCTCAGGGGGATATTGCTTGTGCTGCGTCGATCAACATCGGGCTCAATGCTAACTGTGAAGCATTGATAACGCCTTCTATGATACTGACCGGGGATATCTCTGGTATTGATACGCTCACTTTATCAATAGTTGTTGAGGATGACCTACCGGATAATGGCGGAATCGTTGACGGCTGTGGTACATTTACCGTTCGGGTAGAGTACGACGATCCTTCGTCCTTGCCGGACCCGGAGTTTGAACCCTGTTGGGGTACGGTTACGGCTCGTGACCTAACGCCTCCCGCTGTGACCGAGCCGCTCTCACCGGTCGACCTACTCTGTGTCGATCTGTCGGATTACAGCATGGACCTGCTCGAGGAAGGTGTGAGTCGTTGTTTTCGGGTAACCGGTGCTACTGGCGAGATTGTTGCTGGTACGATAGCACCTGAATTGGAGGCAATACTTAGGTTGCCGACTTCCCCATCGATTGTGTCCATACCCAGATTTTACGACGCTTGTGCGGCGCAGCTAGAGGTGTGCGTGACTGAAAGAGTTGCGCTGGACCCAGACCAGCCTGATTGTAACGATGTTGTTGTTACCCGCACCTTTACGGCTAGCGAGATGCCGGCTTGTGATGAGACAGCGGAGGCTAATCCGCCCACCAGCTATACCTCAGTACTAACCTTTCAGCGCCCTGGACTGGATGATTTGTCAACGGAGAATATCACAGCGGTCGCCCGTTTTGATCGCTGCAGCGCTACCGATGTTTCCAGTCAGGAGATTCGGGAAAACTATCCAGCTCCGCGGGCAGAAGACTTTCCGTTTTTACGGGTAGGAGCACGGGAGTTTCCCCTGGTTGAAGGCACTCCAGTTTGTAACCTGGGGGTGACCTACTCGGATGGTAACCCTACAATTACCTGCCTGTACGGCTATAAGTTCGTCAGGACTTACACCGTCATCGATTGGTGTGAACCAGATAGTATTTCGCGTTTCGCTCAGATTGTTGAAGTCGGAGATCAGGAGGCCCCTGCGTTTAGCGGACCAACGCAAGACCGGGATTTTGACGGTGTAATTGACCCTGATCTCGTGTATATGACGAATGCTGGTGACCAGTGTGGGGCGTATGTTATTCTTGACCCCTTTGAAGTAGCGGTGTCAGATAATTGCGGGGGGACTGTATCAATTACGGCTACTATCTATATCAATGGGGAGACAGACGCCTTTGGCATGGGCCCTTACGAAATATCATTGGATAATGGAGTCCCGGAGTTGTCCGGGGTTGTTCCCATCGGTAATCACATTTTACGGTACCGCTATATCGATGTCTGTGGGAATACGGGGCAATCTGATTTCCCTTTAACCATACAAGATGGAGTACCCCCAACGGCTGTCTGTGAGGATGCGTTGAACGTTAGTCTTAATTCCGTTCCTGCAGGGCCTGGCCTGCCAGAAGTAGGGCAGGCAACGCTGACGCCAGCCCAAATCAATGCTGGCTCGACGGATGACTGCACGGTCATTTCATTTGCAATTGCGAGACTGGATGATGCTTTCCTGCCTACTGGCCCGTACACTGATTCGTTACTTTTTAGCTGTGACGATATTGGCAATGTGACGGTAAGCCTGAGGGTGACAGACGATGCTGGAAATACTAATACTTGTTGGCTGGTTGTGAATGTTGAGGATAAGGAAATCCCTGAGTGCCAGCCACCAGCTGATCGATCAATTTCGTGTATCGACTATTCTACCACTTTCCCGGCTGGAATTGAAGAGGTTTCGCTGGCAGAGCTGGAGGAACGCTTCGGGGGCGCCCTGGGGAGCGATAACTGCTCGGTGGAGGTGACTTCGACTGCGAGCAGCAATATCAATAACTGTGGTGTGGGCAGCATTGCCCGAACTTTCACCAGTACTGACGGACAGGGGTACGTAAATGCTGGTACTTGTATTCAGCTCATTGAAGTATTCGCAGTATACGACTACCGGATAACTTTCCCCAAAGACACAATTGGGTTCTGTCGGCGTGAGCCAGAGTTCGCACCGATTTTCGCGGAGTCTTTTGCCTGTGACCTTATCACGAGCAACGTTTACGTGGATACGCTCTTCGCAGTAAGTGCTCCCGAGGCCTGTTTTTCTTATAAGGTCTTGTATGAAGTGATCAATTTCTGTGAGTACAATACCCTGGGGAGTGCGTACCGAATCCCGAGAGATGGGGATGGAATCCGCGATCCTGAAGATAGTGATTTATACCTGAACGTCATTGCAAACGACACCGGCAGGGTAGTTGATGACGTTGCTTTCCTTACCATAGCTGACGACCGGATATATGATGAGGGGGCCGATGTATTGCTGGACGACGGAGACGATAGCGATGGCTCTGATGATGACAATAGTGGCGATAATGAGTGGACTCCCGGTGGGGCTTCTCTTGGCTTAGCTTATGCCGAGGACAATAGTCGTGGGTATTTCAGTTACGTCCAGTTCATTGATGTTTTTGACAATACGCCTCCGAATATTGGAGTTAATCCTCCGCTGGAATGCTTCGTGGGTACAGACCCTGATTGTACCGTTGACGTTCCGCTCATGTTTACGGCTTTTGATTTCTGCCAGCGACCAACGGTCACTATTCAGCTTGATGAGTACTACGTTATTACCGACGGATTTGAGCCAGATCGTGATGTGGATGGTGCACTCATTGGTGAGCGTGGCCAATACATTGTGGTAATTGAAGACCTGCCTACAGGAATGCATGCCATCCAGATTGTTGCCAGCGATGGTTGTGGAAATGTTGCCTCGCAAATTGTAGAATTCTGCGTGGAGGGAGTACAGTTTCCCGCTCCGATTTGTATCCAGAGGTTAACGGTAACCTTATTCCCGGATGGTGCCGGTGATGCGATTGGGACCATCTGGGCCAACGACTTTATCGCTTCAGATATCGATGATTGCTACGGGAATACTATTACGTCCTATAGCTTATACCGTGAGGAAGAAGCGCACGTACCTAATTTCGTTCCAGACCCATCCGTTACGGGGGCAGACTTCAACTGTGCCGATCTGAATGCACCAGTACCCATGCGTGTCTACGCAATAGCAGATGATGGTTCCTTTGGATATTGCACGGTGCTTGCGGAAGTCCAGTCGTTCAGTGGTGGCTGTGGAGAAGTTAGTGGAACTATTGCCGGACAGGTACTAACCCAGTATCAGGCGCCGGTTCCGGAAGTGATGATCGAGTTAGAAGGAGAAGATCAATTGTTGCAAACGACTACTACCGGAGCAGACGGTACCTACCAGTTCAGCACACTTGCTTTAGGAGGGGATTTTACCGTGCAGCCTGCTCATGCCGTGGCGGTTGACCTGACCATCGTAACGGTGGCAGACGTGGTAGCCATCGGCAATGTCATCCTTGGCCGGGGAACCTTCGCCACGGGCTATGATTACCTGGCTGCGGATGTAGACCAGGACCAGTTTCTTTCCGTCGGAGACATGGTCGCTATTCAGCGGGTAATCCTTGGCCTGGACAACATCTACGAGTCGGGCGATTCATGGGGCTTCATACCTGCGGACCTGACCATTGACGACCCATACAATAACACTTTCCCGGAGGTATTTAATATCAATAACCTAACGGGGAATGCATTGGAGGCAGACTTTGTCGGTTTCGCCTACGGTGATGTCAACAGTACGCAGCAGTAGGCCGTTCTCAGGGCATGAAAACGCAATTATTGGAAGACCGGGTAAGGCTGTACGAGTCAGCCTTATTCCGGACGGTTACTACCTTGCTCGAAGGGGATGACTTTCTCTTTCTCGTCGACCCTAACTGGTTGCCCCAGGAAGTAGAGTATATTGCTGAAGAGGTACGTGGCTTGCTGGGCACGCGCAAGCTCTATCTACTATTTACCCACTCTGATTACGACCACATTATCGGATACGCTCGCTTTCCGGAGGCGACGGTGATTGCTTCGGCGGCCTTTGTCAGTAATCCCGATAAAGCCAAAATCATCCAGCAGATACTGGACTTTGATGACAGCTACTACCTCACCCGTAAATACCCCATCGTGTATCCGGAGGTGACGATGTCTATCGGTGAGGAGCAGCAGGAGCTAGCACTGCCTGGGGAGAGTGTTCGCTTCTTTCAGGCACCCGGTCACAATGCTGATGGATTGCTCACCTTTTTCCCCCAGCGGGGAGTCCTGATTGTGGGGGATTATCTCTCGAATATCGAATTCCCCTACGTCTATCATAGTGTGTCGGCCTACCGGAGCACACTGGGCCAGCTGGAGCTCCTCATTCGCTCTGGCGAAGTCCGTTTACTGATTACAGGTCATGGAGATGCTACCAGCAAGCAGCAAGAAATGCTGCATCGGTTAGCAGAGAGCCGGGAGTATCTCGACGCCTTGGAAGCCTCAATGCGATCGGGTAAGGACTTTGATAGCGAGCGCCTTTTCCGGCGCTATGGTTTTCCGAAGGTTATGGCCGAATTCCACGCCGGAAACGTCAAGCTGATGAAAAAGTACATCGCTGATCACCCCAGATAAGCCCCTCCCCAACTACTTTGACTTAGGTAACGTCAGGTTTGGACGAAGCACCAATGTAAGTTGCTGACGATCATGCTCAAGTCTAACGTGGTCATCCAGTCTGTTGCCAGACCTCGGGTTAGGTATATGAAAAAAGGTAGCATCGTGGACTTCATGATGCTACCTTAATGTGTTTGGTCTGATCAGCACAGACCAAGAGTTAGCCTGCTTTAGGCTAGTACTTCTGCTACAGCGTCAGCAGCATCCTGGAGGGCAACTGCAGAACGTACGTTCAGGCCGGAGTTGTCGATCAGTTCCTTCGCGATGTCCGCATTGGTTCCCTGAAGGCGTACAATGATGGGGACTTTGATGTCACCAATGTTATTGTATGCATCAACAACACCCTGGGCAACACGGTCACAACGTACGATACCACCGAAGATGTTGATCACGATAGCTTCTACTTTCGGATCACTCAGAATCATGCGGAAGGCCTGCTCAACGCGGGCTGCGTCAGCAGTACCACCAACGTCGAGGAAGTTGGCTGGCTCACCACCGGAAAGCTTGATCACGTCCATGGTAGCCATCGCCAGGCCGGCACCGTTTACCATACAGCCTACGTTACCGTCGAGGTTAACGTAGTTGAGGCCATACTCACCAGCTTCCACTTCTGTTGGATCTTCTTCGGTAACGTCGCGCATTGCGGCGATGTCTTTGTGGCGGTAAAGGGCGTTACCGTCAACGCTGAACTTACAGTCAACGGCGATGATGCGGTCGTCTCCGGTGTGGAGGCAAGGGTTGATCTCGATCAGGGCCGCATCCGCGCCAACGTAAGCAGCGTAGAGCTTGTAGATGAACTTGACCATGTTTTTGAACGCCTGGCCGGAAAGGCCCAGGTTGAAGGCTACTTCACGGGCGTTGAAAGGCTGCATGCCCAGTTCAGGGTCGATGTAAGTCTTGTGTACGAGGTGTGGTGTCTCCTCAGCAACGGCTTCAATGTCCATACCACCCTGAGTGGAGTGGATGATGACGTTACGCTGCTGCTGACGATCCATCAGGATAGAAATGTAGTATTCCTTACAAGCGTCAAAGTCAGGCGCGTAGGCGTCTTCTGCTACGAGAATCTTATTCACCTTCTTACCGGGGCCTTCCATGCCACCGGGAGTCTGAGGTGTTTTGAGCTGCATGCCGAGGATGTTGGAGATGTGCTCCTGGGCCTCGTCGCGGTTCTTGGCGAGCTTTACACCACCGCCTTTACCGCGGCCACCTGCGTGGATCTGGGCTTTGATAACAGCAAAACCGCTACCGGTCTCTTCCGCCAGCTTGTCGTAATTGGCCATCGCTTCTTCGACAGTGTCTGCGGCGTAGCCGTTTTGAATAGGTACACCGTACTGTACGAGAATGCTTTTGCCTTGGTATTCGTGGAGGTTCATGTGGGGGCGTTAATTTCGGGCGAAGATAACCCGCGTAAGTTTGGATTCACAGTTTACCATTTAGAAATTGGTAAGGAGAACCGATTGTTTACTTTCGGATGGTTTTACTGGCGGGGCCGCAGGTGCAAAGTGGTGGGGTAGAAGGGCCCGGACTGGTGCGGAGGCCTACTCCACCCAGTAGTTATTGTAAAGCCTGCCGTTTGGGCCTTCGATCAATACATTGGTCGCTGCGGGGCGAACTAAAACCTCGTCGACGTAGTAGGGGTGGTCATAGTCGCTGATCAGCTTAAGCAGTGCCGCCTCCGGCGGCACCTCCAAAGAGAAGGCTACCCGCTGCCAGCCGCGTTGGGTTTCGTAGACGCGGTTGGTCCACTGGTATTGTTCGGTGACTTTGGCACCCTTTTCGTCCTCCAGCTTAAGGTAAAACTTAGGGCCGCCAAACCGGCGGCCATCCGTGTAAACCCAGAAACTGACGTCGTAAGGACCACTTCCACGCAGGGAATCAACGGGGAGCTTGAATACGTCTTGCCAGAATTTCCCTACCCTTTGGCTGCCCGCTCCGAAGAAGGCCTGGTCCTTATTGTACTCGTAGGCAAAACGATTATAGTCTGTTGTCAACAAGGTATCGGTGGCAATCGCTGCCACCGCCGCGGTATGTTCATCCCGGAGAATAGTAGGAGAGAGGGAGAGCAGTTCGAGTTCGTCCGATTGGTAGAGTGAGGTACCGAGCTCCCGTAGCCGCCGCTCGGGCGGATCAAGGTTCTTATCCGGGGCTGCAAGGAGCAGGATATCCTTGGTCGGATGAATTTTGTCGAGAACCTGCTTTTCCACCAACGGGTGAGTCGTTACCTGTAAACTTTGCAGGCAACGCTCCAGCGATAGGCGGGACAGCTTACCGTTCAGCAGCGGCAGGCCGGTGGCCAGCGAAAGGGAGTAGCCATCGTGATTACTGCGCCAGGTGCCGTTGTGGTGTACTTTGTCGGTCCAACCCAGCTCCGTAGGGAGCAAGAAGATGCTGGAGAAAGACGCGGTGTCGATGCCCGCTTCGCGGGCGATGGTCTTGAAATCATCCAGTCGCTCCGGACGGAAGGAGTTGCCGTGTAGGCGGTCCTCAAGATGCCCGCGCAAGAACTGATGTACCTCCACGGCCCACACCAGCACAAAACACAGCACCAGCGGCCGCGCCCACTTCCGCCACTCCTGGTTTGCGTAGAGTTTGTTCAGCGTAAAACCGGCCGCGATCCCCAGCAGGTAGTAGAATGGCCAGCCGAAACGCACCGGTGCCCGAAATTGTAGGACGGCCCCGAGATGGTCGTAAGTCCAGTATTTAAAATAGCTGAATGGGAGGCCGAAGCCGAAAATAAGTCCGGCTAAACCACCGAGCAGCGATATGAGCAGGAGTGGCTGCTGGTGAATCGTCACTTGTTTTTTGATCCTGGGGACAAACAAGAGCAGCGGGAGGCTAATCGCTGTCAGCATCGGGATGAGCCCCAGGTACAGCTGATGTTCGTATTTCGGGGTGGCGAGCCCGGGGAAAACCCGGTGGATCCAATCGTAAAGGAGAACGTCCTGACTGCTAAGCAAGCCGCCCCAATTGGCGATGTTGTGGAAGAAACCAAAGGGCACCTCCACCCGATCATCGACAAGGTCGAAATATTCCAGGGTCAAAAAGACGGCAGCTGTACTCCCTAAAAAAACACCCAGCCAGTAGAGAATCTGTTGCCACGAAATGGCTTGGTTGCCACTGAGCTTCAACAGGGTGGCCAAGCCGGAAATAGCCAAAAGGAATGCCCCCGCAATTGCGTAGAGGTAGGGGTTGTTCAGACCTAGCAGGTAAATCGTAGTTGTTAAGACTAGGGACTTTAAGAGGTAGCGTTTTCCATCGTTCCAGGTGAAAACATACCAGATCACGTAGGGCAGTAGCCACGTGAAGCCGAGTGTGTATTGCCCACCGAGCTGCCGGAGGATTTGCGGAGACATCAGGGCGATCAGTAGCCCGAAAACCAGAGAGAGTGACCAGCGGACCTTAAGGGAGCGGAAAGTCAGGAAAAGGAAGAGCACCGCGATGGGAGTACTCCAGAAAATGAGAGCATTGGCAATGCCGGAGGCATGGGGAGCAAGGCCCGGGAAAACCGGCCTCAGCCAGGCGAAAACCACCGCCAGGAGAGCATGAGCGTCGGTCATGAAGACACTTTCTGCGTAAGGGTGATACTGGCTGGTGAGGTAGGCCCCTTCACCGTAAGTGGCATGGTACTGGAGGTTGTAGTGAATCGTCAACCCATCGCCACCGAAGGTGGGGGATTTCTCGCCGGGCGTAAGCATCAGTTCCTGGAAGTAGAGGACACTAATAAGGCTGGCAATGACCAGAACGAGGAGCGCGGATAACCAGGGGTTAGACAATAACTTTTTCACTGCCGCAAAGTTAGAGCTTGTTTGGCAATTCGCTTTGCTGCTACTTCGTCCGAGATAGAGGATGAGCCTCCACAATCCCACCAAAGGTGGTCTCAGGAGGACGCATGCTATGTCCAAACGACTCGTTTATGGGTTGTTCTAGATAGCTGCTTATACGATGCGTCAGCTTTTGCTGCGTTTGCCCTTTAGTGGTTATGGCCCGGCTCCGCTTATAACTTGTCGGCATTGTCTTTTACCCAGGCAGCGCGCTCCAGGATGGCGGCTTTCTTTTCACCATCATTCCGATCCCAGGTTTTGTACATGAAAGCCATTCTGAAATTGTTGCCGAATTGGTCCCGGTGGCGGTCGAGAAAATCCCAGTAAAGGCTGTTGAAGGGGCAAGCCTTTTCGCCTGTTTTGTCCTTGTGTTTATAGTGGCACCCCTTACAGTAGTCGCTCATCTTATTGATGTAGTTGGCGCTACTGACGTAGGGTTTGGTGGCCACCAAACCACCGTCCGCCCGCTGGCTCATGCCCCGGGTGTTGGTGATCTGAACCCACTCGATGGCATCAACGTAAACACCGAGGTACCATTGGTCGACTTCGTCGGGGTGAACTCCGAGCAGCAGGGCAAAGTTCCCCGTAACCATTAACCGCTGGATGTGGTGGGCGTAGCCCAGCTCCAGGGATTGGCCTACGGCATGCCGCATGCAGTTCATCTTGGTGTCTCCCGTCCAGAACCACTCCGGTAGTTTGGCATCGTGGTTGAGGTCGTTTTGCGCAGCAAAACCGGGCATCTTGGCCCAGTAGACTCCGCGCATGTATTCCCGCCATCCGAGGATCTGTCGTACGAAGCCCTCCACCTGGTTGATGGCAATAGCTTCAGGCTTTTGTTCCCAGGCTTGTACTGCAGCAGTAATGACCTCTTTAGGGGAGACCATTTTAAGGTTGAGGGCAAAGCTGATGTTGGCGTGGTATAAATAGGGGTGACGCAGCGTCATGGCATCCTGATAGGTGCCGAATACCGGAAGACGATGGTCGACGAAGTCCTGCAGGACCGTCAGCGATTCCGCACGATTGATGGGGTAGGGGAAATTGTTGTCCGCCATCGCCCCCATGGTTGGCACATCATGGCGTTGCAGCATGTCTACGATGTCGGTAGCATCATGCCGAAAACTCGTGGCCTCGGGGAAAACGATGTCTTTGGGCAGGCTGCCCCGGTTGTCGTGGTCGTAGTTCCACTGGCCGGTTACGGGGTCTTCGCCGTTGGTTTCCATCATGACGGCGTGTTTTTTGCGCATCATGCGGTAGAAGGTCTCCATGAGGTAAGTCTTCTTGCCGCGGAATAGTTCCTCGAGGGTGTTTCGCTCCGAAAGGAAATGTTCTGTATCCACTGCCACTACTTCGCCGGAGTAGGACTCGGAAAAGCGGAGCAGCTCCTGGTCGAGGCGGTACTCATCGGGCAATTGGTAGACGACCTCATTGGCGCCAAGTTCTGATGCCAGTTGCTTGAGGTTGTCGGTTATGGTTTCCAGCTGGAGTTCCCTGGTGTCGTCCAAGGTCCGGTAGATCAGGCGATGGCCTGCCGCTTCGAGTTGTTTGGCAAAAGACCGCATGGCAAGGAAGAAGCCCGTGATTTTTTGCAGGTGGTGGCGGGTGTAGTTGGCTTCGGACCAGGTCTCGAACATACAATAGGTTACCTCTTCTTCGACGGTGTTGAACCAGCTGTGTTGCTGGTTGAGTTGGTCTCCAAGGATGAGGCGAAGGGTAGTGGCCATAGCGTGCGCGGCAAGTTAAATTTGCGAATTACGCTGGCCTAACGGACTTGCCCGCACCTCGGTTCTGTAGTATTGTTGTTAGATGGCGCGGACGTAGAAACAGGGTAGGGTAGAGCAGCAGCAGTGGATGGTGCGAAGGGACACGCAGGATGCTTGGAACCTAGTCTGCGAGCAGCTTTTCCACGAAGGCCCGAACTACCCGGATCCCCATGTTAAAGTCGGTATTGTTGTTGACGATGATGTCGGCCTTTTCTTTGTAGGGGCCGACGTATTTTTCGTAAGCTGGTAGTACGTGATGCTCGTAGCGGTACAATACATCGTCGAGGGGGTAGTTTCTTTCTACGCGGTCTCGCTTGATTCGGCGGACAACCTTGAGGTTGTCTTTAGCATGGAGGAAGATGCGGAGGTCGAGCATCTTGCGGAGTTCTTTGTAGTGAAACACAAAGAGTCCTTCGACGATGATGACTGGCGCTGGTTGAAAGACCAACGTTTTGGGTTGGGCCAGTTCATTGTTGAATACGTACTCCTGGCGTTTTACGGTTTTACCCTTACAGAGTTTCTTCAGGTCACGGACAAACTCTTCCCGGTGAATAGCCCGGGGAAGGTCAAAATTGTAGATGCCGTTTTTGTCCTTTTTCTGCTCCTCGCGCGGTACGTAGTAATCGTCCATACTCAGATAGCATACCTGATTGTCATCAAGCCCGTTACGTAACTGACGAATGAATGTTGTCTTGCCGGAACCGGAACCACCGGTAATACCAATGAGGAAGGGTTTTGCCATAAGCGCGAAGATAGCCACACGGTTGTCTAGTATGGTAGTATTACCGCTGCGAAGTTCAGCGGGTGGGGAGTTAGGTATGGGGCCGTAGGCTTGATTGTCCCTGATAATTGGTGGCTTTATTTACCGGAGTCAGCGTCAGACTACCCAACTACCAGCCTACC
>CAZTTF010000184.1:0-13357 GCA_964616365.1 uncultured Lewinella sp. | reverse complement strand
CCATCGATCTGCCTTCAGAAGAAATCACCTACCGGGTGGTCGACCGTTGTTTGCAACGCGGGGTGATCACTTTCTTTTTCCTCTCCAACCCGGCCAGCTTTCGGTTGGCACCACCACTTACCAGCACCGAGGAAGAACTTGCTGAAGCCTGCAGGATTATCCGGGAGGTTTTTGACGAAATTGCGGCCGACGAAAAATAAGACGGCACCTGTTTTTGTCTTGACTGTACCCTTCCGGCCAGACCGTTTCCTTATGTCGCAATCCTCCTCCATCGATCTTACCCTTCCCGATCCGGTGCTGCTGGCGCAGCAACTTGTTGGGGCAGAGATCGTCACCTGCATTGATGGCCTCGAGACCGGGGTAATCATCACGGAGACGGAAGCTTACTGGGCGCCGGAAGACCTGGCCAGCCACGCATCTGGCAATCGACGTACTCCGCGTACTGAGGTTTTTTACGAGAAGGCGGGTACCGCCTACGTATACCTTTGCTACGGTATTCATGAGATGTTTAACGTGGTGACTGGTCCGGAGCAAACACCTCACGCCATCCTGATCCGGGCCGGAGAACCGAGTCGTGGACTGTCGCACATCATGGCACGGCGAAACCAGACAAAGCTGTCGAAGCGCCTGAGTTCTGGTCCCGGTGTGCTGACGAAAGCCCTGGGCATTGGCCGCCAATATAATGGCGTAGACCTTCTGGCTCCCGACGGGCCGGTGCGCTTACTGTTGCCTCCGGAGCCCATCCCTGCGACTGAGTTGGTCGCTACGCCGAGGGTAGGTATTGACTATGCTGGCGAGCCGTGGGCGAGCAAGCCGTGGCGCTTTTACCGAAAAGACAGTGCTTACGTTAGTGCTAAACGATAATTGTCCTTAAGGAAAAGTGAAAGTTTTCGGGCGCGTACGCAGGGGGCAGGGTTAGCGCGTTAAAAGCAGGGTAGGGGAGAAGTATGTCGCAGACATCCCCTAAGTCTCCCTACCTTCGGACCGGGAACTTCCGGCAGGCACCCATTCGAAATGCTTAGGCCAAATGACGGTTGTGCTCTGTTTTATTTGCTGTAAACTTTGTTATGATTCACTGCTCTTTGAAAAACTTCCTCCGCACCTGCGGCCGCGCCCTGATTTTGTTGTTACTGACGACGGCAGGCCTGAGTGCACAGGACGAGGACCTCAGGTTCTACGACAATACCTACGTCGATTACATCAAAACGGTGCGACTCCACATCAATGGTTTTCCGCACAGTTATCCCCTGATCGACCTCAACGGCGGGGCACAGCTCCGCCTGAGTTTTGACGATCTCAGTGATGAGGTGCGGCGCTACTCCTACAAATTCATCCACTGCGATGCTAACTGGGAACCCTCTGGCCTTAGTCCGTTGGAGTATAACTCAGGGTATGCTGTGGATTACCTGGATGACTATGATTTCAGCTTGCGGACCCTAAAGGAGTTCATTCACTATGACCTGGTTTTTCCTAATCGCAACATGAAACTGGAAGTAAGTGGTAATTACCTGCTGGTCATTTACGATGAGGAGGACGAGACTTTCCCGGTCATTACCCGACGCTTCATGGTGCAGGAAAACCTGGTTGGGGTAGACGCCCAGTTTGGCCGGCCAGCCAAAATTGACCAGATCCACACCCACCAGGAGATCGATCTTACGGCGAATATCAAGCAGCTGGAAGTACGCAACCCCATGCGGGAGTTGCGGGCAACCATCATCCAGAACTACCGCTGGGATAATGCCGTAATCAATATCATTCCCAACATGCTACAGCGGGAATCCGTACGCTTTGACTACCAGGGTAAGGTCACCTTCCGCGGGGCGAACGAATACCGTAATCTCGATATCCGGTCCATCCGGGCACCCCGTACGGAGATGGTCGACATCACGAATGAGGGAGACCGATACGCCATGATGATCGAAGCTGACCGGCCCCGGGATAACGGTACCTATATTCAGTACTTCGACCTAAATGGTGATTTTGTCAACTTCCGTTTCGATCAGCCAGTAATCAACCTGGCTGATGAGTTCCTGCAGGCCAATTTTAATCGCTTCAACGTCGATTACAACGGGGAGTACATAGAAATGACCTTCGTCTTCTCTACCGGAACGGAGTTGCCTCGGGATGTATATCTGTTCGGAGGGCTCTCTGAATACCAGCTAAAGCCCGAACTGAAGATGGTCTGGAACCCCAATATCAGCGCTTATGTTGGTCGTACTCTGCTCAAGCAAGGATTTTATAACTACCACTACGTTACGGAGCGCAAGCCTGAGGGAGGCGATACACGGCCTTCGGCCCGGATCAGTTATGAGGACACCGAGGGAAGTTTCGATGAAACGGAAAATGATTATCTCGCCCTGATTTACTGGCGCCCTATTGGTGGTCGGTACGACCGACTGGTAGGTACCAAGGTGATGAACAGCAACTTCAACTGAGCATCTTGAAAGGCAGTCGTGGCCTGATCTGTGGCATTGTCCTTAATCGGCGAAAGCGGTAGCATCGCCGAAACGGGGTCGTTTATCCAAATTAATCTGCCATTGATAGATAAATGAAAACTGCTTTGCGTGGGTACACTAGCTTTGCCACCCACATGACTAAGCTTATGCGCCACGCTACTCTAATCCTACTCTTACTATTTACTGCCGGTGGACTTTCCGCCCAAACTGACGATAAATGGACGCTTGAGCGTGCGGTCTCGCACGCCCTTACGAACAACCTTCAGGTCCGTCAGCTGGACAATATAGCAGAACAGACCAAATTGAATATGGACCGGGCAAAAGCCCTGCGGCTGCCCAACTTGTCCGCTTCAACGAATGTCGGTGCTCAATTTGGTCGAACCATTGACCCGACGACGAACACCTTCGACCAGCAAACTATCGGTTTTCAGGGTATCCAGCTGAATGGTGGTATTACCCTTTTCCAGGGTGGCCGCATCAAAAATGGTATCCGGCAGGCCGAATTGGATTATGCTGCGGCCAAAATGGACGCGAAGATCACTAGTAACAATATCGGTCTTCAGGTAGCCAATGGTTACTTGAACGTAGTTCTGTTCAAGGAGCAGCTGAAGAATGCCGAGGCACAGTTGCAACTGACCACGGATCAACTTGCTAACACGGATGCCCTCATCGAGGCAGGCGCACTGCCTCCAGCTCAACGCTTTGACCTGCTTGCGCAGCAAGCAGCAGCCCAGCGGACAGTGGTAGACCTGCAGAATCAGACAGCTACGGCAGAACTGGTGTTGAAAATCCTGCTGGAGTTGGATTACAATGTACCGTTCACGGTCGTTACTCCGGAGATAGACCTCTCTGATGAGCAGCTGTTCCAGAGTTATGTAATGGAAGAGGTTTTCCTCGCAGCTCGGAATACGCAGCCGACCATAGCTGCTGCCGAACTCCGTAAAGAATCTACTTACTTGAATACCAAATTGGCGCAGGGGCAATACCTGCCAACCGTCAGTCTGTTCGGATCTGTGAGTACTAATTACTCTACGGCTGCTAAAGACTTTGCCAACCCCACGAGTGACCCGCCGGAGTTTCAGTTCGGTGACCCTATTCCAGTCCAGATCAACGGATTTGACGCTGCACTTTCTACCCTCGAACCTGTTGGAGGCACAACCCCCACGTTCCCGACAATCGGATACGGCAACCAGCTAGACCGCAACTTCGGTCAGTCGTTGGGAGCTTCGATCAATATTCCTATCTACAGTCAGGGACGCAAGAAGATTGACCTGCAAAACGCCAGGATTCAGCAGGATAACGCGCAAGTGGGGGTTCAGCAAGCGGAAAATAATTTGCGCAATGATGTTCAGTTGGCTATGAATAATCTGATCGGTGCGCAGCAAGCGTACCGTGCTGCGGAAACCAGCATGGAGGCAGCTCAGGCTGCTTATGATAATGCGCAACGGAGTTTCCGGGCTGGAACAGCTAATGGCTTTGACCTCATTACGACGACTAACCAGCTGGACCAGGCCCGTACGGAACTTACCCGGAGTAAGTACCAACTCATCTTTAATCGCCAGGTGATTCGCTTTTACCTCGGCCAGGGACTGTCTTTCGAATAACTCCCGGTATCCCCAATAATAACCACACTACCAGACCTCAGTTTTAAGCAAATACAAATGGCACGTAAAATAATAATCGGCATTGTCCTCCTTGCAGTTTTAGGGCTCGTTGGAGCAATGATCTTTAATGGTCGCCAGGAAGTCGGCACCAGAATTTTCACCTCAGAGGCAAAAGCAAGAACCATTCAGGAGATTGTCTCGGCCAGTGGAAAAATCTTCCCACAGACGGAAGTTAAAATCAGTTCGGATGTATCTGGTGAGGTAGTAGAACTCTACGTTGAAGAGGGAGATAGCGTAAAAGCCGGACAGCTACTGGCCAAGATTGACCCAGATGCCTTCCAGAGTCAGGTCGCTCGTGGGGTTGCCAACGTAAATAGCAGCAAAGCACAGCTGGCCAATGCGCGCGCTCAGGTAAATAGCCTGAAAGCGCAGAAGGCCCAGATCGAGGCGCAGCTGATCAACGCACAGGAGATTTATGATCGCAACAAGACCCTGGCGGCTGACGGTGTTGTCAGCCAGGCAGACCTGGAGGCTGCCGAAGCCAGCCTACGGTCTTTAGAAGCTAACCTGAGTGCTGCGGATAGCAACATCAAAGGAGCACAGGAAAGCGCGCGGGCTGCGCAGTACGGCGTTGAGTCGGCGGACGCAACCTTGTCTGAATTACGGACCAGCCTGCGCAGAACAACTATCTACGCACCAACCGGAGGCGTAGTCTCGCTGCTGAACGTAGAGCAAGGCGAACGGGTAGTAGGAACCATTCAGATGGCGGGTACCGAGCTGATGCGTATTGCTAACCTTAACGCCATGGAAGTGCGGGTGGAGGTGTCAGAAAACGACGTACCATCCGTTAAGCTTGGTCAGGCCGCAGAGGTGGATGTTGACGCTTACCTTAACCGAACCTTCAAAGGCGTAGTCACGCAGATCGCCAACTCCAGCACTACGGCTGGGCTGGCGGACAACGTCCTCAACAGCGATCAAGTGACCAACTTTGAGGTACGTATCAGCATCGATCCCAGCAGCTACGCTGACCTGGTTGCGGGAGGTAATACTTACCCCTTCCGGCCGGGAATGTCTGCCGGAGTCGATATTCTCACGAAGAACTCCGATGGAGTGATCAGTGTGCCAATCGAAGCCGTTACCACTCGCCAAAAGGAGAAGGGTGACGATGAGCTGGGGGCCGACGAACTCGAAGAAGTTGTCTTCGTTGTACAGGCTGATACCGTGGCCAAAGTCGTGGTAACTACCGGCTTGCAGGATGCTAACGTTATTGAAGTAAAAAGCGGCCTGAATGCAGGCGATGCCGTTGTAGCCGGACCCTACACTGAGGTCAGCCGGAAGCTTAAAGGCGGTGATAAAGTTGTTGTTAAGGACAAAGAGAACTTCTATAACAACGAGGAGAACTAACCTCAACCCATAACCAAATAGACAAGAGGGCCACACCGCAAGGTGTGGCCCTTTGCTTTTGTGCGCCAGGGTGGAGGTGGACGTTGTCGGTAATGTCCGATTGAGCGGAGAAGGTCTCTCTATTATGCTGATCCGGCGAAGCCGGTAAGGGGTGGGTCTGATAACTTGCGGTGAAACCTGTGTCGTTAGGCGAATTGGGTAGCGATTCTTTAGCTTTGCCCCTCCTGATTAGCCGATGCTCTTTAATTCCCTCGACTTTGCGAAGTTTCTGCCGATTGTCTTCCTGCTGTACTGGCTGGTTGCCAACGGCAACCTCCGTACGCGGAATCTTTTTCTGGTCGTCGTTAGCTATATCTTCTACGGCTGGTGGGACCCCCGTTTTCTGACGCTTATCCTCTTTAGTACCCTCGTAGATTACCTCATTGCCAATGGCCTGAGGGGCGAGGGGGACCCCTTCGGAAGGAAGTGTCTCCTGTGGCTGAGTGTCCTGGTCAACATTGGTCTGCTCGGGGTTTTTAAATACTACAATTTTTTTCTGGAGAATTTTACGGAGGCTTTCTCCTTCTTCGGTTATAAAATACCTGCGAATAGCCTGGACATCATCCTGCCCGTAGGCATCAGTTTCTACACCTTCCAGACGCTGAGCTACACCATTGATGTGTACCGCAGGAAACTGGCGCCTGCCCGGGATTTTCTGACCTACGCAGCCTACGTTTGCTTTTTTCCGCAGTTAGTGGCCGGCCCCATCGAGCGGGCAACGCACCTGTTGCCACAATTCAGAAAGCAGCACCGTTTTGATTACGGGCAAGCCGTTGATGGCTTGCGGCAAATTTTGTGGGGGCTGCTAAAGAAAATCGTGATCGCCGATAATTGTGCCCACTACGCCAATAAGGTCTTCAATGATCCCGGAGACTATAGCGGAGCTTCAATTGCGCTGGGTGTGCTGGCTTTTACTTTTCAGATTTACGGTGATTTCTCAGGCTATTCCGACATCGCTATCGGCACCGCCCGCTTGTTTGGCTTTGATCTGCGGAAGAACTTCTCTTTCCCTTATTTCTCGCGGGACATTGCCGAATTCTGGCGGCGTTGGCACATCTCGCTATCCACCTGGTTCCGGGACTATCTGTACATCCCTCTGGGGGGGAGCCGTGGCGTAAAGTCGGAACAGGTGCGGAATGTTTTTGTGATCTTTCTGGTTAGTGGGTTTTGGCACGGCGCCAACTGGACCTTCATCGTCTGGGGGCTATTGCATGCTATCTATTTTCTCCCGCTGCTCCTGCTGGGCAGGAACCGAAATAACCTGGAGGTGGTCGCTGCCAAACGCTGGTATCCCAACCTGAAGGAACTACTGCAAATGCTGAGCACTTTCGGTTTGGTTGCGCTGGCGTGGGTGTTCTTCCGGGCGGAGAGCCTGGAACAAGCTTTCACGATACTGCAAAGGATTTTTACGCCCTCCTTATTTGAAGGGTCTACCCTCATTCCCCGCCGCTTATACGTGATAGTCCTTTTATTCGTTTTGGTAGAGTGGTTCGGACGGAAGGATGATCACGCCCTGGAGCGTTTGTTCCTGAACTGGCCCCGGGTTTTGCGGTGGTTGATCTACCTAGTACTGGCAACTTTGGTGCTGGTCTATCAAGGCCCTAAGCAAGGTTTTATCTACTTTCAATTTTAACTGGCATGCTGCGTTTTCTGGCTAAAATCGGGGTGTTTTTTCTGCTGCTCATGGTGCCGCTTTACTTCGTGCTGCTACAGGCTAACGGGCATACCGATGACCACTACCTAAAGTTTACTACTCCGCAACAGCAGCACGTCATTTTGGGGACTTCAAAGGCAGCACAGGGGATGCGCCCGGAATTTTTCAAAGGGGTGCTGGGCGTGGATATCTATAATTATGCGTTTACGATCAATCATAGTCCCTACGGACCTACTTACCTGGAGAGCATCCAGAAGAAGGTGGCTGATGATACCCGGGAGGGCATATTTGTCGTTACGGTTGACCCCTGGTCAATCTCAACCCTGAGCCAGACACCGAATGACCCGATCAAGTTTTATGAGGATGGATTGACGGTTGGTAACATGTCTTTCGTTAACCTGAAACCTAACCCCTTCTACTTCCTCAGGAACTACAACTACAGCTTGCTGCGGATGCTTGAACAGCAGCCGCGTCAGACCTTTCTGCACGATGACGGCTGGCTTGAGGTTACCGTAAAAATGGATACGACGAGTTACGGAAAACGCTACCGGCAAAAGGTGAGAGACTACACCAAAAACGTAAAGAAGTATAACTATTCAACCCTCCGTGTAAGCTATCTGGAAGAGACTGTTTCCTGGCTTAATGAACGCGGAAAGGTATACCTGGTCCGACTGCCAGTTGCCCCGAAAATATATGCCTTAGGGAACGAGAATGTGCCAGTATTCGACAGCATCATCAACAGCCTGGCGCCGATCTCGGAGGGCTATTTCGACATGAACAAGGACAGCAGTGCTACCTACCAGACTATTGATGGTAACCACCTGTACAAGCCCGACGGAGAAAGGGCTTCGTTGGAGGTGGCCCATTGGATAAAAGCATTGCAGGGGGGCTCGGCAGCGGGTGCAGCGCAGGTCCCGCAGGAGCAGGGTAAGCAGTAAGGTTCTTTGCTATTTTACCCTACTTTGCACCTGCGACCGCGCCCATGTCCTCAAATATCACGATCTTCACCGCTCAAACCAACCACCATCGATGGATAAGAAAACACTCAGAATAGTTGCAATCATTCTCGGACTCCTATTCCTGGCTTCCTTGTTTTGGGGGATTTCCCGCAATAGTGCTGCCTCCAAGTTAGCGGAAGCGTCGGCACAGCAAGACACCGAAATTAGTCAGTTGGAGCAGCTGCGGGACAACCTGCAGCAACAAGTTGACAGCATCTCGGTGGTTTATGAATCAGCTGCAGCGGATAATGCTCAGTTGAAAGGAGAACTGGCCGAAGCCCAGAAGTTAGCGCAGGCCGCACTCTATGATATGCGGCGCGCCCAGAAGTCGCGCAAGAACGACAATGACGTTGCCTACCAGATGCGCGTCCAGATTGAGGACCTGATCTCGGCCCGAGCTAACCTGGAGCGTAACCTGCAAGCACTGGAAGAGGAAAACTCCACGTTGCGGAAAGACAACGTCGTACTTCGTCAAAACCTCAGCGATGCAAAGACAGAGGCTTACGAGTTGGCAAAAAAATCTGAGAGCCTCGAATCGATCAACAAACGGATGGAATCTGAGATTTCGGCAATTACGCTGGGAGCCTTCAAGGCTACGGCCATGCAGGTTGATATGTTCCGTGGGAACAAAGGAAACAAGGTGACCTCGGATGCCAGCCGCGTGAAACGCCTGAGTGTAAGCTTTGACCTGACGGATGTTCCGGATAAATACCTTGGTGTACGTCCCATCTACCTGGTCATGACGGACCAGTCCGGCACACCAATAATTTCCGAAAACCCCGTTCGGGCGAAAGCCATTGTCAACGGGGCTGAAATGAACGTTATCGCGCTGGAAGGACGTGATGTTAACGTAGAAAAGAACCAGCGCATCAGTTTTACCCACGAGTTGGATAATAAGCTGGCAAGCGGATTCTACCGCGTTCAGATTTTGACTGATCTTGGCCTGCTGGGTGCTCAGAACGTTCAGCTGCGCTAGGTGAAAAGGCATTGGTTGGGCTAAGAAGTTGTAACCTGAGACCATGGCAGACTGCTGCGGCATTTGGCTGTTGCAGTTAATCCGTGGCCCACTAATGCTTCGCCTCAAATTTGCTCTTCGTACCTTTGCTCCCCTTTCCCAATAACCGATAAACCTACTTCATGGTATTTCTCGAGTTCGAACGCCCCCTGGAAAAACTTTACGAGCAGCTTGACAAAGTCAAACAGGTCGCAGAAGACGGCGTGGTTGATATGACCGAGACGGTCCAGGAGCTGGAGAACCGGATCAAGCAGACCCGGAAAGAAATCTACAGTAACCTTAATGGTTGGCAGCGGGTACAGCTTAGCCGCCACCCTGAGCGTCCTTATAGCCTCTTCTACATCAACCAGATATGCCGCAAGTTCGTAGAATTGCACGGTGACCGTTACCACGGTGACGACAAAGCTATCGTGGGTGGAATCGGTAATATGGATGGCCAGTCGGTCGTCATTATCGGACACCAAAAAGGGGTAAATACCAAGATGCGGCAGTACCGTAATTTCGGTATGGCTAACCCCGAAGGCTACCGTAAGGCGTTGCGCCTCATGAAGCTGGCCGAGCGCTTTGGTTTCCCGGTGATTACCCTGATCGATACTCCCGGAGCCTTTCCCGGTATCGAGGCTGAGGAGCGGGGCCAGGCAGAAGCTATTGCTCGTAACCTGTTCGAAATGGCACAGCTGCGTGTCCCGATTGTTTGTGCCGTGATCGGCGAGGGAGCAAGCGGTGGCGCCATTGGCATTGGCCTTGGTGACCACGTTATGATGCTGGAGAATACCTGGTACTCCGTGATTAGCCCTGAAAGCTGCAGCTCCATTCTTTGGCGTAGCTGGGATTACAAAGAACAGGCTGCTGAGGCGCTTAAGCTCACGGCAAATGATATGCTTGGCTTCGGTATCATCGACGAGATCGTCAAAGAGCCGCAGGGCGGAGCGCACTCCTTGCCAGAGGACATGGCGAAAAGCCTCAAGCGTCAGTTGAAAAAAGCAATTGCGACCTTACAAGAAAAAGACGTAGATACGCTGATCGAAGAGCGCATTGAAAAGTATGCGGCCATTGGTCAGGTAGCTAATGTAAGCTAAGCCGCCAAGCCTATGCTGACCCAGCTCAAAGAACGTCTGTTTCGTCGCCGTCTGGAGACGGAGACCCGCTCCGGTAAACCGGCAGGCAAACCCGTTAACCTGGGGAATGCGAAAAGCATAGTCGTGCTTTTCCCCGCCGACGATGCTGCTAATAGAAAGGTGATCGATAAGTGGCGGGATGGCTTCCGTAAGGCTGGGACTGCGATCAGGATCGCTGGGTACTTTCAACAGGATATCGGGGAAACAGACTTCGGTTTCCCTGCCGTCACCGTCAAGCACCTCAACTGGTACGGCGCGCCGCAGGGCGCCTCCGTAGACGCTTACCGAGCCCTGGATTGTGATATCCTCATCCGCCTGGGGAGTAAAGAACACCGGGAGTTGGACTTCCTGGCGGCCACCAAATCGGCGCAGATCAAAGTGGGGCCTTATCAATCGGGACAGTCTACCCCATACCATTTACAGTTTGATGTAGAACGAGCAACTACCCTGAAGGAACAGCTCACCGCCATCGAGCGCATTTTTAGCTTTACGAATGCCAGCAACAATACCCCAATTTAGCGGAACGGGCGTGGCCCTCATCACCCCGTTCACCGCAGACAATGAAGTTGACTATCCCGCCCTGGGAGCGATCATTGATTACGTCATCGGTGGGGGAGTGGATTATGTGGTCTGCCTCGGTACAACCGGAGAGGCCATCACCCTTAGTGCTGATGAATGCCGCAGTATCCTCGATTTTACCCTGCGTCATGTCGACGGCCGGGTACCGATCGTTGCAGGCTTCTTCGGAGGAAATTACACGGATAAGCTGGAAAAGGCATTACGTACTTACAATTTTGACGGTGTAGCAGGGGTCATGTCCAGTAGCCCGGCTTACAGTAAGCCTCCTCAGGAGGGGATTTACCAGCATTTCATGCGGGTGGCAGATGCAAGCCCCCTACCAGTTATTATATACAATGTTCCGGGAAGGACAAGCAGCAACGTATTGCCCGAGACCATTTTAAGACTCAGCGAGGATTCTCAGAATTTTGCCGCAGTCAAGGAAGCCAGTGGTGTACTGAGCCAGTCGGTGGAAATCCTCAAACACTGTCGTAAGGATTTTGGCGTTCTTTCCGGAGATGACCCTGCAACCGCTGCGATCATTGCCATGGGAGGGCACGGAGGCATCAGCGTAATTGCTAACGCATTACCGTCACACTTCAGCCGCATGGTAAAGGCTGCCTTAGCCAGTGATTTCCCTACGGCCCGCCAGTTGAACTTTGACATGCTTGATATTCACCCGCTCCTTTATGCAGAAGGCAATCCCGTTGGCATCAAGGCCGCCGTTTCCATGTTAGGCTTGTGCCGTAACTACCTGCGTGTACCGCTAGTGCCCCTTAGTGAGCCCCGCAGAGAGCGACTGCGTAAGTTGTTAAGTCTGGTCCCTGATTTTTCATTGTAAGCGGGCTTGCAAAGGGCTGTAATTTCCCAATTAGCAGCCTGTATGGGCACCCCGCCAGTGTTAGCCCTGCAAAAGGTTACGCTGGGGAATTGCTGAGTTAAGGGTGGGGACTATAGCTCAAATTCCTGAGTAGTGCTGCTATACCCAAACCACTCTGACCTAGGTATTGCCTGAAACGAAGTGCTCGGAATACCAACTATTCCTCAGGTGCGTAGCTCCGGTTTATTCCGGGCAGGGCCAAAAGCGCGATCAATCCGATGAGGACGTTACAACCAATATTGATGGTAAAAAAGGAGATGTTGGACCAGCTAAAAGCATTGAGTGCTTCGATTCCGTACAACTTCAGTGCTTCGCCCGTAAGGAAATGATAAGTGCCCATCCCGCCCGGGCTGGGAATGACAATGCCCCAGCCTCCGGAAACAAAGGTGACGAGGGAAGGCTCCAGTCCGAGGTGTGCCGTGGGGGAGAATGCGAGAATGACGAACCAGGTCATCAGGATGTACATCAGCCAGATGTTTATGCTGTGCAGCACAAACAAGGAGGGGTGTTTGACTTTGGCAACGGTTTGCAACCCTTCGCCAAAACCTTTAATGATACCGATGACTTTCTGGCCGATGGTACTCTTCACAATGGCCTTTCGTTGCCACCAGGCGATAGCCAGGATGAATGCGGCGGCGATGCCGCCGATCAGGGCCAGGGTCTTCAGGGAGTCAACCTTGTCTCCAATGTCTGCCAGCTCCAGGGCACGGTTCCAAAGCGTTTCACGACCAAGTAGCAGGGCTATACCGGTGATGAGCAGCAAAAAAATAACGTCTACCGTACGGCCAACTACTACCGTTCCGATGACACGTTCGAGGCTGATTTTTTCGTAGCGGGACATGGCCGCAGGGCGAACGATCTCACCGAGGCGGGGGAACCCAAGGTTGGCAAAGTAGCCGAGGTTGATGGTGAGGAAGGCGTTGATCAGCCGGGGCGTTTTGCCGAAGGTGCGAAGCATCATGTTCCAGCGGATCGCGCGGCTCAGGTTGCTTACAGAAAAGGCTGCCAGCGTCATGAGTAACCAAAAAGTACTTGCTCCCCGAAAGTCTGCAACCAGTTTGTCAAACAAAGAACATTCATCTTCAGAGACGCCATCCAGGCGGCACTGCTCCAGGTAGGCAGCCTGTTGATTACGGTACATCAGGTAGAGAATGCCAACCCCCACTCCCACAAAAAGGAGAAAGCGCAGCACGTTGAGTACTTGCTTATTCATCATGCAAAGGTAGATGGACCGTGCGAAAAATATGTTGCCCATTTGCTGTAAGCAATACCCAGCTGGATTACCTATAATGCATTAGTCCTGATTTCATACCTAAAGCCTGGGGTTTCTGTCACAGAAACGCAAGAAACGATGGAAACTATCGAACCATTTCAAGTTTCCATCGTCTATGGGGCGTGAATGAAAACGAAACTATAAAGGAGAAACTGGTCCAGACGGCGAATGATATGTTCATGCGCTTGGGCATAAAGAGCGTCAGTATGGACGATATTGCCCGGGAGATGGGGGTGTCCAAGAAGACGATCTACTCGGTAGTCGACAACAAGCAGCAGCTTGTGGAGCTGGTTATTGAGGATGACGCTTGTAAAGACATTGAGGTCTTGATGGCTAATAATGCCAGCGCACGGGATGC
>CAZTTF010000183.1:0-4756 GCA_964616365.1 uncultured Lewinella sp. | reverse complement strand
ATCAATGCCTCCTGGCCAATACTTGGCGTGTTGGGTGTAAAATGTTTGTCTATTAAAACCATAGGTACACCAGGCGAGTAGTGCTTACTGAGCATTCCGGGGGCATCTGGTCTGCTGCTACTGTGCGTTTTTACGTCCAGTGGACTACCTAGTATCTCAGTCAACTGCTCGATGGGTAAACCGCCCTTCCTCAATACGGTGGGCTTTCCTCCGGGAAAGCCAACAATGGTGCTTTCCAAGCCGACCTGGCAGGGGCCTCCGTCAAGAATGAGGTCTATCTTATTCCCGAGTTGATCTGCCACGTGCTGCGCCGTGGTGGGACTGACAAATCCAAAGGGATTAGCACTAGGTGCAGCAACGGGAAAGTCGACTGCAGCAAGCACTTCCCGGGTCAGCGGATGTGCTGGCACCCGCAGAGCAACGGTAGGCAGCCCTGCCGATACCAGGTCGGGTACCTCCCTTATTTTAGGTAATACGAGTGTAAGTGGACCGGGCCAACAGGCCGTTGCTAACTTTCGGGCAGCTTCTGGAACTTCCTGGGCATAGCGAAGAATGCGCTCCGGACTGGATTGATGAATGATCAGCGGATCAAAGGAAGGCCTGTCTTTAGCCTTGAATATACCCGCTACAGCTGCGGGATGGAGCGCATTGCCGCCCAGCCCGTACACGGTTTCAGTAGGCAAGCCTACAAGTTTGCCCTTAGTTAGTGCTTGGGCAGCGACATCAGCACTGGTAGTTATAGTTACTGGCAAGGACACAGAGTTATAGTTCGGTGCTAAAAACTTTGTCTTTGGTCACCTGACAAAGTACCGGTGATATTTTCGGCACAAACTTGAGCATTTTGTAGCAATTATTGCGGCTATGGGAGCAACTTCATTCGACAGTAGGGTGTTTGGGCTGCTTACGCCCTTTCTTACCCATACCTTTAGAGACACTTTTAGCTATGATTTCATTTTTCTTTGCCACCTTGGGATCCTTGTTCTCCGTCGTGAATCCACTGGGAGCAGTGCCAATGTATCTTACCCTTACTTCGGGACACGATAAAGATTATCAGTCATCGATGGCCCGAAAAACCGCACTCTGGTTTTTCCTGATTCTTGGTACTTTCTTCGTCGCAGGCACTTTCATTCTTGACTTTTTCGGCATAACACTTAACGCTCTTCGTATTGCTGGTGGACTGATCATCATCAACAGCGGTTATGGTTTGCTCAACAGTAAGTTCAAAGAGCGGAGGGTTAATGACGCTATTGAGGAAGAAGCTCAGGAAGCAGAAGATATCAGCTTCACTCCGATGGCGATGCCGATGCTGTCGGGGCCGGGCAGTATTTCTCTGTTGATCTCCTTGTTCGTAGAGGAAAATGCCTGGGGAAGTAGAGGATTAATCATGGGCGTTGTTGCGGTGATGGGCCTTTTGATCTGGGCAACACTTCATTTCGCCCCTGTCCTATTCCGTCTTCTTGGTCGTGGAGGCCTCGCTGCTTTAAGCCGTATTATGGGTTTCCTGGTAATGGCCATTGGTATTCAGATGTTAATTGGAGGATTGGTTAGCCTTGTGCGCGAGAGTATGATCTGAGCGTGATTTTCCGCACTTTAACCTTGGTTTTTCAACTAAATTATGCCTTGGAATTCACGTTTTTTTCTTGTTGACCTATAAAAATGGTTGAAAAACGGCACAACGGCCAACGGTTCTAGTGAAAATGGAGTCATATCAGTGAACGTCATCGTCACGTTCATAATACATTAAACCCAAACCCAATCTACCATGCGTAATTACTTCTCCTTGATGGGCGGCCTTTTCGTCCTCCTTTTCTCTTTCTCTTCCTGTATTGAAGAGCAGAACGCTACCACTTTCGTTCCCGGCCCTGAAACCGAAATCGAAAATGCGCGCGGAACCATGGTATACCGTGGTGTCGAAAGCCCGCTTGTGGCTGCCTATGATATGAATGGTTCAGTATCAAACCCAACGAACGGTGCGATGAATCAGGCAACGATCATTCTGGCGAACGCCAACATGCTTGGTGCCAATAACCGACTAACCGAAACTGCTGACGTATTGATCCTGAACGTGATCAAAGATGGTAGCGGAATTGCCGGAACCTACCGCCCAACTGACTGGAACGCTCCGGACAACAACACCCAGTTCTTCTCTAACATTTGTACGGGAATCAACTTCTCTACGGGCGCTATGCAAGATGACGAAGGCATGGAAGGTGGCGAGGCCACCATTGTTGAAAACGAAGATGGTACTGTAACCATTGACTTTAGCTTCGTCACCTTCGGAAACCGCACTGTAGCCGGTACTTGGACTGGTGACTTGACTACCGCGACTTACTAAGACTTAACCCAATCCCTATTGACGCTGCGCGCTAGCACGGTGGAAGTTTGCCAACTTCTTACGGTGCTAGCGCGTTTTATTTTTGAGTATTTCATCCCGTTAAAACCATAACATCCCTACATGGCTGCTTCAAAATCATCTACCAAGCTATTGGCAATTATCGTCGCGCTCTTTTTCCCTCCAGTCGGACTTGCGATTCATGAAGGCGTAACTACCCGTTTCTGGATCTGCCTGTTACTCACCATCCTTTTCTTTGTGCCAGGCCTGATTTACGCCCTTTGGTTTATCCTGAAGTAATCAGCAAGCGAAATATAAAACAGCCCCTGAAGCATACTTACTTCAGGGGCTGTTTTATATAGTCAATGTGTCGAAGTCGATGGATTCAGATACTACCGCTCCCGCGCTTCTTGTACCATGCCTTTAATCTCTTCACGCAGTTTTACGGCATCATAAACGACGCCATCTTTTACCGTATAGAGGATGCCTTTTGTAGTGGTGACTTCTCCTTCGTCTGTTAGGCGCGTTGCGCCGGTGCCGTATAAGACTTTTAGGTCAGCCAGCGGATTCTCGCCAACAATGACGAGGTCAGCCAGTTTACCGGGTTCGATGGTTCCGATCTGATCTTCCATGCCGATAGCTTCTGCTCCATAAAGTGTAGCAGAGCGAATGACCTCCAGGGGGTGGAAGCCCGCTTCGCGGAGCAATTCCAGCTCACGAATGTATCCAAAGCCGTACAGCTGATAGATGTACCCAGAGTCAGAGCCGGCAGTTACGCGTCCACCCCTGTTTTTATATTCATTGATGAAGGTCATCCATAGCTGGTAGTTCTTCTTCCAGTCAACTTCCTGCTCGGTACCCCACTTGTGCCAGTAGCTGCCATGGCTGATTCGGCTAGGCTGGAAAAACTGCCAAAGACTGGGCAAGGTGTATTCCTTATGCCAATCGGCATTTCTGGCCCGCATCACATCCCGGTTAGCATCGTAGATGTTGAAAGTGGGATCGATCGTGAAATCAAGGGCAAGTAACTCCTCCATGACGGCATTCCAGTGATCAGAATAAGGAGCCGCAGCCTGTTGCCATAGGCGACCTGCTTCGCCAAAGCGATCTTGTTCGTTTTGGTAGTTATAATCAACCGGATAGTCCTGAACGGTACGATCATTGAACAAGGCTTCGGGCAAGCCGTACCAATGCTCCATTGTGGTCAGTCCGGCACGGGCCGATTTCAAGACATTCCATCGGCCGACGTCCATCTGGGCGTGGTGACAAGCAGAACCAAGTCCGATTTCTTTATTTACCCGTAGGGCCGTTTCCATGAACTCAGGGCGGGCTCCGAAGAACTTAATCCCATCGCTACCATTCGCCTTATTCTTACGGACCCAGGCCTCCACCTCTTCAGCGGAGGTGAATGGCTCGGTTCGTCCAGCCCCAAAACCAGTGTAGGCTACGATCCGGGGAGCGACAATTTCGTTCGCTGCCGACCGGCGCTTGTGATCAAGTACCCATTCCAGGCCATTAAAGCTACCTGGCTCCCGAATAGTCGTAATGCCGTGAGCCATCCAAAGCTTGAAAACATAATCTGGTTCAGCCCCTTGCGCCCGACCGCCAATATGTCCGTGTAGGTCAACAAAGCCTGGCATTGCGTACATCCCGGTACAGTCAATTTCTTTTCCTCCGGCTTTAAGTTTTGGGCGACGTTTTTCATTGATTTCGACGCCGGGGAAACCAACAGCAGAACTAGAAACAATCTTGTTGCCCTCAATCACAATGTCTACTGGTCCGATGGGAGGGGCACAGTTGCCATTGATGAGGGTGAGTCCCCGCAAAATCAATTGGGGGTAGGGGCCATCTCCCAGTTCGCCACGGTCAGGGGCAGACGGCCAGGTGCTCTGGGCGCGGACGCCGGTGCCAAGGAAAAGCAGAAGAGCAATGAGATAAATACGCATGTGTGTGATATGGTTTGTGGCGGTAATTTACTGATTGTTGAGAGCTTTTGTCAGTAGTTGCATCTAAAGGGGAAGATCTGGCTTTCGGCTATTCCTTGTTATTGTATGCTCTGATCCGATGAAAATAGTTGATTTAAAGTAGGCGAGGATAACTGAGGCACTGATTGTGCCTCGGTAAAAAGCGTGTCTCATTCCGCTGAGGTTGATTTATGGTTGTAGTTAATTACATTCGCTGTGTTTCTTTTGCCCTCCAAAATATAAACTAATGGCCCTGGAGATAGAACGTAAATACTTGGTGGCTAATGACGCATGGCGCCAGGCTGTGCAGCGATCCACGGATATCCGACAAGGTTACCTCAACGCAGCGCCGGAACGCGCTGTGCGTGTCCGGGTTAAAGGCACCAGGGGATGGCTGACAATCAAAGGGCTGGGGCATGGCATTAGCCGGCCAGAGTTTGAGTATGAGATTCCTCTTAAA
>CAZTTF010000182.1:0-9554 GCA_964616365.1 uncultured Lewinella sp. | reverse complement strand
TCAGGTTCGTATCGAATCTCTCCCGGGCTTTGATCGCCTCGGTGGGTTAGTCCTCATCATCTCCGGAGCGATGGCGATCATGTGGTTTCTGGACAAGGTTCGCATTGTCGCGTTCACCTTTTTCCCGATCCATTACCTGCTACTTGTATTCTTAGTTCTGCTAGTTGTAGTCCGCTACGGTTGGAGACGGCTGGCAAGTTAGTCTCCTGTCAGGTAGTCAACCAAAGTGGCCAGCACCGAAGAGAAGTCCTCCCAGCAGGCATAAGCATCTACGCTATAGCAGGTCATTCCTGCCATGTTGAGTTCCCGCTGCCGAAGTGCTTCATTATGCTCGTCGGCATAGCCAGGTAGCCGCCCGCCGGGCAGAAGCACCGTTTTCTTCCCCGCGGGAGACAGAACGACCAGGGGCAGGAAGGTATCTCTCCAGGCTTGGTGCAAGGTGAAGAAATGACCTGGCAGTGCTTGCTGTAGTTGCTCCTGTAAACGTTCCGCCAGTGGATGACGGGTGGGCTCTGTGATCCCACACCTCCCTCTGATTTCCTGGCCAACGGCCATTAGCGCCTCCCGGTCATAGGGTGTTTCACTACTTGCTTCAGCGGCGCGCAACAGCGCCGCCATCAAGAAGGCTGGATTGAGGCCATCACTCAGTAAAGCCTGCGTAATGGTTCCGGGAGACCAGGCGTGAAAGAGCGTGAGCTTAGTGCTTTGCTCTACGATATCCTCGAACCGGCGCAGAAAGGCAGTACCACATTCATCAGCAAAGGTTTCCGGGAGGTAAAGGCGCAGGTGTTCCGTAGGAGTTGGCTTCCATGTTGACAAGGGCATCCAGGGAGCATCCTCTCTGACTTGCAGCGCGATGGCGCTGCCTGTTCCCGGCGGTGCCTGCTCCGCTGCAACTGCCTTCCAGGAAGGGGGAGACAGGGGGACGAAAGTCTGGAGCAATACCAGTCGGGGGTCGACTACACCTGCCACATTATGATGCAGCGCGGTGGTATCGGTCAGTGGCCGCTTTCCATAGTAGATTCCTTTGAAGCCTTCAGGTGGCCCCAGACCGAAAAAGTCAACCAGTACTTCGGTTGCTTCAGGAACGGCCTCATCAACTTGGAGAATGTGTAGCTTACTTAAATCTGGTTTCTCAGCAACCGCCCCGGAGGAAGCTACGGGCTCCCTGACCGCGGAAACAGCTTCGGATGTTCCTCCTTGTGCGTAAGCAAACTGCTCGAGGCACCTTTCGAAATACCAGCTGGTGAAGGCAGGCACCCAGTCCTCAGTGGGTAACTCCTGAAGCGGCGCCAGCAGGCGCCGCAGACGAGAAGGCTGGGCGTACCAAAAGTGACGATGGGCATAAAAATCAGGTAGTTCCGCCAAGTGACAATAACTGTTGTTGAGGCGCTGGAGCACCCCTTCGAGCCGTTGTAGCTGTCGGGAAGCCGTAGCTGCCACCGCTCCACCAATCGGTAGCTGAAATAGGCCTGACTCATCAATTTCTACAATGAGCTGCTCCAAGTCCTTTGCCAGGCTGGCAAGTACTGCCTCCTCACCAAGGTCAGCATCTACGGTTACTTCACTCAACGACAAGTTGGCCGAAGCGAATTCGCGGAGTACGCCTGCTTTATCTGCTTGTAATTGGCTCCGCTCTCGCTCCGCGAAGGTAGCGAACGGGATTTCCAGATAATCATCCCCTACCCCATGCCATTTCTCGATAAAACCAACCTGCTGTTGACTTAGTGCTTGTTGTGCTTTGCGCGCTTTTCTACCTTTTAGTTCAGTAACGGCCCTAGCTGCCACCTCCAGCTGCTCCAGCTCCAGCTCTCTGGCAATGATTTCCCTCCGGCGCTGAAAGATTGAGTTCCGGGCGTAGCTGTTAATAGCAGCCAGGTAGGCTGCTTTGAGCGACTTTGCCTTGGCTAAGTACGTTTCCAGGTGCGCTTTGATGAAGGCCTCACTTTCAGCCAGGGTCTGATGACGAAAAAAACCCGTGTTGAGGTCTTCAAGGGCCGAAGATACCCGGGGAAGTCGCTCTTGTCTGCGGATCGTTTGCTCGATCCGCTCACGTAGATCCAGGAACTCTGCCGGGGTAAACTCAAAACTGTCCACCGAGATGAAGGGACTCAGGAAATAGCTCGCTTCAGAACGCCCCGCCTGTAACCACAGACCTACAACACCGCTAAAATCATACTGACCAAAAATGAGTGCCTTATTGGACGCCGTGAACGGAGCTCCCAGTGAAAAGGTTTGAGTCAACAACGCTTCATGCGCTGACAGCTCAACTTTATCCGTGTACGAAGTGTTATGAATTAAAGAGACCAGCTTTCCCTCTCCAAGATGGCGGGCGACAGACTCCCAGAGAAACCGGGCGCTTCCCGGACCCCGATGGAATAAAAAAACCTTTTTGGACGCTCTTTCAGTTGGGTATTGTACGCTGCTGTTGGTTTCCATTTAGGCTTATTGACATACGTTATTTGACTGCCAAAAAATTCTTACTTTCATACTAAAGCAGTCCAATAGTCGCATACATTATTGATTTTCCTTCGGCAATAGTAGTCTATATTATTAATTACCAAAGCAAAAAGGCAGATTCCAACTCCTTTATTGGCGTATTATTTCTTTTAGCCACAGTTTAGAAACCTAAGCACTATCTTTAGTTACAGGGACCAAGACATCACCCTTGGCACCCCTCGTTTTCATACTCTTTAGTTTTAGGTATTTTCCCTTTTGCTTTCAATACCACCTTATTATGAACCAAGTTGCTGTTATTCTAACCGATCCTGATCGTCGAATTTTGTGGGTTAATCGTGACTTCGAGGCCATCACTGGTTATGCCGTTGATGAAGTTGTTGGTTTAAGCCCAGGACGCATCCTGCAAGGCCCAAAAACTGAGCCGGATGCAGTAGATCGCATCCGCCAGGGCCTGGCACGGGAAGAACCGTTCAAAGAAACCATTACGAACTACCGTAAAAACGGGGAGCCGTATATGTGTAAACTCGTCATCCACCCCATCCACGATTACAAGGACCGCCTGGTCAACTTCCTCGCTTTTGAGGTGGATGCAGGATCTATCAAGAATGAGAATCGCATCTCCTTGCTGAACCTGAAGAACCGGTATCGCACCAGTAGTTTACGGGGTATTGATGAGATTCGCCTATTCGACCGCATTAAAGCGATCATGGACGAGGAGAAGTTGTTTCTGGACCCAGACCTTACCCTGCGCAAGCTCTCTGGTCGTCTTGACACCAACACCAAGTACCTCAGCCAGGTAATCAACCATCACGGTGGCTGTAACTTCCTGACCTTCATCAATGGCTACCGTATTTCTGAGGTAAAGAAGTACCTCGATGCCGGTGACTTTTACAAGCACACCTTCTTCGGTATTGCTCAGCGCTGTGGTTTCAAGAATAAGAGTACTTTCTACAAAGTATTTCGGGACACCACCGGTATGACACCGAAGGCGTACGCAGACAAGCTGCAGCTTCAGTAAAACAGTAGACGGATTTCACTACTGGCGTTCACCATTTATGTACGTGTATTCCTGGATTACGTCCCCTGCTTCGTTGAAGTAGCGGAAAGGACCATGGAGCTCCCCCATCTTGTAGTTGATCTCTTGTTTGATCTTACCATTCCGAAAATCAAATTCGGCGTAGGGACCATCCATCAGGCCATCAACGTAAGTCACTGTTTGCTCGGGGCGCCCTATCCGGTATTTAGCGTAAGGGCCATGTAAAACGTTAGCCTTGTAATTAGCGACGAGTGCCACCCGGCCTTGTTGGTCCATCTCAATGTAGGGACCGTTCAATGCACCATCGATGTAACTAACAATCTTCTCTGGGTAGGCAGGGTTATCTCCGTAGGAGGTCCAGGTGCCCTGCTTCAGTCCATTAAGGATAAAACCGGACTCTGCTATTCCGCCCAATGCATCACGCTTAATGGCCTTTCTCGCAGTTGACCCCGCTACGGGGGTCACTTCATATTCCGTCTCATCGACCATTGCCGTTTCAACGGGGCCGGCATTAGCACCACTTGAGGCATCCTGACAGGCCGAAAAAAACATTACCAGTAATACAAAACAGCTTAGTCGAATCATCATTTCATCTTTTAAGGTGCAAAGATAATACACTCCTCAGGTCATCCAGTCAATGACTGTAAAGTGAGCTACCAGGCAATGGCAGTAATATTTACGGTCGGTCATACAAACACTTACCCCAGACATCTCTTTTTCAGTCAACAGTAGTCCTCCACCTTGCCCAAATACACATTAACAATAGTTTAATTCTCCTCTTTTGCAGGGGCATTCGGCTCCTAAATCAGGCTAAACGAAGGTTTGCTAACCTATAAATGTTAAGACTTTCTAACGATGTTTTTTTCAGTAATTAATGAGAAAGCGAGCGCTCATAAAACGACTATCATACACCATCCTACCGTGGAAAAAAGCCGCGCATACCCATAGCGGCATTGGTTTTCAGCAAAATTGGCCTGAAATAGATCGTAGGATAAAGCATAGTCTACCAGGGTGCAAGCGGGGATTACTCGCGAGACAAGCTGATGTAAGAACCACTTTTTTGCGTAGCCACCTCAAAAACATTAACAGTCTTTAAGAAAACTGCTTTGCTTCCAATCCTCAGCTGGCCAGTACGCAATACTTGCTTTCGCGAACAGTGACTAACCCCTAGCTTTGTCATTGTCGGCAGAAAGGTTGAACGCCTTTTTGCATCGGCAACCGGAAATAAACACCATTTTTCACTACAACCTATTCACACCAAACGGTCTCCAATCCCGGACCAATACCACTACAAACACTTTCCCATTTAAAGACAGTATTAACACCAAACCCAACATAATGCCTTAGCCCTACGATTTGAGAATTCTGACAACTAATGACGCTTTAAGCCCTGCCCGACGAATTCGGTCAGGGCTTTTTCATGTAATGTGGTCGTCACATCTCGAAAGCGTAGCGCAATTCGTCGGCCAGCCATGTTTGTATGGGGAAAATTTGAAGTCGTTCGTAAACGATTGTGTAATCTTGCGGTTCTAGCAAAGACCGTTGTGACTTTTACCGCTACAACTGCGTCAGAGCGTTGGTTGAACCCAACCTCATCATCAGGGTATCAACTACACTATTCAAATTAACATCACTAACCCTTCATCCAAAACAGTTTGTTCATGCTATTAAGAACGTATGGCGTTCTCCTGCTTCTATTTGGTCTTGCCACAGGAATGAGTGCCCAATCTACCAATATTGAATTCACCAAGTACAAGCTTGACAATGGTCTTACGGTCATTTTGCATCAGGACCGTTCAACGCCTATCGTTGCTGTCTCCATCATGTACAAAGTAGGTGGTAAAGATTCCTTCGAGGGCCGCACCGGATTCGCTCACTTCTTCGAGCACTTACTGTTTGAAGGCAGTAAAAACATCAAGCGGGGTGAGTTCATGAAGTACATCGAGAATGCCGGGGGTAATTTTAACGCCAACACCAGTCAGGACCGGACCTACTACTACGAAATCCTCCCTAGCAATCAACTGGAGTTGGGACTCTGGCTGGAAAGTGAGCGCCTCCTGCACGCAGTAGTAGACATCGAGGGTGTAGAAACCCAGCGGGAAGTAGTAAAAGAAGAACGTCGTCAGAGTATGGACAACCGTCCCTACGGCCAGCTGCTTTACGAGCTGTTCCGCAACGGTTTCAAAGAGCATCCCTACAAAGATCCCAACATCGGTTACATGGCCGACCTGAACAGCGCTCAGGAAGCGGACTTCAAGGCATTCTACGAGTTGTACTACGTACCTAATAACGCGGTGCTTTCCATTGCCGGGGATTTCGACGAAAAAGAGATCAAGCCCCTTATCGAGCAGTACTTTGGTTCCATCCCCAAGGGCAAAACCCCTCCGCAGGTCACAGTAGTGGAACCACCGTTGGGTGGTGAGGTACGCGACTCCATCTACGATGCTAAGGCGCCACTCCCCGCCCTCGTTATGGGATATCGTACTCCCGAGCGTAACCACCCGGACTACTACGCTATTAGCATGATGAACCAGGTACTTAGTCAAGGGCAAAGCTCCCGTCTGAACAAAGTTCTCGTCGATGAAAAAGGCCTCGCAGTCCAGGCAGGGACATTCCCTTCCTTCACGCAGGACCCCGGCCTCGCTATCGCCTTCGCCTTCCTGAAGCCAGGTACTGACATCAAAGTTGCCGAAGAACTCTTCAACGCTGAGGTCGTAAAGCTACAAACGGATCTGATCGATGAGAAAGAATTCCAGAAGCTGCAGAACCAAGTGGAAGCCAACGCTATCAGTGGTTATGGCACCATGGCCGGTATTGCCGAAAGCCTTGCCAACTACGAGATGTACCAGGGAGACGCCAACCTGATCAATACTGAGGTAGAGCGTTATATGGCCGTTACCCGCGAAGACATCCGCCGCGTAGCAAAAGCATACTACACCAAGGATAACCGGGTTACCCTTTACTGGATGCCTGGCGAAAAGCCAACGAAGTAGGAGCTGGGGGCTAGGAGCTAGACATTGAAGCCAGAGTTCTTTGTTGCTCTTTGTCCACCTCATTGCTCCTGCGTCCGCGCCCTGCAACCACTGCAACCACTGCAACCACTGCAACCACTGCAACCACTGCAACCACTGCAACCACTGCAAATTACAACCATCCCAGGCGCAAGCCTGAAAACATACATCAACGATGCAACGCATTCTATTGGGTCTGATGGCCCTGTTAATTTTCGCCGCCTGTACACCGAAGGCGACAACCACCATGGCCGACAAGGCCGAGGAGATGGCTCCTAAACCAATGGTGGAGGATTTCCGGGCTCAGGCTCCTGCACCAGGCCCTGCTCCTGAAATTGATCTTGGCGACTTCCAGGACTTTAAGCTCGCGAATGGCCTGCAGGTCATTCTCGTAGAAAACCACAAACTCCCACGTGTCAGCTACCAGCTTTTCGTAGACGTCCCACCACATATGGAGGGCGAGTACGCAGGTGCCAGCGGGATGATGGGGAGCATGCTACGTCGCGCGACCTCGGACATGACCAAAAGTGAAATTGATGAGGCGATCGACTTCATCGGTGCTAACCTGAGCACCAGCGGCAGCGGTGCCTTTGCTTCCACGATCAGTAAGTACAAGACTGACATGATGGAAATGATGGGCAAAGTTGTCCTCGATGCTCAATTCCCCGAAGAGGAATTCAACAAAGTCAAGGACGATGCCCTCGCGGGCCTCAAGTCTGCGCTGGCTGACCCTAATGCCATCGCTAGCCGGGTACGCAGTGTACTCACCTACGGTGCTGACCACCCCTACGGAGAACTTGAGACGGAGGAAACCCTCAACAATGTGACCCTTGACGTCATCAAAGACTACTACAACACCTACTTTGTTCCTAACCGGAGCTACCTGATCATGGTGGGTGACCTTACCAGAAAGGAAGCTGAGATGATGGCCGAAAAGTCTTTCGGCAGCTGGGAGAGCAAGGAGGTACCAGCACCAATGTTTGAGATGCCCGCCCCCCCAACGGGCGTGGTGGTGAACTTTGTCCCTAAAGCCGGAAGCGTACAGTCTATCATCAACATCGGACATCCCGTTGCCCTCAAACCAGGCAACGAACGCGCCATCCAGGCCGGTATCGCTAACAGTATCCTGGGTAGTGGTTCCAGCGGACGTTTGTTCCAGAACATCCGGGAAGACAAGGGATACACTTACGGTGCCTACTCCAGCCTGAGCAGTAACCGCCTCGTAGGCAATTTCAATGCCAGCGCCAGCGTGCGTAATGAGGTCACTGACTCTGCAGTACATGAGTTCATGCTCGAGATCATGGAGATCGGGAAAACACCCGTGACTACTGAAGAGCTAGAACGCGCTAAAAGTAAGTTGAATGGCTCCTTCGGCCGGGCCCTCGAACGCCCTCAGCAAATTGCTAGCTACGCACTGTCAACCATCCGCTATGGCCTCGATCGTGATTTTTACCCGACCTATCTCCAGAAAGTTGAAGCAACAACCGCTGCCGATATTCAGCGTGTTGCCAGTGAGTTGATTGCAACATCAGGTACGAACATTACTGTTGTTGGCGACAAGGCTGTAGCAGAGTCGCTAGCCAAATTTGCGACTAACGGCAAGGTGAACTACTATGACATCAATGGCCAGCCACTGGACATGGATGCCATGGCAGCCCCTACGGATGTTTCGGCAAAGAGTGTCCTTGAGGACTATGTAAGCGCAATTGGCGGTATAGATGCGATCAATAACGTCAAGAATATAGCCCAGGTGATGGAAGCATCTATCCAGGGACAGACCATTACCCAGACCTTCTACAAAGCGGGTGGTGATAAATTCAGCAGCCAAACCCAAATGATGGGCATGACGATGTCTGACCAGCGCTTCAACGCCGGTAAAGGAAAGATGGAACAACGCGGCACCGCAATGGAAGTTACGGAGGAAATGCTGTCTGGTTTGAAGGAACAAGCCGTCCTCTTTCCTACCGCAGCCCTGCTGGAAGACCTGGATAAAGTTTCGGTATCCGGGACAGAGATGATTGAAGGTAAAAAAGCAATCATCCTGGATGTTGACGGACCAAACGGAACGGCTCAATTTTACTTTGACGCCGACTCAAAGCTACTTGTGCGTCAGGTGCGTAGCCAAGGGGGACAAGCCGTCACCGTTGACCTTAGCGACTACCAAACTACTGGTAACATCATGTTCCCCCACTTGATGAAAATTTTCGGCATGATGCCTTTCCCCCTTGAAATGAAAACCAAGGAGTTGAAAGTCAATACTGAAATTGACGCTTCAGTCTTCGAGATTGAGTAAGCGTTCTGCTATTAAATAGAGAAGCCTGTCATGCATGCATGACGGGCTTTTCTATTTAATAGCGGATCACAGACTACTAACTCGCCCGGAAAAGGCCGTATTTCAAGATGCAGTA
This sequence comes from uncultured Lewinella sp., assembly GCA_964616365.1. Classification (GTDB taxonomy): domain Bacteria; phylum Bacteroidota; class Bacteroidia; order Chitinophagales; family Saprospiraceae; genus Neolewinella. The sequence continues at coordinate 639 of CAZTTF010000182.1, read as the reverse complement.
GATGGCCCGAACGCCATCTTTCCAGCCAATCTTCTTCCCATCTTCGTAAGTACGACCGTAGTAACTGATGCCCACTTCGTAGATACGAATCCGGGGGATGCGGCTGATCTTCGCCGTAACCTCTGGTTCAAAACCAAAGCGGTTTTCTCTGAGTTTGAGTCCCTGAATCATATCCGTCCGAAACAGCTTGTAGCACGTCTCCATATCCGTTAGATTGAGGTTGGTAAAGACATTGGACAAAAAGGTCAGGAACTTGTTACCAATGGTGTGCCAGAAAAAGAGAATCCGGTGAGGTTTACTGCCCTGAAACCGGCTACCGTAAACGACGTCCGCAAAACCTGACAATACTGGTTTGAGCAGGTCGTTATACTCTTCCGGATCGTATTCCAGGTCAGCATCCTGAATGATCAGGTATTCGCCGCTGGCCCGGCTGATTCCGGTATGCAGCGCGGCTCCCTTGCCCTTATTCACTTCATGCGCGTAGTACTGAATGTCCAGGTCCTGATTGGCCGAGCGGTAGCGCGCAATCGCTCCTTCGGTATCATCCGAGGAACAATCGTTAACGATGATCAACTCTTTCGAGATGCCTCCGATCAACTGTACATCCCGGACCTTATCCAGAATAAGGTGAATCGTCTG
>CAZTTF010000181.1:0-18816 GCA_964616365.1 uncultured Lewinella sp. | reverse complement strand
CCCCAACTGGGCATTCATTGATGAAGGCGATGCGCTGCTTACCCCTGCACAGGGACCAGGCTCGGTCATCCCTCGCCGACAAGACCTGCCCCCCGCCTTTATCCGCGATGGCGCCGTGTACATCACCGCAACCGACGTGCTGCTTGCCGGTAGTTTCTTTGGCAATCGCCTCGGCTACGTGGAAAACACCGATGCCCGCCAGGTAAACATCGATACGCTGGAAGATTGGCAGCAAGCGGAAGTATTACTTGACCTTCCATAGCTGCGCAGCCTTTCATCCAAGGAACAACCACCACCAACCGACACCCGCCAACTGACAACTGCCAACCGACCACCAGCCCTGATCTTCCTGCTCTCAAACGGTTTCTCCGTTCGGATGATCACCCAGACGAAACTACTTCGGCGGCTTACTGAAAATGGTATCCGGGTAACTTTACTGGTGCCGGACATTATGGACCCCGGCTTTTTGCAGGTGCAAGAGGAAACCGGTGTGGAGTTGGTAGAATACCTGGTGGAAGAAGGTTGGTTACGGCGAGGGCTTTTTCAGCTGCGCAAATTTGTTCTCAACGATATCGAGGCCAATCCTGCTTTGCTGGAGAAATATATGGTCCGCAAGCAGGACCCAAATCGGGCATGGCCCAAGAAACTGGTGGATTGGCTGGAATTCAGGGCTTTCCGCCTGGCCAAGCGTTTCCCCTTTCTGCGCCGCTGGTTTGCGCGGCTGGAGCAGTGGGCCTTAACGTCGTCCGCCGTGCAAGAGCAGTTGCGGACACTACACCCCAGGCTGTTAGTGTGTACCTACCCCGTAATGAGCCCGGAGCCGGAATATTTGCTGGCGGCAAAGGCTGTTGGTGTGACTACCGTGCTGCACATGTTGAGTTGGGATAACATTACCGCAAAGGGGCAATTCCCTGCTCTAGCTGATGTCTACGGCGTGTGGGGAGATTGTATGGCGGAGGAATTAGCAGACTATTACAAAGTCCCTGAGTCGCGGCTAACCCGCCTGGGTGTGCCGCACTTTGACCGGCACTTCGAGGCATTGCAGGAGCCTGCGCCAGCGCGACTACTTCACTATGGCCTTTCGCCCGATAAGCCGTATCTTTTTGTGGCAATGAGTGCTCCGCGGTATTGCCCGCGGGAGATTGATATCGTCGAATGGCTGGCGGCGCAGGCCGCCACCGGGGCATACCAGTTACTCATCCGGCCTCATCCCCAAAATATGACCGGAGATATGGCCGACGAAAGTTGGCTCCCTCGCCTGCGGGCGCTGGAAAAACTGGACAATGTCGGTTTGTTTCCTCCGAAGATGAATACCGACTCCCGCCTGTTATACAGCATTGCGCGGGACGATCTGAGTGAGTTCAGCCAGCTGCTCTCCGGAGCGGCAGTGGTAATCAATTCAGGGTCTACCGTTAGCATTGATGCCATGATGTGTGGCCGGCCGGTCATCCTGACTTCCTTTGATGCGGAAGAGCAGCTTCCTTACTGGAATTCTGCGCGCCGCCTGATTGATTACACCCACTTGAAGAAGTTTGTGGCGCAAGGGGGCGTCCGCGTAACCCGTAGTTATGAGGAACTTGCAGCAGCAGTGTCCGCCTACCTGGCTGACCCTGACCTGGACGCTGCCCTGCGGGCAGCTACCGTGCGCCGTTACTGCCTGGCCGCCGATGGCGGCGCGACGGACCGAGCTGTGGCCTTCTACGAAAAGCTGATGACGGAATGACCTTCACCATCGTAACCGTAGCCTGGAATGTAGCCGAGGACCTGCGCGGCACCCTAAGCTCTATCATGGAACAATCGTGCCTTGATTTTGAATGCATTGTTCAGGATGGGGGAAGCACTGACGGCACGGTTACTGTAGCCGAATCATTTTTACCGGATGACCGTCTGCACATTGTCAGCGAACCCGATGGTGGAATCTATGATGCAATGAACCGGGCAACGCAAGCGAGTAAGGGTAGCTGGATCATTTACCTCAATGCCGGCGATGTTTTTCACGACGAGCATGTCCTGCGTCGCATCAAGGCAAGATTGTCCGATGTAGCTCCGGGCATTGCTTACGGTGATGTGGTGGGCCGCTATGTTGGCTATGAGGTATTGCATAAACCAGCCCATCTGGACTTACTCTGGCTCCGGAAGCCTTACCACCATCAGGCGATGTTCATTGCGGGAGAGATTGCCCGGGCAACGCCCTTTGACCTGAGTTTTCGGATAGTGGCTGATCACGAGCGGGGGAGCCGGCTGTTCAAAGCCGGCGTGCCGTTTACCTACCTCGACGAATTGGTTGCAACAGTAGATATGCGGGGTGGTGTCTCCAAAGACCGTTACGTACGTACCACGCTGGAGTCAATGCGCGTATTCCGCAAGCACTTTTTCCGTTGGGACCGCGAGCTTCGCCACTGGCTGCATCTCGGTAAGCTGATTGTTGTGAAAAATTTGCCTTCGGGACTTCGAGATTGGCTCCGGAAGTTGAAAAACCGTGAAGGGTGATGGGAGGGCTTCGGATACAGCCTACCATGATACTAGGCATTCTGGCATTTTTTGCCTTGTTGTTCGCCGGGGCACCCGGCGTGGCGTTAGTCATGACCATTCTGCTACTCAACGCTGTACGCAGCGTAGAAGGAAGCCTGCAATCCCTCCTTGGCCTCAGCATCGTCTTGATTGGAAACGGGCAACTCATTTTTCAGTATTCCCCTATGATCGTGATCGGACGGTGGGGTGTTTTGATCCTGGCCTGCCTCAATATCTTTTTCCGTACACAGAAGTTTACGCCCCTGACTATCTGGTTCCTCCTGGTAATGGGTTTAGTAGTGCTGAACAGTATGGTGTTTGGTCAGTTGCCAACCCTGTCCTTGTTCAAGGCCGCTATCTTTACCCTGGGTGTATTTGGCTTAATTACCGGGTTCCAGCACCTGGAAGAACACGCTCGTTTTGGCGATTTGATCTTTAACACCTTCGTCGTCATCGTTAGTCTTTCTGCCTTTCTTGGTCTGTTTTTACCCCAATACGGGTTTTTAAGGAGTGAGTTTTCACGTTTCAACGGGCTGCGGGGAGTACTTATTCACCCCCAACCGCACTCCGTTTACCTCGCCACAACGACGGTATTTGTACTTGCTTCTTTGTTTGATCGTAAGGCGCTGTACCGTTTCAGCTGGTCCTTGCTGTTCGTTTTCCTGGGCTTGGTGTTGATCTATTTCACCCGAGCGAGAATTGCGATCGTGGTTATTGTCGCTTCCGTTGCTTTTTCCATCGCAATGGCACTCTTAAAACGATCTTACCTCGAGAAAGTGAAGGCCTTTTTCTCCAGCTGGATTCCCTATGCATTAGGAGGAGCTCTGGTAGTATTGAGTGCCTTGTACTTTAGTACGATCCAACAAGAGGTAATGGCATTCGTCTTTAAGAATGGCCGTAACGGCTATGACCTGACGGAATCTTTCCAGGGGAGTAGAGGCTTCCTGATCCTGCAGCAGCTTAATAATATTGATGAAAACACCTTCACGGGCATTGGCTTTGGCGTCCCCTCCAGTCTGGAGGGATTATCGATTGCCAGAGATCCTGTTTTTAATCTGCCCATTCAGGCCGAGGTGGAAAAAGGGATGATTTTTCTGGCCATCATTGAAGAGAACGGAGCGGTGGTGGGGTCATTGGTCTTTATCTTCCTGTTTATCCTCCTGAGGCATGGGTTGAATAAGAACAGACTGGTTGCTTTTGCTCCCGTTATTGCCGGCATCCTGGTGAATCTGGGAGAGGCCATATTATTCTCCGTAGGAGGGATTGGATTGTACGTCTGGATCATTATGTCCTTTTGCCTGGCGACTCCTGCTGAAACACTAGATAAAACATGATCTACCTAGACGCTTTGAATATTTCAACGGGAGGAGGTTTGGTGCTGCTCCGGTACCTGGAACGGGAAATGGTGGCAAATAATCTCGAATACCGGGTCCTCGTGCGCCGTCAGAAAGTCGCCCAACATGCGGAATATGCTATTGAAGGTAGCCCGACAATTCTCGGACGCTATCGATTATACCGCAAGCACGTTCGGGACAAGGAAGCAGGAGCCTGCGTATTATGTTTTGGCAATTTCCCTCCTCCTTATGCGCTGCGCTGCAAGGTTGTCACCTACTTTCACCGTCCAGCTTTAGCGAATATGAATACTGCCGAGGCTACGCCCTGGCAAAAATTTAAGTACTACCTGAAAAAGCGGTACCTGAGGGCGTTGTTGGGTAATACCGATATCTTCCTGTTCCAATCCACCACCATTGCCGGCGCATTCTTCCGGGCTTATCCCAAGTACACCGGGGATAGCGATATCGTACCCTTCTTCGACCTCAGTGTTTATGGCCCCCTGGCAGAGCGGGCGAAAACAGTCACTAAAAAGCCTTTCTTCATCTACGTCAGCAACGACGCTCCCCACAAGAACCATGGTGTTCTCCTCAAGGCATGGGAATTACTCCACGAACGTGGATTAACCCCCGAGCTGAGAATTACCATTCCTCAGGATTCACGGTTCATGTCCGCAGTTGGTCACCTGCAAACTGAGGGAGTACACATCATCAACCTGGGGTTGATTCCGCATCAGGATGTACTGGAGCAAACCCTGGGGGCGCAGTATGCTATTTTCCCCTCCTTAGCGGAGACCCTGGGGCTCGGTATTCTCGAGGCCCTGTACTGCAACTGTACTATCCTTGCCGCAGACTTGCCCTACACCTACGAGGTGATCAAGCCAACCCTCACCTTTAACCCTGACAGTGCCATATCCATCGCCGATGCCGTGGAGCAAGCGCTGGTGCAAGACGCAGCCTTACCGTCTGTTATGGTTATGGAGAATAAAATCACTCACCTGCTAGAAGAATTATCAGCAAACCAGGTGGCTGGGTAAGCCTTATGTCTGAGTGTGTATTCATAGACAAAGGATGATAAACCGATGCCGAGGTGTGGGCTCATAGCACTCATACCAGAAGTCAGGTAAAATCCCAGAAATCGATTTGCCCCAGTTTACCATGCATAGCTACTGCCGCGGGCACCTCCGGTGCCACCATAAAGGAGGCCAGTTGCCATTCGTCGCATTGTTGCGGCGCCCAGTCCATATGCAATAGGCGGACTTCCTCTTCCAATCCTATCGTTACCCCAAATGAAGATAGCGGGAGCCGCAGGCCATCTCCGTGCGCTTTAATGATCGCCTCCTTACGGGTCCAGGCCAGGTAAAAGGCAGCATGCTGCGCATGCGCAGGCTGTGTAAGGATCTGCGGGATCTCCGTTGTGGAGAAAAAACGCCGCACTAAGTCTGCTACAGCAAAGCTGCGGTCAACCGGCTCTACGTCAACGCCTATTGCTTGCTGCTTACTTATACCAATCAGGGCCCACCCTCCTGCGTGAGAGAGATTGAAGTGCAGGGTGGGGTAGTCCGGTAAAAAGGGCTTTCCGTTAGCTGCATATGCAATGGCTAACGTTGCCGGAGGGACATTGAGATAGTAGCTAAGGATCTGCCGTAAGCTGCTTCTGGCAGTAGCGTGCCGCTCCCGGTCACGCGCAAAACGATACCGGGCAAAGCGTGCGCTTTCTTCTGCACTTAGTAATGCTGTCTGTTTAGTGGTTGTTTCCAGATTAATGCGCCAAAGGTGCGTCCCCTCGTCGAGCTGGATAGTGTTATCCGGCACAGTCCAATTAGTATCCGCAAGGCCTTGGTGGTAAGCTAAGGAACGCACTGGTCAATCGTTTGGGCCAGTTCGTGGGCGGATGGTTCCTCGAACAAAGTCAGGTGGTTTCCTTCCACTACCCTTATGTCCACTGATGTGGCAAGTGCCCGCCAGTTGGTGAGGTGGTAGTCTTTGTCCTGCCTGCCGGCAAACTCCGTGCTTCGAATCAGCAATACTTTCCCATCATAGGGCTTCCAGTTGTAGGCAGCGTGGATTTTATTAAGGCTATCTATCGTCCCGTAGAGGTTGCGCTTTTGTTCGTCTACTTTACTGATGGTCCGGCGGTAGGCAACAATGGCACGATCCTGAATTTTACGCTTTACCCGATCCCATCTTCCTTCCCGGATCAGGTTGAGTAAACTGTGAAGCGGATTTTTACCGGCCAGCTGCGTGTCTGGCTGCCCGAAGGTGCCGGTGCTGGAATCTACAATGATAAGCGGTAGTACCTCATCTCCTCCTGCAACCAACTGCTGCGCCATTTCTACGGCAACAGCATTGCTGAAGCAGGTGCCGAGCAGGAGGTAAGGCCCCCGGGCTTGTATCTTTTTGATGGCCGAAATGTAGTCAGTCGCCATCTCTTCAATACTTCGTGGCAAATCGGTTTCTCCGGCCAGCCCCTTGGGCTGCACGGCGTAGACGGATCGTCCACCATCCATCCTTAAAGCGAGGTCGCGGTAAAAGAAAACATGCCCGCCGCCGGAATGGAGGCAGAAAAGCGGTGGCTTGCTGCCCCCTTTTCTTAACAGGACAGCTGCTTCATATTGGGCGCTTCCGGCAGGTGCAGGCTGTTCTTTTTCAAGAGCAATGGCCGGCGCCAGCTCCGCAATGGTCTGGTGGTTAAACAAGTGGTGTGGCGCAATCTTTAGACCCAGTTTAGCTGCACCGGCAATGATCCGGATGCTTTTCAGAGAGTCGCCTCCGATCTCAAAGAAGTTATCATTTCTGCCGATGGTTTCTACACCCAGCACGTCCGCCCACAGGGCGGCCAGTTGTTGTTCCAATGCTCCCTGAGGGGCAACGAACTGCACTTCTTGCTGCTGAACCTCCGGGGCGGGCAAAGCCCGCCGGTCAATCTTCCCGTTCGGAAGTCGCGGAAATGCTGCCATCTGCACCAGGGTGGCAGGAACCATGTACTGCGGCGGTTGCTGCCGCAACTGCTCCTTTAGCGCGGCCGCGTCAGCGGCCCCTTCGTAGTAGGCCGTCAGTTGCGGAACACCTTGTTCCTGACGGACAGTTAACACCGACTCACGTACCCCCTCAAATTGTTCGAGGACATTACTGATCTCCGTCAACTCAATACGGTGTCCCCTGATTTTTACTTGTTGATCCCGCCTCCCTAAAAAGTCGATCAAGCCGTTTTTGCGGTAACGCACAAGGTCGCCTGTTCCGTAAAGTCGTTCTCCCGGGACAAAAGGATTTTCCTGAAAGGCAGCAGCCGTAAGTGCTGGCTGGCCATGGTATCCTGCAGCGAGTTGCCGGCCGCTCAAATACAACTCCCCCGCAACATTGATAGGAAGGGGCTGAAGCCGGGCATCGAGTACATAGTGGCCCATGCCGGGAATCGGCCGACCAATAGGGACCATTCCCTGGCTGTCCGCCCGGGTGATACGGTGAGCTGTTGACCAAACAGTACCTTCCGTTGGCCCGTATTCATTGACCAGTACCGTGTTTGGTAGTAAGCGGTGGTGTTGCTCAACTAAAGCGGAAGGGCAGGCTTCTCCTGCCACCATCACGGTCTGTAAGGTGCTGAGAGATTCAGGGGTGGCAAACTCCAGTAAGAGCTGGTAGAGAGAGGGGAGTAGTAAGGTGTGAGTTACCTTCTCTCGTTGGACCAACCGTCCCAATGCTGCGGGGTCTTGCTCTGCTCTGCGAGCACTCAAAACCAGGGTGCCGCCACTTGCCAGCGTCCAGAAAATGCCAGCTACCGAGCTGTCGAAAGCAAAGGAGGACAGGAGTAAGAATACACCTGGCTGTTGCGTGTAGAACTGGAAGCGCGCAGCGGTTGAATGGGCCAGGTTGTCGTGGCTAATGACGATGCCCTTTGGGCGGCCCGTACTTCCCGAAGTATAGATCAGGTAAGCAGCTTGCTGCCGCTCGATTTCGGGGAAGTCTGCGATATCATAGGACCCTGGACTTACGGGGATGTCGACAGCCGCTGTTTCGGGTGGGAGTGGAGGAGTTAGGTCATGCTGATGGACCATCAGTCTTGCCCCACAATCTCCGATGATGTGGTCAATGCGCTGTTTTGGATATTCGGGGTCAATCGGTACATAAGCGCCACCAGCCAGGTGGATACCCACAATACCAGTGAGTAACTCGGGACTACGACCACAATACAACCCAACGGCTTCCCCCGGTTTGAGGTTCTGGTCAAGCAACTGTTGGGCAAGACTGGCACCCAGGCTGAATAGCTTTGCCCAGGAGAGATAATGCGTCCCGTCCGTGACGGCAACGGCCTCGCTAAAGGTTTCCGCATTGCGACGAACCAGTTCCGGTAGCAGCGCCGGCGGCGCTGTCATCTTTATATGCTCCAGGAAACTACGGTTCCAATCCTCCAGTAACACTTCTTTTTCGGAGGTGGGGAGTAACTCGGCGTAGCCAATGCTGGTCTCAGGTTGGTCCGCCAGACTGGTGATGATGGTCGTTAGGTGTCCCAGCATGGCTTGCATGGTTGCTGGCGCAAAAAGATCGGTCGCGTATTCGAAGTTGAGGAGCAGGCCATCGCTTTTGCCATAATCAGTAGCAAAGAGTGTCAGGTCGAATTTAGCCGTGTCCAGGTCGACCATGCTATCTCTTACCTCAAGTCCCCCAGGAAGCATGCGTCGCGGAGCCTCGGCGTTGAAAACATACATGGTCTGGAAAAAAGGGCTAATACCTCCACGCCGGTCAGGCTTTAGCTCGTTGACCAGCCAGTCAAAGGAAACCTCCTTATGGGCAAGTGCGGCCTCCATGGTTGGACGCACAGTATCAATCAAGCCGCTAAAGGGCTGTTCGGGATCTACCTGCTGGCGCAGTACCACGGTTTCGTTAAAGAAACCTACCAAAGGCTCTAGTTCCGCGCGGTCACGGGTGCTGACCGGGCTTCCTATCAAAATATCTGATTGGCCAGTATAGCGGAACAGGAAGGCATAGTAGGCTGCCAGTACTACGGTCGACAGGGTAGTGTTGTGTGCTCTGGCCAGGTTTCGCAACTTGGCTGCTGTTTCCGCAGGCAACGTCCGGCGCAGATTCGCCCCCCTGAAAGTATTGGCTGCTGCCCGGGGATAATCATGCGGCAAGGCGATAACCGGTAGCTCTCCCGCCAATTGCTTTCGCCAGTAGTCAAAATGCGACTCTTTGACGGTACGGGTACCTTCCCAGTGGGCAAAGTCCGGATACTGGATGGCGAGCGGTGCAGTGGTTCCTGCTCCGGAGCGTAATTGCTCGTAGTGTGCAAACAACTGCTGCTCGAGTACTTGCAGGGAGCCACGGTCACCGATGATGTGGTGCATAGATAGCACCAGACGATGGTGGTCTTCAGCAAAACGTATCAGTAGACCTCGTACTAGCCGGTCCTGGCTCAGGTCGAAGGTTTGTGCAAGAAAGGCCTCTTCCTGCTGCTCCGCAGCGGTTTGTTGCTTTTCCTGAGTGTGCTGTTCAACGGAATATTCCGACAAATGGACCCGGTCTGTTTCCCGTAAGACTACCTGGACTTCCCCATTGTCGTCAATAAAACTGGAACGTAATGCCTCGTGCCGATTCATCACCCAGTTGAAGCTCTGTTGCAGGATTTCGGTGTCCAGCGGGCCGTTGATGTCGTAACGGTGCCCGTATTGGTAAAACCTGTTGCCAGGATAGAGTTGCTGCAACAGAAATAGCCTCCGCTGCCCGGCCGCTGGCCGGGGAGGCGTTCCTTCGGGGCGCGGGGGGATTTTTGCCGGCCCCTGGCCGGCACCCTTGCGCTTTTTCCACTGACTTAACAGGTCAGATTTTTTCATCTACGACGGCTACTGAATTAGTAGAATAATGAAAGTACGGGAATGTCAATCTCAAACAAGCGCTCAATGGTCCAATACAGGGCAATGATGATCAGCAGGATGCTACCAAAGAGCAGAAGTAGGGGGTAGAACTTTGTCTTGCGCAACAGATACAACACGGGGAATACCGCACAGATGATCAGCAGCTGACCAATTTCTACGCCGACGTTGAAGCCAAAGAGCGAGTAGGCGAGGAAATCACTGCCCAGTCCTTTCTCTCCCAGAACACTGGCGAAGCCAAAACCGTGGAAAAGGCCGAAGACGAAGGCGATCACCCATTCTCTACCCTTAAAGATTGGCCGGATGTTGTGCACTGCAGCCAGGCCAATGGAAAAGGCAATTAACGATTCAACGTAGCGGGAAGGTAGATTGACAAGTTCCAGCGCTGCCAGGGCCAGGGTAATGGAGTGCGCGATAGTGAAGAACGTAACGATCTTGATGATGTACAAAAAGGCTGGCTTGAAAGCCGGTACAGGGTGCCATTTGGAGATGCCAAATTTCCCCACTTCGTTCGGATCACGACGTACAACGGAAGGCAGAATCAATGCCACGATGAACAGGATATGGTCAAGCCCGATCCAAATGTGCCACATGCCGAGTTTTATCAAGGCCCAGATGCCCTTCCAGATCGAAGTGTCCTGCAAGTCCAGACTCGTACTGCTTTCACTAGGCGTGAAAATGTGATTGATCATGGTGTGGTTATTGACCACTCCGTCTTTCCAGTGTTGTTCGATCAGTAAAACGCCCCGGTGGAGGTCGCGTAGTTCCTGCACGGCATCATATTTAACTTCCAGCGTAGCCGGCATATCGGTTAAGCCATCGAGCGCAAAATAGTACTGGATTACGTCAGCTTCGTCTTCCTCGTCAATAGGAAAGGCTACGGCATCCACCCACTGATAAGTAACAACCTGGCCGTTAGCACTAAAACTGAGGTGTTGCCTCAGATAATCCTCCATGCGGGCGTTGACCGTTATGGCCAGCGCGTCGGTAATCCCATTTTTTGGCAGGCTGGTGCCGAGAATTCGGTTAATGTCTTCGGTGCTGATCTCTACGCGGCCGTCGACGGCCGATTTGTAGATCTTGAGGAAAACGTAGCTCTGGTCCGGTTTATGCGCCTCCAGTTGAGCGGGGGCGAGGACGCAGGATGCAAAGAAGAGGATAAAGGCAATGCGGTAAAAAACGGACATTCGAATTGGTTGGTTAAATGCGTTATGCGAGTTGAGCCATTTGAGCAAAGGCCGGATTTGAGTCTACCAGTTGATCATAGGTGCCCTGGTCCAGAACCTGACCATGCTCCAGGAAGAAGATGCGGTCAGCATGCTGGACCGTAGAGAGGCGGTGTGCAATCACAATAGTAGTGATATCCCGTGGAAGATTGCGCAGGGCATCGATGATGCCCCTTTCCGTAACGTTGTCGAGGGCGCTGGTGGCCTCGTCCAGGATCAGGACTGAGGGCTTGTTAAACAACGCTCGGGCAAGCCCCAGGCGCTGCCGTTGGCCGCCACTCAGGCGAACGCCCTTTTCGCCAATCGTGGTGTACAGCCCGTCGGGCAGACTGCGGACGTAATCACCAATATCGGCCAGGTCCAATGCTTCTTCAACCTCCGCTGCACCTGCGACCGCGCCCATCAAGACGTTATTCATGATGGTGTCGTCAAAAAGAAATACCTCCTGAGGGACGTAGGAGAGACTCGCCCGCCAGTTGTGGTTGTTGGCAAACTCCAGTTTTTCATCGTCGATCATCACGGAACCTTTGGTCGGCTGTAAAATGCCGACGAGCAGATCGATCAACGTCGTCTTACCCGAGCCCGTACTGCCCACAAAGGCCACGGTCTCTCCGTGATAGATGCTCAGGTTAATGTCTTTGAGTGCCAGGCGGTCGGCCCCTTCATATTGGTAGTCCAGACCACGAATACTAAGTTCCCGTTGCAGCGGGAGGGGCTCCGGCAGCGCGAGCGAAAAGTCGCTCGCATCCTGTGTGTTGCGAATGCTTTCGTGGAGTTTATCCACAATGGGGAGGTTATGCCGGTAGCTACTCAGTGCCTGAAATGCCTTTTGTAGCGCAGGGAGCAAACGGTAGCCCGCTACGGCGTAGAGACTCAGGGTCGGGACAACGGCCCGAAAGTTGCCGGCGCTCAGGTAGAGGTAGATCGTGATGGAGATGATGGTCCCGAAAGCCAGGATCTCTAACGCATTTTTAGGCGTCGCCACCAACACCTGGTATTTCGGCTGAAGAGACGTGAATTTGTCGGAGGCGTTGGAGAAGTGGTTGAAAAAGAAAGCCTGACGATTATAGACTTTGACGGTCTTTATCCCCTCAAACACCTGGCGCAGGGCCCGGAAACGACCGATGTTGGCCGCAATGCGCTGCTCCCCTAATCGGGAAAGAATTTTGCGTTGCAACAGGTAGATGATGACGTAGGAGGTGCCTAAAGTACCGAACATCACCAAGGCGATTTTATAGTCTACCCATAACAATAAGCCAAAGATGACCAACGACACGGTTATCCTGCCAATGATCTCGACGATAGGGATGACTACGCCACTGGCGAAGCTATTTACTTCGGCCAGAACGTAGGAGGTGATTTCTGAAGTGGGGGTTTGCAAAAAGAAACTGTAGGGGCGGCGCAGGTAGCCCGCCATTAATCTCCTGCTTAGTTGGTGGACAATTTTCCATGAGGTGTGGTGCTTGAACCAGTTAGTGTAAACGGCCACAAGGTTGGTGATAATGGTCAGCAAAATAACCAGGGCCCCGGCCGCGAGAATGAGCTGGCGGGTATTGGTTACTCCAAAATAATCGATTATAGCCACCATGATGGTGTTGTTCTCCACGATCTCGGGATTGGCCACTAATTGCATAAAAGGCAGGATCGAGGCTACGCCGATCACTTCCAGCAAGCCGATGATCAGCAAGGCAACGGTAAGTCGCGCTAAAACCCTGCGTTCTGCAGTGGTTAAGATGGCATAAATTTTCTTCAGATCATTCATGTAAAATGCAACTTGGTGTGCCTCCGGGACTTCACCCCTTGATCGGCGGACTAAACCCGAAACAATACGGGCATTTGTCATTTCGGTGAGCCGCTGGAAACTAATAAAGCAGGACGTTCCCGAAAAGCTACTGCGAATGAAGGGTTGACGGAGAAATCCAGATAGCTTGGTTCCACAAGTTATCTCTTCTCCACCAGCTTATGGTCAGGAAGCAGGTCGCAGAGCTGATTTTTGCGACAAAATCCTTGTATTTGCCAGCCTGAAAATTGCCGGAAAGCCATTAAGCATCCCTTCATACAAGAGATTGGTGATAATTCACGAAAGTTTGTCTGAGAAACGGAATAGGTCGGCCGTCTAACAAAGATGTTGTGGAAATTGTGAGATGAAATGAATTTGTCTGTCCTTTGACTTAAAGTCTTAAGATTAGACCTGGACGAGACTGATCGTACTGAATCGTTTGATTTCGTCAAAAGGTTTCCTCCGCATTTTATCACTCTCACTACCTGGGAGGCTTTACTATTTTGTAATACATTCAAGGGCATAACCTACCCGAAAACACACATTGATGTTAAACCCTCACCGCATTGTTGCTCTATCAACTTTTCTTCTTTTCTGCCTACTTGGCTCCGGAATCGTCTCGGCTCAGGTTCGGGGCGAAGTAAAGGATGAGAAAGGCATCCCCGCCGTTGGCGCATTCATTTTCAAACTCGGCACGCAAGTGCACACCCACTCAGATGAAAGTGGCCGGTTTGCTATTGAGGGCATCTCGGAAGGCGATACCCTGCAGGTGTCCCTCCTGGGCTTCGAACCTGTCCAGTTTGTCGTGGACGATTTAACGGCCAATTACCCCATCACCCTTGAAGTTGCTCCCTATGATTTGGGACAGGTTACCGTTAAGCGCGGACGCCGCGACGTGAATGTTGTTTCTCGCATCGATCTGGCATTGACGCCCGTTCAGTCATCTCAGGAAATTCTCCGCAAAGTACCCGGCTTGTTCATCGGCCAGCACGCTGGCGGTGGTAAGGCAGAGCAAATTTTCCTACGCGGCTTCGATATCGATCATGGAACAGATGTAGCCCTTTCCGTCGACGGAATGCCCGTTAACATGGTATCACACGCGCACGGCCAGGGCTACGCTGACCTGCACTTCATTATCCCTGAAACCATCGACAAGATTGACTTTGGCAAAGGCCCTTACTACGCCGAGCAAGGAAACTTTGCTACTGCTGGCTACGTAGGCTTCCAAACTAAAGACCGCCTGGATCAGTCCATGATTGGTATTGATGCCGGACAGTTCAACACGCTCCGTGCAATGGGTATGTTTAACCTGCTGGACACCACCAATCAGCACGCCTACCTGGCGGGCGAGTACCTGCTTAGTGATGGCCCCTTTGAAAGTTCGCAGAACTTCTCCCGGGCAAACGTCATGGGTAAGTACACCTCCTTTTTAGGGGATGGAACTAAGATTTCCGTCCTGGCTTCCCACTTCACCAGTACCTGGGATGCCTCTGGCCAAATCCCGCAACGTGCAGTAGATGCCGGTTTGATCTCCCGCTTTGGCGCTATTGACGATACCGAAGGTGGAAGCACTAGCCGGACGAATGTAGCCTTCAATACGACGCACCCGCTGAAAGACGGAGGATTCCTGAAGAGCACTGCTTTTTGGTCGCATTACGATTTCGAACTGTTCAGCAACTTTACCTTCTTTCTGGAAGACCCGGTTAATGCCGATCAGATCCGCCAGGCAGAGAACCGCAACATCTTCGGTCTGCAAACCAGCTACAACAAGGCACTTTATGTAGGTAGTGGCAGCGCCACCCTCTCCATTGGCGCCGGACTGCGGGCAGATGATAATGATGATGTGTTGCTCTCCCGTACGGCTAATCGCCGTACGACGCTGGAGAACATTCAGGTTGGTGACATCGAAGAGCGCAACGCCTTCGCTTTCGCGGCAATGGATTTCGAGTTCGGTAACTGGTCCATCCAGCCTTCCCTGCGCTACGACTACTTTAAGTTCAACTATGTTGATGCACTGGACTCTCTGTACAACAACCAGGGACAGTCTAAGGGAGCATTCTCTCCAAAGCTGAGCTTCGTTTATGACGCAGGACTTAATACTCAGATCTTCCTGAAAACGGGTGTAGGCTTCCACTCCAACGATACCCGGGTTGTACTTAGCGAAGACCGCGATATCCTGCCCGCAGCCTACGGCGCGGACCTCGGCATCAACTTCAAGCCAGCCAAGCGGTTACTGGCCAACGCTGCCCTGTGGTACCTCTTCCTTGAACAGGAGTTCGTCTACGTCGGCGACGCCGGTATCGTCGAGCCTAGCGGCCAGACGCGTCGTCAGGGCGTTGACCTGGGCTTCCGTTACCAGCTGAACGATTGGCTCTTCGCTAACGCGGATGGTACTTACACCTTCGCCCGCTCCGTAGAAGATCCCGAAGGTGCCAACCTGATCCCGCTGGCACCAGTGTACACCGCTACTGGTGGGCTTTCTGTCCGTCAGCCCAAATACCGTGGTAGTCTCCAGTTCCGTTACCTGGGGGACCGTCCGGCGAATGAAGACAACAGCATAGTCGCCGAAGGCTATACCGTTATTGACCTGAATGCCAGCTACGACATCGGTAACCTCACCGTCGGTTTCGTCATCGAGAACCTCCTCGATGTAGAGTGGAATGAAACCCAGTTCGCTACCGAATCCCGCCTGCGGGATGAGCCGATGAGCGTCGAAGAAATTCACTTCACGCCAGGAGTACCTTTCTTTTTTAAGAGTACCTTGCGGTATAAGTTTTAAACCACCTGCATGAATTTCACCTGGCCACAGGAATACCTTGATTTCAGAGAACGAGTCACGAAGTTTTCTCAAACAGAACTCAACGGAGACGCCAAAGCTGATGATCGGGACCAACGCTTTCCCTACGAGCTGTGGGCAAAGTGTGCTGACTTCGGTATTCAAGGCCTGGCGCTGCCCGCCAAATACGGCGGGCCGTTTGAGGAGGTCGACTTCCTCCGCGCATTGCTCGGGATGGAAGCCCTCGGATACGGTTGCCGGGACAACGGCCTTGCCCTTGCCCTGAACGCCCAGATGTGGACGGTCCAGGTGCCGATCAGAGACTTCGGCAACGAAGAACAGAAACAACGCTATTTGCCAGCGCTCGCCAGCGGTGAAATTGTTGGTGCCCACGCCCTTACTGAGGTAGAGGCTGGATCCGATGTGATGGCCATGAAACTGCGTGCCGAAAAAGTGGAAGGTGGCTACCTTCTTAACGGACACAAACGCTACATCACCGCCGGGCCGATTGCCGACATCGTGATGATCTTTGCGATCACGAACCCCGACCACGGGGCGTGGGGAATTTCTGCCTTCCTGGTAGACAAAGGCACTCCCGGATTCATCCAGAGCGAGAAACAGGATAAAATGGGCATGCGGTCAGTGCCTATCGGAAGCTTTGAATTTAAGGATTGCTTCCTGCCGGATAGCGCCATTCTCGGACGACCGGGCCTTGGCTTCGCCATCACCAACCACAGCCTGGAGTACGACCGCTGCTGTATCATGGCTTCTCAACTGGGGGCCATGCAGCGCCAGTTGGAGGAGTCGGTGGAGTATGCGAAAACCCGTAAGCAATTTGGCCAGTCGATCGGTAAATTTCAGGCCGTAAGCCACCGATTGGTGGATATGCGGGTGCGTCTGGAAACTGCCCGACTACTACTGTACAAAGTAGCCTGGATGAAGCAACAGGGAGAATCTGCCGTGATGGAGGCTGCAATGTTGAAGCTGCACCTCAGTGAATCGTTTGTCGCCTCCAGCTTGGACGCCCTGCGCACCCGTGGTGGAGATGGTTATCTCGGTGGCGGTGACGCTGACCGGAATTTACGGGACGCCGTAGGCGGACTGATGTATGCTGGCACATCTGACATACAGAAAAACATCATCGCTAAATACCTCGGTCTTTGATCTCATTATTGCCAGATACGGTATTATCCGCAGCGGAAGGCAACCCCAATAAGGTTGCCTTTCGCTGTGGACGGGAACAACTCACTTATGCCGAGACGGCCCTTAAGATCCGTCAAACGGCGGCAGTGCTGCACCAGCTGGGAATCCGACGCGGAGACCGGGTGGGCGTATGCCTGAACCGGAGTATCATCAGCGCATTCGCGCTGCACGGCATTATGCATGCGGGAGCAGTTTACGTTCCCCTTGATCCCAAAGCTCCTGCGGAGCGGTTATTGTTCCAGCTGGAAGACTGTGGGGTAGAGGTGCTGGTAACCAGTGTAGCGCAGGCAAAACTGCTGGCGCGGGCGCAGGTGCAAAAAGCCGGACTAAAAAGAACAGTAGGGCTATCCGCACCTTTGGATGATGTGGCTAACTTCTCCTGGGAGGAGGTTTTTGCTATCTCTGTCGACCCTGAGCACCGTTACCCCAGTCAGCCAGCCGATCTGGCTTACATCATGTACACCTCCGGGTCCACGGGGAAGCCTAAGGGGATCATGCATACCCATGCCTCCGGCCTGGCCTTTGCCCGGCTCTTCGCCAAAACCTACGGAGTGACGGCCAGAGATGTCGTCGGCGGTCACGCGCCGATTTATTTCGACATGTCCACCCCCGCATTATTCGTAGCGCCCCTGGCAGGCGCTACCGCCGTCATTGTTTCTGACGGCCACACTATCTTTCCCGCCAGCATGGCAGCACTGATCGAGGCCGAAGCCATTACGGTTTGGTACTCCGTTCCGCTGGCATTAACCCAAATGCTGCAGAGCAAAGCGCTGGAAGGCCGGCAGCTGCCGGCCCTGCGCTGGATCGTCTACGCCGGCGAACCCTTTGCCCCAAAGTACATCCGGGAGTTGATGCAGTTGCTGCCAACGGCCAACATCAGCAATGCCTATGGCCCCGCCGAAACAAATGTTTGTACCTATTATCACCTCCCCGCACCACCCGTAGGCGATGCCCATGTGTCTATCGGACAGGTTTGGGAAGAAACCGCGGACCTGATCCTGAACCCGGAAGGGGAAGTCGTTACCGATGGGACCGCCGGGGAACTACTGATCAGTAGTTCGACCATGATGGAGGGATACTGGAATCGTCCGGACCTTACTGCCCGCCGTTTTTACCGCGCCGCTGGAGATCCGGAGAGTACTCTTTATTACCGGACCGGCGACCGCGTTCAGCGAGATGCCACGGGCAATCTGCACTTCCTCGGCCGGATCGATAATCAGGTGAAAGTTCGGGGATACCGCATTGAACTGGATGCTGTCGAGTCAAAGCTGCTGGCGCATGAAGAAGTTGCCGAAGCGGTGGTCCTCGCGCTCCCAAATACTGCAGGAACGCTGCAACTCCACGCTTTTGTCATTTTGCAACCGGCAGCAACCCTGACCCCCAAGGGCCTGAGGGACTTTGCCAGTCAGAGCCTGACCTGGTATGCCCTGCCGGAAGAAATAACTTTTGTGACTACATTGCCCCGGACGGGGTCCGGGAAAATCAGCCGGCCAAAGTTGCGAGCGCAACTTGCCCAACGGGAATAAGCCTCCTGCCCTGACCTTTACCCCTTTATCCTACCTATTAAATATTACCTGATGACCTCAACAATCGCCGCCTATATCGCCAAGGAGTTCCACGCCGATAACCCGGAGCTGGTCATTGCCCCTGACGAAGATTTGCTCGCCAGCGCCCTGCTGGGAAGCATGGACATGATCCGCCTCATCGCTTACCTGGAGGAGACTTTTGCTATTCAGGTGGATCCAATGGATATGACCATCGAGAACTTCATCACCATCCAGGCGATGGCCGATTACATTCAGCGGGTAAAAACAGCGTAAGCATGAGCCAGGCCTCAGGACCAGACAACGCATTATCCGGCAGCCAGCACCTCATTTGGCTCGGGCAGCAACTTGCGCCCGACAGCCCCATGAACAACATGGCTTTCTCCTTTACCTTTCGGCAAGCACTGGACGAGGTTAAGATGAAGGAGGCTTTTGGCGCCTTAGTGTCAGCCTGTGACGCCATGCGGACCGTATTTATTTCCGGGACGGAGGGGCCCGTGCAGCGGGTAACTGCGCATCTTGATTTTCAGCTCCCGGTACGTGATTTTAGTGACCAGGATGACCCCGAGGCGGCC
>CAZTTF010000180.1:0-10651 GCA_964616365.1 uncultured Lewinella sp. | reverse complement strand
CAAAGCCAAGGAGAAAGAATATAGACATGAAGGGTTCCGGAAAGGGTTGGACCCACTCAAAGCCGTAGTAGGGGAAGGTGTAATTGTGGTAGCTGTTCTTGTACCAATTCCAGTAGATACCATTGCCCAAAATATCACCCGCACCCAGCAGTCCGACCGCAATGCGTAGGAAGACGAGCGTGCCAATGGGCGTTGGGGAGTTGAGGCCGGAAGGCTGGTAGTTTGTTCGTTTGATGGGCCGCATGGAGGTTGCAGTGGTTGCAGTGTTGCAATGGTTGCAATGGTTGCAAGATACCAAAGACTCCGAAGGAGTCAAACGTTACATATCCCCGGATGGAAAGGCAGGCGCAGCCGAGTTGTAATCCGGGTGGTAGGGTATAGGTGAGTACGAGATTAGACATGGCGCTGCTCGCCAACTGAACCGGTACTCAAAATACCATCGAACTCCCAGCAAGTTAAAGGTGCCGCTCCGCGTGGTAGCTACTACGAACGAGAGGTCCACTCTCAACAAAGTCAAACCCTTTCTCCATGCCCAGCGCTTTGTAGTGGGCAAAGGTATCGGGGGTGACAAAGGATTCCACCTTGAGGTGCATGGCTGTCGGCTGCAGGTACTGGCCGATGGTAACCACATCGACGCCAACGGCAGCGAGGTCGTCAAGAATTTCCTCTACCTGCTCCTCTGTTTCTCCGAGCCCAACCATAAAACCAGTTTTGGTACGCTTACCAGCCTCCTTGATCCGGCGTAGCTCTTCCAGGCTACGATCATATTTGGCTTGTGGGCGAACTTTGCGGTAAAGGGAGCGAACGGTTTCCATATTATGGGAAACTACCTCCTGACCACCTTCGATCATACGGTAGAGCGCATCCCAATTACCACGTACATCGGGGATCAGTGTCTCAATAGTGGTTTGTGGCGTCCGCTCCTTAATGGCGCGGACGGTCTGGTACCAGATCTCCGCTCCGCGGTCTTTGAGCTCGTCACGGTTGACGGACGTCAGGACGGCGTGCTTTACCTGCATCAGGTCAATAGCTTCAGCTACTCGCCGGGGCTCGTCGGTATCATACTCCGTCGGGCGGCCAGTCTTTACGGCACAAAAGCTACAGGAACGGGTACAAGTATTACCCAGGATCATGAAGGTAGCAGTTCCTGCTCCCCAGCATTCCCCCATGTTGGGGCAGTTACCGCTTTGGCAAATGGTATGGAGGTTATACTCATCCACCAGCGCGCGTACTCTTTTGTAGTCCGGCCCAATGGGCAGTTTGACACGTAACCAGTCAGGTTTACGTTGACGGTCTTTGCGGGAGGGGGCTACGGGAAGATCGATCATAAGCGGTTGGCGGTTGGCCGTGGGCAGTTATCGGTTGTCGGTTGACAGTTATTGGTTGACGGTTGTCAGCTGACGGGGAATCGGCTGACGGTTGTCGCTTGTGGATATGAATACAAAGTTAGGACGAAATGGGTTGCGCAGTTGTGTCATAATTGAGAATTGTTGCTCCAGACGAGCTGCACTCCTTACCTTGCAACCATGCCCAGCCTCCTCGATACACACGGCCGACAGTCTACCTATCTCCGCCTCGCGGTAACGGATCGTTGCAACCTGCGCTGCCGGTACTGTATGCCTGCCGAGGGTATCGACTTTTCTCCCCGGTCAGCACTCCTGACGTTTGAGGAGATTTTACATCTGTCAGATGTTCTGGCGGATCTTGGCGTAAACAAAGTGCGTCTTACGGGCGGAGAACCACTCTCCCGACGGAATCTGCCGGAACTGGTCCATGGCCTAAGCAAACGGTTTCCCCGGTTGGCCATGACAACTAACGGCATCCTGCTGCCTCGACACCTCGATCAGTTGATGGAGGACGGGCTCACCAACTTCAACCTGAGCCTGGATACCTTGCGCCCGGACCGTTTTTTTGCCGTTACCCGCAGGGATGAGTTTGATGGCACCTGGAACGCTCTGGAGATGTTACTGGATCGAGGAGCCAGGACTAAGATCAATGTCGTGGTACTCAAAGGAACTAACGATGACGAACTGGCTGACTTTGTCGCGCTTACCCGAGATAAGGAGCTGGATGTTCGCTTCATCGAAGCGATGCCCTTTAATGATGACGACGGGAATCACCACCTATTCCTATCTGCTCAGGATATCCTGGCGCGGATCAAGGAAACCTATCCGGATCTAGCCCCCGAGGCAGGAGAAGCCCACGCGAGTGCGCTACGCTATCGGGTGCCAGGGTTCACCGGCGGGGTGGGGATCATTCCGGCCTACAGCCGGAGCCTTTGCGGTAGCTGTAACCGTCTGCGTCTGACGCCTAAAGGAACTTTGCTCAATTGCCTGTACTCAACCAAAGGACTGGAACTGCTACCGTTGCTCAGGGCAGGTGCCTCCGCAGATGACCTGAGGGGCCTGATCGTAGACTTTGTCCAAGGAAAGCATAAAGACGGTCATGAAACTGAGCGACTTGAGCAGCAATCAGGCATTTTTGCGAGTATGACGAGTATTGGCGGATAAAAAGCAGGTTAAGTTTTATAAAAACAAACAATTAATTGTATGTTTAGCCAAACATTCACCAATCTAGCTTAAACATGATTATCGCTAACCTATGGTTGGCATTACCGATCGCCCTTATTCCTTTGGCGGTTGGTTTTGTCTACTACGGCCCAATGGGCTTTCACAAAACCTGGCAGAAAGAAGCCGGGCTATCTGACGAGGAAATCGCCAATGGCAACATGGGCAAAATCTTTGGCCTCTCCTTGTTGTACAGTTTCTTCATCGCGTGCTTCGTCCCCATCTTTACTGTTCATCAAACTGCCTTATCGGGGATGTTTGGCACATCGGCCATGGACCAATGGATGGTGGAAGGCAGTGAGCTAATGACTAAACTTGATGAAATCAATGCCCTCACGGGTCTGTATGAACACCATCTGCACTTTGGTCACGGCGCCTTTCATGGGCTGTTGTTCGCCCTCTTTTTTGTTGGGCCAGTACTTTGGGTCAATGGTTTGTTTGAGCGCAAGAGCTGGAAGTACATGCTGATCCATACGGGCTACTGGGCAATTTGTCTGGCATTAATGGGGGGCGTCTGGGCTCAGTTTGCCACCCTTACCTTACCATTATAAGCATACGGGCATGACACGATACCGTTACGGGGCTTACCCTCGCAGCCAGCGCATTGCGCTGCTGGCGTTGCTAGTGGGTGCGTGCTCCGTAACGGTGTTTTTTTCTTTTTCAACGCCAACTGCTTTAGCTGAGGAGACGCGCTTGGCCGCACAACGCTTGCGAACTGCGGAAAAGACGATGGAGCGGAAGCAGTACCGGCCTGCGCCGGAGGCATTTGCTTTCGATCCTAACGAAGTGTCAGCGGAAGAACTGATCCGCTTGGGACTGAGTGAAAAGCAGGCCGCAAGCTGGCTCAAGTTCCGGGGAGGTCGTGAAACGGCTTTTCGGGTTCCCGCAGATATTGGCAAATTGTTTGTGTTGTCGGACGATGACAAAGCCCGCTTGATCCCTCTGGCATACGTTGCCGATAGTGGTGGGCAGAAAAAGCGGGCGCGGCCGCAGGTGCAAAGTTTTGCTTTTGATCCCAATGTGGTTTCGCTGCAGGAACTGCAGCGGTTGGGCCTTAGCCCCAAGCAGGCAGCAGCCTTCGTGAATTACCGTAGTAAAGCGCGCTTCGGAAGCGCCTTCCGTAAACCGGAGGACATCCGACGGCTAGCAACACTGTCTGATCAGCAAAAGGATCATTTGGTTGGGCTGGCGGAGATTCCTCCCGCCGAAACGCCTGCGGCGGTTCCCGTGGAGCGTTTTACTTTTGACCCCAACACCATTTCTGCAGATAGTCTCGTCCTTTTGGGGTTCCCACGCTGGCAAGCACAAAGCTTCGCGAAGTACCGGGGAGACCGACGCACTACCTTTCGGCGGGCAACGGACCTGAGGCGGGTCCGGGCGCTAGATTCAGCGCTTGTAGAAGCGGTCATCCCTCTTGTCGCCCTTGCTCCTTTACCTGACATTGCACCGGCGCTCGCGCCCGAATCAGGGCCAGTAGCTTACACAAACTCTCCGAAGGCAGTTACATTGGCTCCAGGGGCATTAGATGTCAATACTGCCGGATTGTCCGCCTGGAAACAGCTCCCGGGTATCGGTGATTATCGTGCAGAACGTATCGTGAGGTTTCGGCTCAAGTTCGGTGGCTTCTACTCCCTGCAGCAAATTGCCGGAACACCTGATCTGCCAGATTCAACCTTCCAGCAAATTCTACCTTATCTCAGGGTGGGGGAAGTTACGCGCAAGATTGCGGTCAACTACGCGGGCTTTAATGAACTGAAAGAGCACCCTTACATCAGCCGTAATCTGGCGAATGTAATCGTCAAGAACCGGGAGAAGTTCGGTCCTTTTTCGGGGCCGGAAGACCTCAGCCGAATCCGACTGATCACCGACGCAAACCGGGACCAGCTGCTTCCTTATTTTTCGTTTGAGTAGACAGCTTACCGCCGGATTGCCTCCACGGGGTCAAGCCCCGCTGCTTTGCGCGCGGGATAGGTGCCAAAGACAACCCCCACAACGATCGCTACGATGGAGACAACCAGTAGGGTGTTGGTCGAGAAGATTGCCCGGAATTGTACGTCCTCCATTACCATGTTAAGTATCGGAGCTGCGATCAGAGCAACCCCCATCCCGAGAATTACTCCAAAAAAAGATCCGATGGTGGAGATGGCGATGGACTCCGATAAAAACTGGATTACAATATTTCGCCGGTTAGCTCCTACCGCTTTTCTAACGCCAATCTCCGGCGTTCTTTCGGAAATTGACATCAGCAGCACGTTCATTACCCCGACACCACCGACTACAACCGCAATACCGATAATGAAACCCATGACCAAACGGAAGACAAGGATACCTTCGGCTAATTGTTCCAGATAGCCGGTCTGCGTATATGTGCTCGTGGGCTCATTAATTTCGCTAAAGTGGCGTTTAAGCCAGCCATCAATATACTCCTGTGCAGGAAGGACGTTGTTAACTTCTCCAAGCGCCAGGTTTATGCTGGGGTAAGCTTTGGGGGCATCCGCCATCAGTGGCATAGTGGCCAACGGAAAGTTGAGCGAGAGGTTCTCTGATCCCTCTTCTTTGTAAATGCCGGTAACCGTCAGGGAATCTCCGAAAAGATACACTTGCCGGCCAAGGGCATTGGCCGCCATGGTATCACCTTCCGGGAGCAGGCGTTTTGCGAGCTGTTCGTTAATTAAGGCAACACGTGCTCCCGCAGCAGAAGCTGCTTCAGTATAAGGACCTCCGGCGATAAAGATGCTATCTGCCGGAGGATCAAGAGAAGGCAGTGTATTGGCAAAGATGCGCAGACCAAGCTTACTACTATCGGCAGTGTAGCCTATGCTCGTATTCTGGTAGCCTAATTCTCCCGTAGCCGGGTAGGGGAGGCTGTCCAATAGCTCCTGCATAACGGCGGGTGTAAGCTCCGCAATCGTATCTCTGTTCATTCTGATGCCATCAACCTTGGTTTGTGTGTTAGGGACAATGATCAGGTTCTCCAGCGAGCTACGGTCAGCAATTCTTTCCTGGGCAAAAGCCTCCAGGCCGTCGATCATGGCTAACATGGCCACCAGCGCACCAACGCCAATGATGACACCTAGAACGGAAAGGAAAGTTTGGAAAAAATTATTGCGCAGATTGCGGAAGGCTTCAGTAAAGGCGCGTGAAATGGCGGAAAACATGATAAGTGGGGTGTTTGGTAAGGGTAAACCTATAAAGAGATGCAGCTTTTTACGTCCTTTCTTCTACCATCGTTATCTTTTCAGGGATGAATTGGGTTGCCAGCTGATTTGAACCACTTAGGGGCCACCTTACGAATTCTCGTTTTTGACTGGCGAATCCTAGTTGGCTGTACTTCGTCCGGGGGCATCCTCCCATTTTTGCCTTAGCAAAATCAAACTACCATGCGTTACTTATTTTCACTGTTGCTGTGTTTATCGGGTTTGTACACGTTGTCCGCTCAGACGAATCAGTATGTCTGGGCACCTTCGGGGCTGACCCTCCGGTCAGCCGGGCATTCAGGAGCTGAGAAAATTGGCGTTATTCCTTACGGTGGAGAGGTTGAGCTTACCGGGAACTACGGTGATCGCATTGACCTTCCCGTTATCAAAGCATTTTCAGTAGAGATATATGACGATGAGCACCAGTCGCAGCCCTGGAGTATGAGCGATAATTACGTCGAGGTCAACTATCAAGGGGAGTCTGGGTGGCTCTTTGCCGGCTATTTGTTCTATTTGCCGCCATTAGGGACCTCCGAACCCGGCCTCTCTATCGATGATTGGCTGGAAAAGGTTGCCGGGCCACCCAAAAAGCTGTTTGCTCCAGATGGCCCTCAGGTGAATTTTCGTGAACAAGCAGTTTATCGTTACGAATATGGGATTGTCCGCGTTGATGAGTACGGGGAAGGCTGGGGAGGATCTACTTGGTCGATCCCGCTTGGCACCCTCAATGATGGCTACCTGCTGGGAGAGGCTTTTTTCGGGCTTTCAGCATCATTGGATAAAACACGGTCACCGGAGGAGGAAGATTATATGATACTGGAGGAGGTAGCGTATGGTCGACTATATTTCTCGCAAGAACTGAGCGAAATCACGATTCAGGTTGTTGGAGGGGTGCTGTTGATTTCATCCGCCGGAGGTTGTTGATGGTATTAAGACAAGACGTTTATTACCAAAAAAGCCCCGGTCTCACGTTGGAAACCGGGGCTTTTTAATTGATGGGCTCATTTAGATCTTCACCACTTCAGCCTGAATCGGATAGTCGTTCAGGATGCGGTTAGTGAAGGCCATATGGCCGCGGGGTACTGCGAGGTAGAGTTTCCCGTGCTTGTAGTTAGCAAGGGAGGAGAGCAAGCGCCATTTGGTAACTAACAAACGCTCATCTTCAGTTTTCATCCCAAGCTCGAAGTACGACTTACGTCCGTTCACTTCTCCGGTACAGTCCGGGATGAAGTACTCTTCAGTATCCTTGCTTCGGCGGATCTTGGCGGGAGTGTCGTAGCCGTCAGCGTTGGCGCAAATGTTTTCAAAACCCTTTTTCTTAACAACCTTTTCGAGGAGCAGCTCGATAAGGTCTGCGTCTTTTTGTTGTGTTTCGGTAAGAATGCCGTTCTCCATCTGGAATGAGTGATTTATACAATGTACGGGGTGGCAGGATGCCAGTGACAGTAAAGGCGACAAGGTACGATAGGATAGTTCTTGTTGCTATAAAACCGCTGATTAAACAACAGGTAAACGTGCTGATAGTTGCAATTGAAACTAATCTGAAGCGCATTTGTAGTCTTAAATCGCGCCGAAAAATCAGTTCTGCTCGATAATGAGGTAAACGGTATCTGCTTTAAGCTCAGATTGGAGGTAGCGTTGCATGCGACTTCGTTCTCCCTGCCTTTGGGACAGTGTTGGCCGTCTGCCTGGCCAACTGCGTTGTATTGCTACCAGTGGCGGTGCGGTAGTTGAGTCCTGGCGCGCGCGCGCCAGGTGTACGACCTCTACCCCCGGGAAGGCAATCTTTAAGCGCTCGCTAACACCGGCAGCAAGGCTACTATCTGCACGGATACCAGTAAACTGTGCGCTCAAAACTTGCTGTTTACTTACCAGCTCCACGATCCGTCGTTCCAAGCCGGAGATGCGGTTGCCGTAATTAGCCATATTGGAGAGTTTACCCTGAATGCCCGCCATCTGGTTGGCGGTGAAACTGGTGTCGGTAACGATCCTGGCGTTCTCCAGACCATAATCCTTTTGCAAAATGGTGCCGTAGAATTTAAGACTATCGGCGTCCAGGAGACGGTCCTTGACGGGGAAAATCAATAAAGGATTCTCCTCATCTTCTAAATTAAGCAGGTAGGTAGACCTACTGTTAGGGAAATACTTTTCGGTGAAATCACGCGCAGCTCGTTCCTGGACCTGCCGAACCAGTACATTGTTCAAAATATAAGCGCCGGGCAAGATCATCAGGATACTGACAAGACCAATGATCAGTCGACTTTTTGAAGCTTCTCTGCTGTTGACGTACTTCCGGTAAGGGAAGCGCAGTAAGCGGATAATCAGGTAGGCCGTGATGGCAATAAAGAAGGAGTTGAGGAAGAACAGGTAGCCGGCGCGCCAGAACACAGAAAGGCCCTCTTCTACGTTGGAAAACGAAAGCACAATGCCATATCCCGCTACACAAAGCGGGGGCATCAAAGCAGTAGCGATTGCTACTCCCGGTATGGCGTTGGTCTTGTCTAGTCGCGTGACGGAAATAATACCGGCCAGCCCCCCGAAAACAGCTACCAGGGCATCCAGAATCGTAGGTTCTGTTCGCGAGCGCATCTCTTCAGTGAAGACGTCTATCGGCGTAATGGCAAAGTACAGGATGCTGGTAATGAGCGCGATGGCAATTGCGATGCCAAAATTTTTCAGTGCCTGCCAGAGTAAATCCCGGTCGTTAGTACCAATACCTAGCCCAACCCCCAGAATGGGGTTCATCAAGGGAGAGATCAACATCGCCCCGATGATGACGGCACCAGAGTTAAGGTTGAGGCCAAGGCTGGCAATCATGATCGAACATACCAGCATCCAGGCATTCGATCCCCGCATCAATTTACCGCTGACAATGGACTGGATGGCTCCGTCGCGGTCACTGCCTTCCCGCAGGTTCATAAAATCCCGAAACCATTCTTTGATGCTGGTTCCCGGTGTTGCCTCCGTGGAAGTGTTTATAGTAGTTGGCTTATCAGTTTGCATGAGCGGCTAATATAACGCGAGGTTTGGGTGTAGTGAAATCAGGGCGGGTTTCTTATCCAGCTTTTCGGGCTGGAAACAAGTGTTGACAAAGGTGGGTAATGGTACATCCGAGCGCCAAGATAGCTTCTACCGTCTAAACCCTTTATACCGTTATGCGAACGAAGGCTACCTTTGCACCATGGCTCAAACGGTTGAAATAAAACTCGCTCCCGCAGAATTGCACAATGAAGAGGCTATGCGCAGGGCGCTGCTCCGGCAGACCAAAATTGCTCCGGAAGATTTGGGCGAATACCGAGTACTACGCCGAAGTATTGATGCCCGCGGCAGGCCCGTCTATCGTCTGCGGGTTGAAGTGCTTTCCCCGGATACGAAGTTTGCCCCGGAAACACCCTACCTGGCTGGTTTGCAGGATGTTTTTGACCGCCCGGCAGTGGCCATTATAGGTTGCGGGCCGGCAGGGATGTTCGCCGCCCTGGAACTCATCGAACTGGGCCTCAGGCCAATTGTCATTGAACGGGGAAAAGACGTACAGGCCCGCCGGAGAAGCCTGAGGGCTATCCAGCAATTCGGAGAGGTCGACCCTGATTCTAACTATTGCTTCGGTGAAGGAGGGGCAGGTACTTATTCTGACGGAAAACTCTACACCCGAAGCCTTAAGCGGGGGAACTACCTCAAAGCGCTCAAGCTACTGGCTGAGCACGGAGCACAACCCGAAATCCTGATTGACGCACACCCCCATATTGGTTCAAATAAACTACCTAAAGTGGTGGCCAATATGCGCGAAACCATCCTGAAGCACGGAGGAGAAATCCGCTTTGGGCACCGATTGATGGATCTGGAACGGGACGACCAGGACTTACGCGCACTTAGCATCGCCGACGAAGCGGGCAATACCTACCGCCTGGAAGCAGCTGCTTATATTCTGGCGACGGGCCACTCCGCCCGCGATGTGTATGCACTTCTCCATCGTCATGACATCAGGCTTGAGGCAAAGCCATTTGCGCTCGGTGTACGGATTGAGCACCCGCAGCCACTTATTGATAAAGTACAGTATGGGCAGGAGAAACGAGAGGAGAACCTGCCGGCGAGTAGCTACAAATTGGTAACTCAGGTAAAAGAGCGGGGCGTGTTTAGCTTCTGTATGTGCCCTGGCGGCCTGGTTGTCCCGGCAGCCACTGCACCGGGCGAGATTGTGGTGAACGGCATGAGCCTTAGTCGCCGGGACAGTCCTTACGCCAATTCAGGTACCGTCGTGGCCGTAGAGCTGGAAGATTTAAAACCCTACGCGAAACACGGGGTCTTTGCAGGCTTGGAATTCCAGAAATCCGTTGAGCAGCGCATGTTCGCTGCGGGAGATGGCAGCCAGGCGGCTCCAGCGAGCCGTCTGACCGATTTCGTTAAGAGCAAAACGTCGTCTTCCTTGCCGGAGACGAGCTACATTCCGGGACTCATTGCTGCGCCGCTGCACCAGTTGTTGCCGCAATCAATCTTCATGCGGTTGCAACAGGGCGTTCAGGACTTTGGCCGAAAGATGAAAGGCTACTACACCGAAGAAGCTAACGTTATAGGGACGGAGAGTCGGACGTCTAGTCCCGTCAGAATACCAAGAGACCGTGCTACCTACCAGCACCCGGACCTGCCAGCCCTGTACCCCTGTGGAGAAGGAGCAGGGTATGCCGGAGGCATCCTGAGCGCAGCGATGGACGGACAGAACGTTGCCCGGGCAGTAGCCGCAGTGGTCAATAAATAACAAACGACCGGAACCCGGATAAATGCATATTGCAATGGGCAAGGTAAAGTCAATAATCGGCGCTGGGGTCCTCTTTTTACTGGGGGTGCTGTACCTTGGATTTGGCGTGGACCGGACGGAGTTCTGGTCGTTGT
>CAZTTF010000179.1:0-8334 GCA_964616365.1 uncultured Lewinella sp. | reverse complement strand
ATTGAGCTATATCCGCTAGACCTGGGCAGCGGTGCTGCCCCGGGGAAGTTGTCACTTGAGGGATCGAACCTCAATCTCCAGGTTCGTAGCCTGGTGTCCTTCCAATTGAACGAAGTGACAGGGTGGCCGGAACAAAAAAGAAGCGTGGCCCGGCTTACGCCGGAAATCGACAGGGATCGAACCTGTAACCTTTAGAACCAGAATCTAAAGCTCTACCAATGAGCTTCGAAGTAACACGCATTCATCAGTATCCGGCCAGATTAATCGTATGCTACACTGGCTTAAAGCGATGATAAGAAGGAGCCCATTCCAAAAGCTCCGATCCGTTGAACGGAAGCTTATAAGTGCGGGGCAAGGGGTTGTCGACTAGCTCCGGGAAAATTCCCATAGAGGCCGCGCCGTAGTGTTAGTTGTAAATGCATCGTGGAATGTATTTGATCTTGTTGACGGGAGCATAATAGCTTACGGAGAAGGAATAGTTGCAGACAGGGCCTTTTTTTGATTTTCGCCCCAATATTCCTTCTGAGAGCCCAACTAGGCTGCAAGAAAAGCCCAGGCAAACCCCTACACATAAACATTTGACTAACAGAAACTTACAAACAATACCAATTGTATTACCCGTTTATATACGTTTATAAACGAAAGTATGCGTATAAATTTCGCTTACTCGGTAAAAACTCCTCCATGTTTGCCAGCGTCAATCACCCTTCAATAACTCAACCCGGTAACCATGACAAAAGAACAATTCATCCATATGCTTGAAAACGTCCGGAATGGAATTGATCCCGTGACCAGTTCACCTTTCAAGAAAAGCAACAGTTGCCTTAGCGATCCCGCTGTTGGCAAGGCTCTGAATCGCCTAATTCGAACCCTGGTTATTCCCCCGGATGAGGGAGTAACCATAGACATTCCTGACGAAGTTATTGCGGGAGCCTGTGCGGAATTAAAGGCCTTAGGTTATCAGCCTTGCGTTATGCAATTGGCTAAAGTCTTCATTGGTAGCCGATCAATCGTTGACCGCAACCTCAAAGCTCTGACAAGCTACAACCGGTATCGGGGCATCTACTCTCGTCCAATGATACACCGTCATCTGACGGACTTTCAACGCCGCCAGCCCGAGGTATTACTCGAATTCCCCGATCGGAAGGCAAAAACAGTCCACGAGCCATGGAAAGCGGTCACTTTCTTCCAAGGGGAGACTTTTGATAAACTTGACGCTGACAAGGAGACCAGCTTCCGCCAGGCCATCGCGGCCCTCGGGCTGCGGAAACCTGACAACAAGCTCCCAGACTATATGGCCAAGGCCCGGCAGCGCTACGCCCGGGCATACGAACCATGGACCCGCGAAGAACAGTCCTTATTAATTGAAGTGATGT
The DNA here is from genome assembly GCA_964616365.1 of uncultured Lewinella sp. Classification (GTDB taxonomy): domain Bacteria; phylum Bacteroidota; class Bacteroidia; order Chitinophagales; family Saprospiraceae; genus Neolewinella. Next base: position 6,958 of record CAZTTF010000179.1, on the reverse strand, counting down.
GTTACACCAACTCAGCAGAGCGGATTGCCGCTATTTTCGGCAGATCGACAAAATCGGTTACTGCAACCGGTCAGCAATTGATCTGGGATAGTCAGGAGGCCCACCGCCGTAGTGTCGCCTGACTATACTAAAATCCACAGCGAGGTTACTTTCCGCCTACTTGGTTAGGGGGTAATGCCGGGCCTGCGGCCCGGCGGCTGTGGATTTCGAGTCCTTCCTTTAGCACCATACTAAAAGGAACAACGTATTCACTTTCCTCAGCCCGCAGAATCAGGTCACTATTGTTCATGGTTATCACTTCGCCTCGCATCGTACCAATAGTAACTTCATCGCCAACTTTGACTTTACCCTTGCTGTAAAAAGATGCCAGCAGACTACTCATTACATCACGACTGGCAAAACCATAGCCTATGGCAAATGCTCCGGCTACTCCCGCCAGGATAATGGAAATGTTTTCTTCCATGAAAGAAGTCTGCAACTTCGCCTGCCGCAGTGCAATCAGGATGATATTGAGCAGTACGAAGTAGAAGATAACGTTGGCAATGAGGTTGCCGGAGGAGATCCCGAGAGATCGACAGGTGGTAAGCACTACTTTTTTGATCGCATCCGAGACAAAAATGCCGACTAACAAGACAGCTAATGCGGTAATCGCATTAGGAATGTAAGCAATGAAGTCTTGCAGCAGCTGGGATAACATTTGTAACCCCATGGCATCAACTGCCGCCATGGCAAAGATGATGATGAAAAAGTAATACACAATACTTGACACTAGCTTGCTGGGTACCAAGCTGATCTTTGACTCCCGGAAAAAGTCCACCTGCATCAGTTTACCAGCAAGTTTATCTGCCCCGATGGCAGATAGTAGTCGCTTCATCAATGTTGCCATCAACTTGGCGAGCAACCACCCAACCAGCATGATCAGGCCTGCCTTGATCAGGGCCGGAATGACACTGAGCATTGCTAATACCTGATCCTGTAAAGCAATTAAAATCGAGGAAGCCTCTTGGGCAGCCTCACCGCTAGGTGTTTGAAATAGTAGCATGAGTAATATTAACGAATAAAATCATCACGGTCTTCAGGACCCGAAGGTAAAACATCTCCGGTCCAACCTCCTTCTTCAATGGTTAAATACTCGGAATCGGGGTCGCTAACGTCTCCTCCCAACATTACCGACACCGTGTCGGCCAGTTTTGGCAGGAACAATTCGGCGACATCCCCGAGTAACTGGTAAGTGCGCAGACGACCGTAGACATTGTCTGCTATCTCCTCCTGCTTCTCAGCGGAGAACAACTTCATTTCCTCATCACGCAGCTTTAGAAAATTTTCCATCCCATTAGCTATTTAACTTGATACTCAGGCATCGCGTCATAGATGCGCTTTGCTTTCTCTTTAGCGCGCTTCAGCTGCATTTTCACCGCCGAATCGTTCTTGTTTAACATCTTCGCGATGTCTTTGATCTTGACACCATCTTTATACTTGAGTAAAAGGATCGTCCTTTCGTGATCCTGTAACTCCCGCAATACTTTACGCAAGCCATTCAGCTGCATATTGCGTAAGCCTTCATCATCCCCCTCATCAACTTGCTCACCAGCGGGTATTTCTGAGTGGTCAGTAAACAACTGCCGGCTTCTTTTTTCCTTTCTGATTTTGTCGATGCAAAAGTTGTAAGTAACGGAATACACCCAGGTAGAAAACTTCGATTGCCCCTTAAACTTTCCGAGATTGAGGAACACTTTGGTGAATATCTCCTGAGTAGCATCCTGCGCCTCAGCCTCATCCCGAAGCATCGTGATGGCTTTACTATAGATCTTCCCGGCGTAGCGATCGTAAAGTAAACGAAAGCACGTTGCGTGCTTCTTTTCACGGTACGCTTGGATTATTGCATTGTCCTCCATTTCTGGAGTACAGCTACCGAAGGCGGTTGCAGTTGACATCAAAAATAGTATGCAGCAAGTCGTTAAGGAACCCTTAAGACTTACAGATTAGACGGTATAAAAAAAGTAAAAGTCACACAAGATAGGCCGTAAAAACCAGAGTACTGATGTAAAAAACATCCTTACCCTTAAGGCAAGAAATAAATGGGCTGACCAACAGCTGGTATAGGGGGATGAAAAAAACGCTTAACCAACAACACCTGCCTGATCAATTGCGTTTTTAGGCAGTCTCTTTCCCCATCCAACCCCCTGGTTATGCGTCTCTCTCTCCTGTTTCTGGTAATGCTTCCTGCAGCGATTTTATTCGCACAGGACCCGGCCGACATTTTCCATAAGACCGTAGACCTGGACTCGATCAATCAGGTCACTTTTGAAGTGTATACGAACGATAACTTCACGGTAGAGGCCTGGCCGGGAGATGATATCCTGATTGAAACCAGCGTGGTGCTTAACAACGGCGAGCCTCACATCCTGAAGTTTTTCATGCAAAAGAAACGTTGGGATCTTGAGCCGACAGTAACCGGGGATGCCTTGCTTTTGGCCAGTGGCGATAAAAAACGGCGGGTGGTTCAGGGCACGGAGGGTACTACTTCTGAGACGGTCAACATCGTCATTTACGTTCCGGAGGATTTCATTGACGATAACGGTGTTTACCGAAGAAAAGAGAAATAGCCCTCATGGGTCGTACAAGCTAAGGTGACCTGGCCCGGAGGCAGGTGCCACGTGGAGCCTCCAAAGCGCAGTGACGGCGTCTCGTTTTCTCGGTACCTCCCCTAGCACCTGCGTACGCGCCACAAATCCCTGCTAATTGTAGTGAATAATTAACGTTCGGGAGGTAACCTTCCCCCCTTGCGCTACGTTTCCACTGGGAACACGTGTATTTTCGCGCCAAGTAAGCGCATGACTGACCAGCCACCACAGCCATTTCCAACCAAACCTCCCCGCCGCAAGCGGGGCTGGAAACTCCTGCGTAGGGGGCTCGTCTTACTTGCTTTCATCCCCACTTTTCTCTTTCTTCTTTTTCAGTGGCAACCTTTGCAGGACTGGCTGACAAAGCGCGTCACTAATGCTTTAACCACAACGCTGGAGAGTCGGGTAGAAGTAGAAAAGGTGCGCATTTCCTGGTTTGATGAACTAACGATTGACAGCCTCTTCATTGAGGACAAGTACGGTGACACCCTCCTCTACGGAAAGACCATTCGCGTTGATTTTGATATCCTCGGCGGTATTAGCGTGAATGAAGTACTTATTGCTGACACTAAATTTCAGATCAGGCGCCGGCTAGGCGACCCTGCTTCAAATCTTGAGACGGCCCTATCCCGGTTGTTCCCTCCCAAAGATGAACCCGGAGGAGCAATTAACCTGAAGCTGGGTCAGGTAGACCTGCAGCGTGTATCCTTCATCCAAAATGATAGTGTCAAGGGGCAACGGTTTGATATTTCCCTCAATGACGGGGTCATTGATATGAAGGACCTTGACCTGCCAAACAAAGTAGTCGAAGTCTCCAGCATCGTTTTACGTGCCCCCTTGATTACCCAGACGAGCATTATCCCCTCCCCTATTGACTCTGCGCTGCTTACCCTGGACAGCCTTGTCCGGCAAGCCGACACCAACAGCTTGCGCTTCCTGGTCGACAATCTTGAAATCATCGATGGCGGATATACCCTGAACAACTACCGCAAGGATGAAATTGCTGCCTCCGATATATCCGCCGTAGACTTTGCCCGCCTCGGGATTAAAGACATCAACATTGAAATGAGCAATGTTCAGATGTACGAGGGTGATTTTACGGCAAAACTTAACAACCTGAGTCTTGAAGAAAAGTCAGGGTTCATGCTCGATCAGCTGAGTGTGGAAGACCTCAAAATATCTCCCACCGAGCTTCAGCTGTATGACCTGAAGCTCATAACACCTCAGAGTAGTCTCTCTGATAGTTTACGTTTTACTTTCCGGGAGGGTTGGGGGTCGTGGTCTGAATTCAACGATAAAGTCAGGATGGATATCCGGGTCAAAAACAGTAGTGTCGCTGTCCGTGATATTCTGTACTTCGCCCGTAAACTTCGTTTTAACCAGTTCTTCCGGGACAACATCGGTCGGCAGGTCGTTATTGGCGGTCATTTCCGGAGAAATGTCAATAACCTGAGAGCTGATGATATTTTCCTGGCGCTAGACAACCGTACTAAGATGCGTGGAAGTTTCGGTTCCCGCAACCTGGCCAAGCCAGGCTCTGAGGCCCTTGATTTCAACCTGGACCGCCTGGATATTAACGTCCAAACCCTCCGCCGACTGATTCCCTCCTTCCGACCTCCCGAAAACTTCAACCAGCTCGGCAACCTGGTTTTCTCCGGTGTTTTTGAAGGCACCTTTGCTGACTACGTTTACACTAAGGGAAGCTTGCAGACGGATATCGGCAGAACGGATCTTGACCTTACGATCCTCTTCCCCGAGCAACAGCTCCCCTCCTACAGTGGAGAACTTGCTCTGGATCAGTTTGACCTTGGGGCCTGGACGGGCAACCCAGACTTTGGCCTTGTGACATTTGACGGGCAGGTAGCCAACGGCCGCGGCCTGGAGGCCGCCAATGCCAGTGCTGATATCGCAGCCACCATCCGCGACTTTAACTTCAAGGGATATACCTATCAGAATGCAGTTATCGACGGGAGGCTCGAAGAGAAGTTCTTTAACGGCACCTTTCAGATTGTCGATGATAACATTGACTTCAACTTTACGGGAGAAGTAGATTTTCGGGACAGCATCCCCACTTTCGACTTTGATGCCTCTGTGGCAGAGCTTGACCTCGAGGAACTGAATCTTACTAAAAAATCGCTTTCCCTCACCGGAGACATTGATCTGAACCTGCAGGGCACCAACTTCAGCGAAATGGAGGGGCAGGTCCTGCTCGAAGACTTTACCGTCTTTCTGGATACCGTAGCCATCGACATTGACAGCCTGCTGGCCTACTCTATATTTAACGCCAGTGGAGAGAAAGTCGTCAAACTGGAAAGTGACATTGCCACCGGCGAAATCATCGGCACCTTTGACCTCGATGAAGTAAGCACCAGTCTTACCAGTTATATCGTCAGGTATTATCCACAATGGGCGCAACGCCTAAACATCAAAAAACCCCGGCGGGAACCCGCTCCTAACCGGTTCAGTTTTGACTTACTCGTCAAAGATTCCCGTGGATTGAACCGGTTACTGACCCAGAAACTGGGTCGACTGCAAGACTTATCCCTCAGCGGAGGATATGACGGATATGTTGACACTACCCGAATTCAGCTGATCAGTCCGAAAATCAACTTTGACGATTTCACCTTTAATGACATCCTGGTCACGATTGGAGGTAAACAGCTTGATGGTGATATTGACCTGATTGTTGGCAATACTACCCTGAGGGAAAAGCCATTCCTGAACCGGGTTACTTTACTTAGTCTGGTCAACGACGGGATCATCAATTTCGGCTTAGCCTACGGAGGGGATGAGGATAATATTTTGTTGGATCGAATTGATCTCGACGGAACGCTGTCATTGCCAGACAGTCTCAACTATCAACTCACATTTGACGAGTCAGAACTTCAGCTGTTTAAACAGCGCTGGAACATCAGGCGTGACAACGCCCTTGTCTTTGGTCCGAACTACATCAATGCCGAAAACTTTTCCATCCGCAGCGGAAAGCGACAAATACAGCTAAACAACTTTGGAGAAGAGGGACTAAACCTCGACCTCTTAAACGTTGACCTTTCGCTTATTGACTCCGTATGGAACTACCCTCAGCTTGACTTTAGTGGAGACCTGGACGTGAACGTTTCTATCAGAGACGTTTTCCGCCAGGAAGACATCTCCGCAAAAATCAGATCCGACTCCTTCTTCATGAACGGAGACGACTATGGTTACCTGGCGATTGACCTGACGGCCCCCAACCCAAAAAGCCAGCTCACTGCCTACATGAACCTGAATCGGGACACCGCCCAACTTATTGCAGAGGCCACCTTTAACCTTGCCGACCTGGTGGAAAGTGACCCTGCTCCGGAGCAGCAAAAGAACTTTCTGGACCTGGGCGTAAGGATCAACGGATACCCGCTCAACATTGGCAGGTATTGGGTCGGAGGGTCTGTTTCTGACATCACCGGGCTTTTCAATGCCCGGCTCGACGTTAAGGGCCCCACCAAAAAGCTGGATGTGAGTGGTTACATTGATGCCCTCTCAGGTGCCTTTACGATTGACTACCTGCAGACACGTTATAAGTTTTACCAAAGCAGGGTCAGGATCAACAATACCCTCTTTGACCTCGGTGGAACAAAGTTGATTGATCGACTGGGCAATTCTGCCGTCCTTAGCGGAGGCGTTACGCACGACCGCCTCAAAAATCTGGGGCTGGAAGCCCAGATAAACACCGACCGGTTCCTCGCACTGGAACTTCTTCCGGGGCAAAACCCACAATTTTTCGGAACGGCCATTGGCGGTGGAAGTGTGTTTTTCACGGGCAACTTCCGTCAGCCAGACATCTACGTTAGGGCAACTGTAGGTCGGGATTCCAAGTTATCTATCCCTGTTGACTACAGTTCAGAAGCAGGAAGAATTGACGATGTACGCTTCGTTAACCGGACGGCCTACACAGAAGAGCCCGATAAAGTTATCGCTGCTCCCACCGGTGTTAGCCTTACTATGGACCTGACAGTGACGGAGGAGGCCGTTGGGGAAATCATCTTCGACGAAGAGGTGGGAGATATTCTTCAGGGAAGCGGAAACGGTAGCCTTCAACTGAACATCCCCCGGGACGGCGACCTGGAGATGTTTGGCGAATACAACATTACGGAAGGTGACTACCTGTTCACCCTGCAAAAAATCATCAATAAGGAATTTACTGTTCGTCCCGGAGGCACTGTCTCCTGGACGGGGGATCCCTTCGAAGCAACCCTCGACATTGAAGCTGACTACAAGAACCTGAAGGCCCCTATCCTGCCCTTCATCCAGGAGTACCTGATTGCTGATGTAAATGAAGACCTGACCAACCTTGCCAGTGA
>CAZTTF010000178.1:0-10843 GCA_964616365.1 uncultured Lewinella sp. | reverse complement strand
TCAAAGGAGCAATTTTATGCAGGCATAGCACCGCAACAAATCGCGGATGCTACGAATGACCGGGTGTATTATGAGCTTGGGCGCTTCGTCGAATTATTAACTAAGGCAAACCCTACCGCGCTGGAATTACTCGCCAGCCCGCCTGAGGCGGTCCTGTTCCGACATCCACTGATGGATCACTTGCGGATGGAAGACTTCCTGACCAAAGCCTGCAAAAACACCTTTGCGGGATACGCGACTACGCAGATCCGTAAAGCCAGAGGTCTGAATAAGAAGGTGCACAATCCTATGCCAAAGGAACGTAAGTCTGTAGAGGCGTTCTGCTACATCGTGACTGCGGGCCAAAGCCTGCCGCTCCACACCTGGCTTATCCAACAAAAGTTAGCATCCCGCGAACTCGCCCTCGTCCGCGTAGATCACACCCGTGGTCTCTTCGCCGTGTACCATGACCCGTCTGGCACCTGGGCTGATGGCATCACCAGTGGCCCTGATGCAAATGATGTTCACCTCAGTAGTGTTCCGAAGGGTAAGCAATGTATCGCCTACCTGTACTTCAACCACGATGGCTATTCCGTGTATTGTCGCAATCACCGTGAATATTGGCAATGGGTGGCTGCACGAAATGATGTGCGCTACCAGTCTACCCTCGATCACGGCCAGGGTTACGATGCCAAAAACATGATGCATACCCTCCGCTTGCTGGATATGGCCATTGAAATCTTCCGCGATGGGAAGATCAACGTGCGACGGCCAGACCGGGATTTCCTGCTTTCCGTCAAGGACGGTAAGCTCAGTTTACCCGCAGTACTGGAAATGGCCGAAAGCCGGTTGACGGATTTGGAGCATTACGCTTCCATCAGTACGCTGCCAGACCAGATCGATACCGAAAAGGTCCGCAAAACTTTAGTGGCGATGCGGGAGGAATTGTACCGATAGTCGAGGTTTGATTGGGCGAGGGACACCGACCCGAGGAATTCATTTCAACTCCTCGGGCCGGAGCCCCTTACCCAAAAGCTGCGGCTACAACTTACCAAACAGGCCGAGGTTGGCCGCTTCCACTTCCTTGCGGAAAGGGGCAAACTCGTCAGCCATGAAGGCTTCGATGTCTTTGATGTACGTCTCTGCTGCGGCCTTAAACTGTTCCAGTGTCAGGCGTGCCATTTGGGTGGGCTTGCCTTCGGTCTGCCCCAGGTAACGCCGCGCTGCTCCCATCTTGGCCCGCAGGTTAGTAGGGTTCCGCTGAATGCCTTTCAGGCCTTCCTTCTCTACGTAGACCTCCTCAAGGGCCGCGATGGATTTCTTGAGTTCCTTGATGTCTGCCTGGAGGGTATCCCGGACAGCCTCCGGCGCGTCCTTCAAAAGACCACCAATACGCTTGAGCGCCTTACCTGCTTCGCGCAAGTCGGTCCAGGCTCCATTGAGGTGAACAACGGCAGTGTCATATTCTGCCTGGAGGACTTCCCGCTGGGCGTAAGGGTTAGGCATTTGCGCTTCGCGAGGGTCTGCGTGTACCGTAACGGTCGTTTTACCGGTATGCTTCCCGAAGGTCAGCACGATCTCGTACACACCGGGACCAACACGCGCGCCGAAGGGCGCGTCGGCATCCGCCTTACGCTCCCGCCGCGAGGGGGAGGCTACGCCGTCACGCTCAAAATACCAGCTGCTCCGGTTCATACCGTAACGCGGGGTGGTGCGGTAGGTCCGGATGGTATCGCCTGACTGGACGTCGACAACCTGGACTTTCATCTTCTGCTTATTCCGTTTTGCGGGGTTGGGGTTCATCTCGGCATCCTCGGGGATATCATCACCGACGTAGAGCATGTTGGCCACACTGCTCTCGTCCTTACCCTTTGCACCTGCTTTCGAGCCCTGCGGCAATACCCAGTAGGTAAACATGGCTCCGCGCCGACGATCCTGCCCCTGGAACTGTCCCTGTGCGTAGAAGCGTACGCCCTGGTACGAGCGGGTACTCCACTGGTAAGCGTCGGGAGCGGGGAATACAGCAAAGGTGTCTTTGAGCATCGCCGTGCCTTCCTTGGCCAGAGCCCGGAATGGACGAATGTCGTCAAGGATCCAGGCGGCACGACCAAAGGTACCGATGATCAGGTCATGCTCGCGTGGGTGGATTTTGAGGTCCCGGGTAGAGACATGAGGGTAGGTCTCGTCGTAATGTGTCCAGCTACCACCTTTATCAAAGCTGATAAACAAACCCTGGTCCGTTCCGAGGAAAAGGAGATTAGGTTCCACGGGATCCTGCACGATGGCCAACGCATGGCCGGTTACTTTCTCTTCATCAACCACCCGCTTGAAGGACTGGCCGAAATCGGTGGTATGGAACACCATCGGGCGCGTATCCCCGCGCCGGAAATCATTGACCACCACCCAGGCTTCGGCCTCATTGTGGGTGCTCGCTTCGATGTACGGAATCCAGCTTCCGGCCTTAACGCCCGGCAGGTTACCGGAAACATCGTTCCAGGTAGCACCGTCGTCGGGGCTGAAGTGAAGGCGGCCGTCATCCGAACCAACCCACAGACCTTGTTTGCTTTCCCACTTCTTGTGGTTGGGAACAATGGTAAGCAGCGTCGTGTAGTTCTCCGCCTGGGTCGCGTCAATTGTCAGACCGCCGGAGATCATGGAGCGCTGTTTGGTGGAATCATTCGTCGTCAGGTCCGGGCTGATGATTTCCCAGTCATTACCACAGTTTGTTGACTTATGCACGAACTGGCTACCCATGTAAATGGTGCAGTCACTCTGGGGGCCTTGGGCGATAGGAGCATTCCAGTTAAAGCGCAGGAAGGTGCCATCGGGGTGGATGGGCTTGATGAACTTCGTCTTACCCGTGCGGCGGTTAACCCGTCCGAGGGAACCACCCTGGCTGGCGGCGTAGACAGTGTTGGCGTCACCTGGTTTGAAGATGAGGTCAAAGCCGTCGCCAAAGTAAACTTCCTGCCAGTCTGCGTCCGTGATGCCGCCAGACTTTAGTCCTTGGCTTGGTCCTACCCAGGAGCCGTTATCCTGCATACCTCCACCGATGTTGTAGGGGAAGCTCATGTCGTAGTTAATGTGGTAAAACTGCGCCAGCGGCAAGTTGGCCGCGAAGCGCCAGGTCGCTCCGGCATCGCGGCTGATATTGAGACCTCCGTCATTACCGTCAATGAGGTATTCCGAGTCGTTCGGATCAATCCAGAAGGCGTGGTGGTCGGGGTGGACACTATTGCCGTAGTCGGCAATTTCAGTGAAGGACCGGCCGCCGTCGGTCGACTTAGCGATGTAGGTGTAGACGTTATAAATCGTGTTCTCGTTGTTGGGGTCAACGTAGAGTTCAGCGTAGTAGAAAGGACGGTTACCAATCTGTTTTTTCTGAACGAGCTTCCAGCTCGCACCACCATCGGTAGACTTATACAGGCCGTTTTCTTTAGCTTCAACCAGTGCGTAAACGATGTTAGGGCTGCTGGCCGCAATAGCGATACCGATCCGCCCGAGGTCGCCCTTAGGCAGACCGTCCTTAGCCGTACGGCGCGCCCAGTTATCACCACCGTCATGCGTCACCCAGATACCGGAGCCGGGTCCGCCGGAGTTGAAGTAGTCCGGGTCCCGGTCGAAGGTCCAGGTTGCCGCAATAATCTTATTCGGGTTGCTCGGGTCCATCACCATGTCGGCAATTCCGGTGCCTTCATCTACGTGCAGGATGAGCTCCCAGGATTTACCGCCATCAGTGGTGCGGTACACACCGCGCTCCGGGTTGGGTGCCCACATATTGCCCATGGCACCGGCGTAGGCCACGTCGGGGTTAGTTGGGTGAGGAATTACCCGATGAATATGTCGGGTAGCCTCAAGGCCCATGTATTTCCAGGTTTTACCGCCGTCAAGGCTTTTGTAAATCCCGCCACCATAGTTGGCGGAGTTCCGGGGGTTACCCTCACCGGTACCTACCCAGATGATGTTCGGATTAGCGTCAGAGACGGCCACGGAACCAATACCGAGGTATTTCTGATCATCGAAAATAGGCTCGAAGCTGATGCCGCCGTTCTTGCTCATCCAGACACCGCCGGAGGCAGTACCGACGTAGATGAGGTCACGGTCCTGGGGGTGAACGTCAATGGCCGTTACCCGGCCGCTCATGCCGGCAGGCCCGATGGACCGCGGGGCAATGGCGTCCCAGTGCTTCAAGTCGATTTGGGCGCTGCCGCTGGTGCAAAGCAGAAGTACAAGCGCAAAGAGGGGGAGTATGGATCTTCTCATGAATGTTTTGGTCTGTTTGGGAAAGGGAGGGGAAGATAAGGAGACAGGAGGAAAAGGGCCGCTCAAGCGCATGGCAATACTACAACCACACCACCAAACAATACGCACACGTATCAACCAATTGGGTACCGCGGCTTATCGTGATTAACGGGACAACCAGAAGAAGCGCTCCCTGATATGCGACCATTTAGTACGATAAGACAGCTCGTATGCTATTTTTATGTAATCATTTTGGTTATTTTCATCAAAAAGAAACCTTTATGGTTACATTTTGCTTTCTTTTTCGTATCTTTGTTACTCACCAAACCACTGCTTTATGCACATTATTACCGGTCTTATTCGCTGCGCTATTGCGCTGGCAGCCTTCGCCTTTGCCTCCGTTGGGCTCTCTAATTACTTTGGCGGCAACGAAGCAGACGTTGCCAAATTCACCCAACTTGCAAACGAAGGTGAATCAGTAATGGCCTTACTGGATTCTGTCTATACTGAAACCAGCGTTGGTAGCATTTCAATCTACAGCATTGATTATGCCTATACTGTTGATGGCGTAGACTATGAAGGCAACATGAGCATCGAAGACCCGGACGCAATTGTCTCTCCCTTCGTGGAAGTCACCTACCTCCCCGCAGACCCATCCGTAAGTTCTGCGGATGTACCTAAAGCCTTGATGAAAGCTCAGGAGTCCTCTGAATCCAAAGGAGACCTTTGGCTCGGACTTGCCGCAATTGCCTTTGGAGCATTTATGTTGTGGCGAGGTATTTCCGCCTTCCGCTCTGGCGGCCAGGAAGCAACGGATGGCGACGTAGCCTAAGTCGCCCCAAACTCCGGAAGTACCAGGTGATGGGGCAAGCTGCTACAACCACCTATGCTTCCAAAACACCTTCTGATCTTCGAAGCGGTTGACCACCATCTGTGGTTAACCGCTTTGTTATTTACCCTGGTGGTTCCTCGCTACAACCACACATGGCAGTCTTATGACGCGGCCCGCTTGCTTCCGTTTTACCTTTGTGCAACAGACTTAGCCCCCGTCAAACGGGTGCTCTATTGATTCATCTGCGGTAGCCCTCCTGGCTACCAGACTATCTGATTTCTCATGCTCTCCCGTCCTCGCCGTAACCGTCAATCCGCAGCCATTCGCGGGCAAATCCGCGAAACGCTGCTCACCCCGGCCAATCTGGTGCAGCCAATTTTCCTCTTGCCGGACCCTAACGGTCGTCTCCCCGTCAGCAGCCTGCCCGGAACCTTCCGTCTGGGCATCGAGGAAGTCGTCAAAGAAGTAGCAGCCTGCCGGGCACTCGGCATTTACAGCTTCATCATGTTTCCTGCGGTTCCCGAAGAGCACAAGGATAAAACCGGTACTTATGCCACCAGCGAGGAGAATTTCTACCTCCACGCTGCGACGCGCCTGAAAACAGAATTTCCGGACATCTGCCTGATCTCTGACGTAGCACTTGACCCTTACAGTACTGACGGCCACGACGGAGTGGTCATCAATGGCAAAATAGATAACGATGCTACCCTACCGCTAGTCGACGCAATGGCCGTCGCGCAAGCGCGCGCCGGCTTCGATGTGATCGGCCCCAGCGAAATGATGGACGGACGGGTAGAAAGCATTCGCCGCGCCCTCGACAAGGCAGGCTTCACCGATGTATCCATCATGAGCTATACCGCTAAGTACGCCAGTGCTTTCTACGGCCCTTTCCGGGATGCGCTAGATTCTGCGCCACGTCAACTTAAAGACGTACCAAACGATAAGAAGACCTACCAGATGGATCCGGCGAACCGCCGGGAGGCCCTGCGCGAAGCCGCGCTCGACGCCGCCGAAGGCGCCGACTACCTCATGGTTAAACCCGCCATCAACTACCTGGACATCATCCGGGAACTAACTGACGCCCATCACCTCCCCATCGCTGCTTACCACGTCTCCGGAGAATGTGCTATGCTTCTGGCCGCAGCGGAGCGCGGCTGGCTCGATTATCAGCAGGCGGCCAGCGAAGCCCTGCTGAGCATCCGCCGGGCTGGAGCAACCGTCATCATCAGTTACTTCGCTAAAGACTTTGCCGGGTGGTATGGGCAGGAATAGGCTCGCAAAAATTTAGGGCATCAGAGTTTATCCTATAGATTGACTGCTCTTGCTAAAGCAGCATTAATGGTGTTTTTTAATCTTTTCTGAAAACTTTGTTTTCGAATATTCACTTTTGGTATAAATATTCTGGCGTTGTTTTGACTCCCCGACTTGGGCGTTTTCATTGACCCGTTAGAAAAAGTCTTGAAATAGACTGTCTCTCCAGTATTGGCATCGATAATTATTGCTTGAATCCTAATACCTCCTACTATTCCTTTAGGGGCGGTAGTTGCGCTTTGTTTTCCTATTACTCTAAAGTATAAAAAGTACCTAGCATCAAAAGCCACCGCAAATGGCTTTGCAGCAACTTGCAGTTTTCCTTCGTTCACCTCTTTTAAGTTTCTATTTGACCAGCCCTTTGAGTAAACACTTAAACGGAAGCCATCATCCTTCTTGCGTTGGTTACGAAATAGTGCCTGATTGATTGCGCTGTCGAAGGCAAATAAATCAGAGGCGAGGTCATCGGACAAATTATTCTTATGCCTGATAAATTTGAAATTGTCGGCATAGGTGGCTTCCAAACCATCAATAACTTCTTTGGCATAACCTTTGAACTGATGGTCGAGATGCTTAGCTGTTTCACTAATCTTATTATTCTTTTCCTTGGACTTATAACCAAACAGCCTTCCTCCGTAACCCGCATTCACGGAGACATCAACGGGTAAGATAACAAGGTTAATTTGGGCAGTAATTAGTGCACCCCAAAAAAGGAGCAAAGCAAAAAAGGCTATTCGCATCAGGTGGTATGTTTCTTGTAAGATATAGAACCCATTTAAACTTTTCAAGTTACTGAGTCGACGCTAGTACACTATAGACTACGCTTCATCACAGGTTTGGGTTGGTGATCTCAATAACTCGTAGATTGGTGGGAAAGGTCCGTTTCGCGAATGCTATCCTCCCTGGATCCGCCAGTTCATCAAGCGCTTGTAACATGTCGGCAACCATTGTGTTAATACCTTAGATCGTTAATGGTGGACTGAATCTCCTCCACCGCTCCGTCAAACACCACGACCCGGTAACGCATCACGTGTTCCTCTCCCGGTGGAATGAAGAAGCCCTCGTTCACCACCGGGGAAACGGAGAAGTAGGGTAATTCCGGATGCACCCGGACTGGTTGTGGCGCACGAAAATTATCGGGATCCGTGAGGACCACCATTCCCGCCTTTCCGGCGGGCAGCTCACCGTAAATAGCCGTCCAGTCAGGACGCGTATGATTCGCTGTCTCCCTGGTTAATCCTTCGCTGGTAAGAAAGTTAGCTGGCGCGAGAAAAGCAGCACTGTCCGCAGCATTCCAGTGCTTACTGCCCCGGACGCCCAGCCCCCCGTATAAATGCTTGTTCAGAAAGAGGGTATCCTCAGAAACGTTGAACTGATCACTCCGGAAGTCCCAGACAAAAACATCATCCCGGTCGTGTACCCTTACAGTGTAGCGTTCTTCCAAAACGGGAAGATCGTCATTGACCCGGCTAAAATGTACCAGTTTGGTTTTAAAACCTAGAAAACCATCGGCATTCACCGTCTCCAGTACTTGCTCATGCCGAACCGTTGCCAACCCCTTCTGTGTATTCCAGAAGTCCACAAAACTGTCGCGGTGGGTAGTGTTGGTCCAGGCCGTAAAAAACCCGTGTTGGTGGGCGTAGCCCACCGGGTAGTCATCGGTGAGCACTTGCCCGTCCGGGCTATAAACCGGGTGTAAAAAACCCGTCCGCTCGTAGTGCTCCGGCAGGCTATCGGGCTTACCGGATGTAATGCGGTATTCCAGCACCGGCTTCTCCTTATGCAGGATCCGGACGTAGTCGCTGGTTTGCTCGAGGGAAAGATTACTGGTTGCCACTGCTTGGTCGGGGGCGCGGCCGCAGGTGGAAAGGATGAGGACAAAAAAGCAAAGAAGGGGAAAAGGACGTGCCATAAGGGCAAGGTACGACTCGACAAAACAACGCCAGGTAGCACGGCCAAGCCGGGATGATCGAAAGTCCTACTCTTTTCCAACGCTTCGAGTCGTCAGACAAGGTTATTGCTAGATAAACTGACTAGATGAGTGGACCTAGAAACGACCTAACACCCTCTCATCACTCTGATTTGGTATATCAATGTGCCAATCATTAAATTGAAAACCAGGAACAAATCATAAAACTACTATATTTAAGCCAGTCACCACTTAAAACCCATTCTAAACATGAAGATCTCAGAAATCCTTAATGAAGTAAATACATTTGAAAAGAACAACTTCCTTAGAGTAATCGATCAAATAATTTCAGACAAGCCAAAGAATTACAAAAGGGTTGATAAGATTCTTAGTCAAATAGACGGACAAATAAAGAATGCTGATAACCTAAGTGTTGAGGCTGTTCTAATGCTGGTAGAAAAAGAGTACACGGAGTGTATTAAAGAGCAATTTCAGTCTACTACGAACCAATTGGATGTTGTCGTAGATATTTTAATTAGAGATGGAAACTGCCTAATGAGTAGAGAATGGCTACTTAAACTGTACGAAAAGGAGGTTAAATCGATAAAGTCAAAAGTAAAAGGAATTAAGCTGCTCCTAGAAAATGAGGACGAAGATGATGATAGAATTAGAGACTATAGAA
Organism: uncultured Lewinella sp.; assembly: GCA_964616365.1. Lineage (GTDB taxonomy): Bacteria > Bacteroidota > Bacteroidia > Chitinophagales > Saprospiraceae > Neolewinella. Next base: position 1,888 of record CAZTTF010000178.1, on the reverse strand, counting down.
TTTACAAGTCCTGTGTAGAAGTTGCTTACATAAACGATGACAACAACAATCGAGAGCGCAAAGTTACCGCAGATGAACAATCAATATTGAATACTCTCGTAACTGCTTTAGAGTTATCACATGAAGAAGTGAAGCTACTTAATCACTTAGTCGTTCCTCTGAAAAAACTTGAAGTTGACGATTTAATATCGTTGCTTGTCAAATCTGGAGTTATTTTTTATTCTAAAAAGAACCATCAGATCTATGTACCAGACCAAATAGTTGATGTCCTAAGATCAATACGTGGTAAAGTTGTTCCGAACAAGATTTACAAACGAGTTCTCAGTTCTCTTAAATCTAGTCAGATCAACTTAATAGCTAGAAAATATGGCATTCCTTTCAAATTGGATCAGAATGAAAAGATTAAGGCTATCTTAAGCGAAGGAATAAGTTTTTCTAAGATCCTATTAAATTCTATTCATAAGCAAGGCACCAACAAAACAGAGAAGAAGAAGGCCATTGTTGAAATAATTGAAAAGCGATTAAAGATAACAGATAGAATAGGAGGATCCTCTTTAGAAGATAGGGTAGAGAAGTTTATTCAGTATCTTAACGAGAAAGATAAAGACGAGGCCATTAGTATTTCATTACATGGTTTTAATAAACTACTTACCGATTTAGATGAAGAAGTTAAAAGATTTGATGTAATAGTGAGAAATGAATTTGAACTTCAAGAGAATATTCCTTTAGAAGGTTCGACATTACTATCTCATAGATTAAAACCATTAGATATATTGAACGTATTAAACGCAGATCAAATAAAAGCATTTTGCGAAAAAATGAACATTTCTACAAGAGGTGATGAGCTAAATAATATTTTAGACTCATATAGAGATGTAAAAAATCTTTACCTGGAGAACTACATCTCAATCTCTAATCGAGATTTAGCTACGTTAAAAGCTAACAATATTGATATAAAAGAATCAGAGCTAGGAATTCAATATGAGGCACTTACAAAATTTATTTTTGAAAGTTTAAACCTAAACATAGACGAAGATCTCAGAGCCAAACTGAATACAGCTAAAGACAAAATTGATATCTTAATAAATTTAGGTGATGAAGAAGTGATAATAGTTGAATGCAAAACAAAAAAAGATAGAAAATTCTCAACTTACAGTTCAGCGTCCAGACAAATAAAAGCATATAAATCATTAGCTGAAAAAAATGGATATAAGGTTGTAAAAACTTTCATTGTGGCTCCAAATTTTTCCGATGACTTTATAAATGAATGTGGGCTTGACTATGATTTGAACCTATCATTATTGACTTCTGACGCTTTAATGATAATACACGAAGCCTTTCAGAAAAGTAAATTAGAAGAGTTCCCCTATAAGATTTTACTCAGAGACGTACTTATCGATAGCACAAGAGTTGTAAGGTCAATAACCAAATAAATGCACCATGGACTTATACAGCGGAAACGCCAGGTAGCGCGGCCGAGCCGGGATGATCGAAAGTCCTACTCTTTTCCAACGCTTCGAGTCGTCAGACAAGGTTTTGTCCGGCTACGCCAGGCCAAAACAACGTGTCGGACGACCTCCGCTCTGTCCCGACGTTAAAGTAACGCGAGGTTTGGCAACGATGCTTGGTTGCTTCTTGTTGAAGTGGACTTAACACTTATTTTTGGTTTATTTCGTCTGTTGGTCTGCTAGGCGGTCATGACCGCCTAACAGACTAAAAGACCAACAGACTTGATGATCACGGGAATTAGAGCATGATAGTCAGCAACTTACATTATTGTCTAGTCTAAACCTGACGGTAAAGTATAACCCGGCGGTCAGTGCTGTGTCAGCTGCGGTTATCGCTGGCTAAACTAAACACCGTAATCTCCGGCCGGACGTTAAACCGT
>CAZTTF010000177.1:0-37377 GCA_964616365.1 uncultured Lewinella sp. | reverse complement strand
ATTCCTGAATCAATACAGTGTTACCTACACCGGCACCACCGAAGAGACCAATCTTACCACCTTTGGTGTAAGGCTCGATCAGGTCGATAACCTTGATTCCGGTAAAAAGCGGTTCCTTTTCCGTAGCAAGGTCCTCAAACTTAGGAGGCGTGGCGTGGATCGGGCGGGCATCTGCACCTTTAGGTACTGCAGGCATACCGTCGATAGGCTCGCCCACTACATTGAAAAGGCGACCTTTGATCGCGTCTCCTACTGGCATGGCGATTGCCCGGCCAGTGTCAGTTACCTGTGTCCCACGGGTAAGACCATCCGTAGCTTCCATTGCGATAGCACGTACAGAGTCCTCTCCGAGGTGCTGTTGTACTTCCATTACGAGAACATCACCGTTGGGGCGAGTGATCTCGAGGGCGTTAAGGATAGCGGGCAGCTCAGCGTTTTCGCCGGCGAAACTCACGTCGACAACAGGGCCGATGACCTGTTTTACTTTACCGATGTTAGCCATAAATGTATGCTTATTGGTGGCGGAGGATTCGTAATTGAGCCGCAAAAGTACGACCTTATCCTTTGCCGACAAAGCATTTTCTGACCAAGAATTGAGAAGTTAGCAAAACAACCTCCTTCCAATGTCATAAGAACCCCGTTAAAGCCCCCGAGATACAAAAATGGCCTGCATCAGTGGATGCAGGCCATTTCATTGATGATTACTGATAACTCCTCTGCGGTTTAGATCAGATCGTCTTCATCCTCATCAATTGGCTTCCGGGGTTTACGCCCTGGTTTCTTGCGCTTTTTGGGCTGAGGTTTCCGTGGTGGCGGTGGTGGCTTCTTGATTTTGGAAATAATCTTATTGGGCCCTTCGCGGCGTTCAACTGCCCGGCGGGCAATATCCTGTGCCGTCAGATCCAATTCGCCGGAGGCTTCAAGGCGCATGCCCTCCACACTCTTCGTAGCCGTCGGGATGGCAGCCAATCGTGAGCGGTCAATCAATTTACCGGTGACAGAACAAGTTCCGTAGACTTTATTTTTAACCCGCAGCATCGCATTCTGCAAGGCCTGTACGTGATCGCGCTTCCGCAACACCTGCTCATTAAGCAATTCCATCTGACTGACAGAGCTACTATCTTCTCCCATATCAGCACCAAATCCTTCCGACATGGTAGTACTTAATTCCTGTACCTGAGAACGCAGCGACTCAAGTTCTTGCTTGGCCAGCGCATATTCTGATTTTATCTTCTCCGCAAATTGTGCGAGATCTTCTTCACTATATCTTTCCATGGGAATGTTGGTGTACATTTCGGTGGGCAAACTTCGCAGATTATCCGCTGTAACCCGCTCCCCAATTATACACCTTTTTTTTAGTTATCCAAATTCGTACTTCATTCAAGGCTTTTGCGGCGTAAAAGTTCTCGAACAGCTAAACCATTTGGCAGACGCTATTTTTGGAACGCCTTCAAAACAATTCTTTTTTGCCTAGGAAGCAGGTGCAAAGGAAAGGATTAAGGAGCAAAGACCAAGAATATTAACCTCCTTGTGTAATTTTGCCTCACATCTGCACAACCTCTTTACTAGGTCATAATGTTCCTCAGTAGCATTACCCTTGTAAGTAAACTAAAATCATCTCCCCCATGGCCATCATGATCACCGACGATTGCATCAACTGCGGCGCCTGCGAACCCGAATGTCCTAATACCGCCATTTACGAAGGCGGTGTGGAATGGACCATGGCTGAAGGAACAACTATTAACGCTCCTTACGTCATCGAAACCGGCGAATCTATTGATCCAGATACTGACCAAACACCCGTTAGTGACGAGTTCTACTACATCGTCCCCGACAAGTGTACCGAGTGTGTTGGCTTCCACGAGGAGCCTCAGTGTGCTGCAGTTTGTCCCGTAGACTGTTGTGTTCCCGACCCCGAACGCGTCGAAGAAGAGAGTGTGCTTGCCGCCCGGCAGGCAACCCTGCATGCTTAATCAGTGAGCTCTATTACGCTTTTTGGACCATTTATTTGTTCATTGCCCCGGCAACGCTATTACAGGAACCGCTTGAAAACGGCGCGTACCCCCAACTGGTAGTAGTTACGATTGGTACGATTCATCCCCTCTTGAAGGTTCCCCTGCAGGAAAAACTGAAAATAGGGCTGAAGTTTAAGTGCCCAATCCTCCCCCAGCTTACGGTCAAATGCGATGCCCGTATTAAGGGCTACGATTGGTGATCTGAACGGAATATCAGGATTACTTTCTAACTCCTCCGAAGAAATTTCCACACCTTCGACGAAAATGGTCCTGGTAGTGGCCGTTTTCAAGTGCAACTGTGCACTCACACCTAGCATAAAGGAGACCCGGTCTTTTTCCGTGATGCTTTGGTGAAAGTTCAATTCAAAGGGAACAGAAAGGTAAGTAGCCCGCACCTGGTCACTGAACCGCCGGTCGGGATCATTGATGAAAGCCTGCTGTGCTACATCATAGCCAGTTTCCAGATAGCGCAGGCCGGTGGTAAACCCAATCTTATCCGCCCGGCTCTCGTACACTACTCCAAAACTGTATCCCCCAACCCCTGATTCCAGGCTGTCCTGCCGTTCCAGCTCAATAAAGGTTACTCCAGACCCGCCGCTGATGCGACGGTTACCATTGTGCAGGCTAAAGTCCAGACCAACACTCTGCTCATAGACAGGTTCCGTTTGGCCTTGTAGAGAGCATGGCAACACTATCAAAAAACTCAGGAGGATACGCAGCATATAGATAAGGTCTTTTGAGGGGGCTAAACCGACAGTAACATCAAGTCATTCTGATATTACCCAAAAATCTCGGGGCGACAATAATAGTGTTTACGGGTGGGGAACGAATCCCCTATCTAACCTGTGAAAAATTAAACCGTTCTAACTGACAAATTATTTTGTCTGCGCAGTAGCCGTAACTTGCCACCATGCCAAGATTCTCCCTTGTAATAACGGTACTGCTCTTGATGTTCACGGCCAACCTAATGGCCCAAAGCAGCCCCCTCCCTTTTGACGATGAGCACCACCAACTGATCAGGCGCTTAAATATCCGGTACGGTAATGAGGGTTTTCAGCGTCCGGCAACTGACCTGGGGCAGCGCCCCATTGGCAGGGCAGGATTGGTCCGCCTTGCAAAAACCTACCAGCAGCGCTTTGGAGAAAAAATGAGCAAGGTTGACCAGTACCGTCTGCAGCGCTTCTTTGATGACAACAACGAGTGGCTAAGCCTCGCGCCATTTGCAGATACGGAAGACGGAGACCGCGCGGCCTTTTTCATCGGTGATGATTTTGCCCTGGAGTCGACCAAAGCGGAACAATACCGAAAGAATGACCGCAAGCTACTCAACCTTTTCTACCCTACCCCGGCAAATTTCCTGGAAGTTAACGAACCAGACTTCTACCTCCGGCTTAACCCGATCATTGATTTGCGTTACGGCAAACAGCAGGATGATGCGGAAGATTATTTCTTTAATCGTCGCGGAGTCGCGCTCCGCGCAGGTATTGACGACCGGGTATTCCTCCATTTCGACATTCTTGAGACTCAGGCCGGCGTCCCGAACTATGTGCGCCAATTCCGCGACCGTTTCTCCGCTCTCCCCGGTGCGGGCTTTCTCAAACCCTACACCTTCGAAAGCCTTAATGTTACCGACGGAGTGGACAACCTCAACGGAACCGGCTACCTCTCTGCCGACCTTACCAAGCATATCGGGGCCCGCCTCGGCTACGGCCGCCACTTTATCGGAGATGGTGAACGCAGCATGCTCCTGAGTGACTTTAGCAACAACTACCCTTTTCTCGAGCTGAACTGGCGAATCTGGAAATTCCACTACCGCAACATCTTTGCCGAGCTTACTGCTGGTCCTGGCAGCCGCCCCTCGGGCGGCGGAGTACCGTTCCAGAAGAAATATATGGCCACCCATTACCTGAGTATTAACCTCGGAAAAAGACTAACCCTTGGCCTTTTTGAATCCGTGATCTTCAGTAGAGACAATGGCTTCGACCTCGCTTACCTCAATCCGGTAATCCTTTATCGCACCATCGAGCAATCCGTCGGGAGCCCGGACAATGCCTTGATCGGGCTTACCGGACGCTACCAATCGAAGTTCCGAACGGAGGTCTACGGGCAGTTCATTCTGGACGAGTTCAAGTTTGATGAACTCTTCATTGAGCGCCGGGGATGGTGGGCCAACAAATGGGCTTATCAGATTGGTATCCGTCACGTTGATGCCTTTGGCATCGACCAGCTGGACCTGGTGGCAGAAAGAAATGTTGCCCGACCTTACACCTTTACCCACCGTGGTCAATCCAGCTACACCCATTTTGCCATGCCGCTGGCCCATCCACTCGGCGCCAACTTTAACGAAAATCTGCTGGGTATAGACTATCGTCCCCTACCCCGCCTGCACCTGCGTGCGCGCCTCTTCCTGATTGAACAGGGAGAAGGAACGGAGGACAACGTAGTTGGGGAGAACATCAATATTTCCCACACCGAACGAGGCATGGAGTTTGGCAATGAGATTGGTCAGGGTATTAACTACAACAACAATCTACTTCTCCTGCGTGCCAGTTACGAGCTAAAGCCTAACCTCTGGCTGGAAGGAGAATTCATCAATCGCTCGAAGCAATCTCAGTTATCAACACGAGACCTCACGACCCGGGTAGTGAATTTTGGTGTTCGCTGGAATGTTTCCCGGGAGGAACGGGCCTTTTAAGAATGGCCGTTAGCGGTTACTCGGGCGCCATATCATTTCTCGACCGATCATATTCAGCGGGCAAATAGGCTTTGTCACCCAGTGCCTCCTGCGCCTCCGGCGCCACTCCGCGCTTCCAGCGCCGGTGGGTCCACAACCAGGGTGTTGGGTCGCGTTGAATTTCTTTTTCGAGCATGCGGACGTAGGTTTCGGTAATAAAGCCCGGCGCGGTCTCCCTCGGAGTATCCGTGATCGGATGGAGCTTGGCAACGTAGTGTCCTCGTTTTTCCAGCCGCAAGGTCATGTAATACACCGGGCGGTCGTAGCGTACTGCGTAGCGTTCCGGGCCGGCCAAAAAGCTGGTGGTACGGTGTAAAAAATGAGTCCAGTGCACCTTCCACCAGGCAGCATTACTTGGAGACTGATCGGCAATAAAAAAATCTACTGCCGGACGAGCGGGATCTTCATCAAAGTATTCCGTCACCTTTCTGCGGGATACCAACAGCGTATTGGTGCGGGAACGATTTGCTTTGATCAGCCCATCCAATACTTCATTCTTAAGGGGAGAATAAATTCCCATTACTGTCTGACGGGGAAAATACAGTGGAAAGCCCAGGGCAGCCACCTCCCATCCGGCATAATGTCCCCCCACGGCGATTATACTGCGTCCTTCCTCCCCGAAACGGGCTACCAGCTCCGGGTTCTCTACCCGGCAACGCCGGGCAACCTCTTCGTCTGACATCGAAAAGAGCTTGATGGACTCCGCCATTGAATCAAAGAAATATCGGTAAAAAGCGCGTACCTGGGCAGCAACCTCCTCTTCGGATAAGTCCGGGAAAGAGCCTTTAATATTAGCGTAAACGACGGCTTTACGGTATCCAGCAATCCGGAACCCAATGAAATAGAACAGCCTCCCGATTCCGTACAGCACGGATAGCGGAAGCCAGCTAAGCGGCAGCAAAATGACGTAATACAGCAGGTAGGACAAAGGCAATGGGTTAATTCAGCAAAACGCAAAGGTACTACAAGAGGCTTTCCAGCCTGGCCTTTGCCTGCAGTAATGCATCAATAATGGCTTGCTTGTCCTCAGGTTGTTTTTTCCCGCTTGCGATCTCCTTCCGGGCGCCTTCAATCGTGAACCCACGCTCTTTCAACAGGTAATTGATCTGCTGGAGTTGCCGGATATTATCCTTGGTAAAACGTCGCTCTCCCCTGCTGTTTTTTGTTGGCTTGAGGTGCGGAAACTCTTTGTCCCAGAAGCGGATTTTGCTAGCTGGCACCTCCAGCAGCTTAGCGGCTTCTCCAATGGAGTAGTAGAGTTTAAGATCGTCGTCGGTAAGCTGCTTGGCCATGTGTATGCGGTAGATTTCCCCCACAAAAGGTAAGGCTATTTGATGATATAGCGCGCTTCGAGTCCAAAGGGAGCTTCCAACCAATAGCGAACACCGCCATTCACCCACAGGTAAGGGCCTACAGAAAGTCTTTTCGTCAGCTGGTACTGAAAGCCTGTGGTCAACGATAGATCAACTACTAACGGTATTGGAGAACGATCTTCATTAAGGTCTTGCAAAGCACGCTGGCCGGTTTGTGCATCAAAGATAAATTGCTCTCTGGTGTTCCGGTAAGCGAGGAAGAGCATTCCATTGATCCCCACAAAAGGGCGGAACTTATGGCGGCGCAGGAAGGTATATTGGAAGCCTGCCTCGAGGGAAACGGCAGTTGTTCGTCCTTCATTATCAAACACCAGTTCGTTCGATGCCAGTTGGCTACGATCGTCCACACTCGTTTCCCGGCCATGGAAAAAGCCGAGTGTTCCCCGCCAGGATCCACCCCAACTCGTTTGCCGGGTAACCCCAAGCCTGGCCATGAAGTTGTCAGTTCTGGAATTCGTAAAAGAGAATGCCCCACTGAAGTTTGCCGACACCAATTCTCCGTCTGGCAATACGACCTCAAATGCGCCCGTACCATTCTCAACACGCTGTAAGCGCTGGGTACCGCCGAAAGAGAAAGCATTATTACTGCCAAGCACGTTTACACCGCCGTGCAATTGCCAAGACGGTCTGACTGCTCGTTTAATCTTCCGGAATTTACCGTCTTCTTCGATCACCCCGGACAAATCATCAAAACCAGTGAAGATGATTTGGTTCGATTCGGATACATTATTCAGCCGGTCTGTTGGCAGCGGGTCAATCGGCCTACGGGATTGACTGGCAACCGGCGTAGCAACCTGCGTAAAGCCCTCCGTTGGCGGAACAGTGGCACCTTGTTCGTCTTCTGGCATTATCGCTGATGGCTGTTCGCCAACCTCATCGTTTGCTGCTACTACACCGTCTCCAGCGGAAGTAGCAGGGTCTGCCGCATGAGCGGGGTTGGACGAATGCGGTGCATCCGAAATGGCGCGCTGGTTACCGAGCTGCGCAGAGGGGCGATCAGCAGCCTCTGAAGTAATTGGCTCCTCAGCTGTAGCAGTGGGAATAACACCTGTAACAGATTGGGCTTGATTTCCTCCTGCATCCTTTACCTGGGGGGCATCCGGGCTTGCAGCGCGAGGCGCTGCCGCATCAGCAGGCTCCGAAGTTTTAGGCACTTCAGTCTCCACGATAGTCTCAGTTGGTGTAACCGCAGGCTGACCCTCACTTAATACACGACTGGACTCGGTGGCAGTAGCCGTCTGGGGCGCAGTGATAGTTGTTGTATTTCCGGGCTCAGGTGTTGCGCTTTCAGCGTCGCTCAGCGTAAACCACGCTCCGGTGGCGAGGCCGCCTAGGAGAGAGAGTCCTACGATTGTCTTGACCAAACCGCCAAACAGGGTCGAGCCAGCGCCTGTCGCGGCGGCGGTACCTGCGGCACCACTTGCGGCACCGGCAGCATTGCCGACCGCTGCTGCTTCCGCAGCAGTGGCTACTGATCCGGCTCCTACGCCGGCGGTCCCTCCCGCAGCAGCTGCGGCGATACCTGCCTGAATAGCCTCCCAGCCTCCAGCCGGGGGCTGGAGGTCAGACCGTACTTCCTGACGGCTTTCCCGCAATTGCTCTTCCAGCTTACTCACGTGAGGAGGATTGGTTGATTTGGTAATAACTGGCAGCCAGTTCTTTTAGTTTCCGGCGCGCCTTGAATAAATTCGACTTACTGGTGCCTTCGCTAATTCCCAGACGTTTTCCGATTTCAGGATGACTGAATCCTTCAAGTACGTGCAAGTTAAAAACGAGGCGGTAAGAATCAGGGAGCATTTGTAATAAGCGGTAAATTTCTTCCCGCTCAATGCTATCTCCACCGGTATTACGACTGATGCCTTCCTGCGCCAGATCGTTGCTTAATTCCTCCGGAATCGCCTGCCGCTTGCGCTTACGCAGTAAATCGATGGCCGTGTTGACCACGATGCGACTAAAGTAAGGCTTTATTGCCCCGTCCGGCGTCTGCTTCAACAGGCGACGAAAAAGCTTGACGAAACTATCCTGGGCGATTTCCTCAGCTTCTTCCCGCTGCTTAGCGTAGTGCAAAGCGATACTCATACCGTAAGGGTACAGCCGTTCGTATAACGCACGCTGGGCTGCGGCGCGCCCTTCAGCGCTACCCCGCACCAATGCTTCCAACGTGGGAGAATCTACGGCCATTAACCTTGGGTATGTACTCTGTATGGCGTGCAAAATAGTAAGGAGTGGAGGACAATTTTGGTTTTCAGGATAATTTGCCTGGTTTTCAATGGTAAAACCCCATTCCATCACCTGGCTCCATCATCCGGTTCGTTGCTTACACGAGAAAGCGTTGGTAAGGGGTTGCCTACGGGTCCGAAAAAAGTCATTTTATCCCCGCACGGCACCTGCGTCCGCGCACCCCTATCGTCTTCAATGCAAAAAATGTCAAACACAGGCTTATCTTTCCGCCTAAAGCTTATTTAGTCGAAAAGCATGAAGGGACTTTGGAAAAGGCTGTTTACCGCCGTCATTTTTGTCATCATTATGGTCGTTGGTCACTATACCGGCCCCTATACCTTCAGCGCCCTGTTTTTGATCATTGCCGTTGGTTGCCTCTGGGAGTTTTTCGGCCTCACCCTTGATTTACACACGCGCCGGGACCTGTACCGAAAGCTACTTGGCATGGCCTTGGGGATATTGCCTTTTGCCCTGGTGACGACGCTAAGCCTTATGAAGATCAACGAGCCGGAGAACTTCATCTCGCTCGCCAGCCTGTTGTTTTCCCCCTTCGTTTTCATGATCTTTATTTATGAGCTGTATAGCCACAGTAAAGAGCCCTTTGCGAATATCGCTTTCATGATCCTGGGGCTGTTCTACATCGGCATCCCCTTCGCCCTCGTAAACTTCATCGCCTTCGATGGCGAGCAATTCATGAATCGGGTCGTACTTGGGTTATTGGTGCTGACCTGGGTCAATGATACCGGTGCCTACCTCGTGGGCAGCTTGATCGGCAAAACGCCCCTTTTTCCGCGAATCAGTCCTAATAAAACCTGGGAGGGGACAACTGGTGGTTTCCTAACCACCCTCGCTTTCGGGTATTTCCTCAGCCTCTTTTTTACTGAGATCCCTACTTCTCAGTGGCTCGGCCTCGCGGTCATTGTAGCTATTTTCGGAGGCCTGGGCGATCTGGTTGAAAGCATGCTCAAGCGGAGTGTCAAAGTCAAAGACAGTGGCAACCTGCTCCCTGGCCATGGCGGTCTGCTAGACCGCTTCGATGCCTTTATCTTTGTGGTACCGTTTGCGGCTGCCTATTTACTGTACCTGAGGTAAGCAACAGACAGCTGGCCTGGCCATCCCGAAGTTCCAAACCACCGGGTTGCCGGACCCTAAGATTATCCGACCAGACTATTACGATGCGCGCACTCCGCTGGCTCCTGGCCTTTTTTCTATTCTGTATCGCCCTGCGTTGGGGATCTTATTTCATCTCAGTCATTAACCATGATGAGAGCACCTACATCGTCATTGCCGACGAGCTATTGCGGGGAGAAAGGTACCTGCAAGATGCCATTGACACTAAGCCGATTGGGATATTTCTCATCTATGCGACCCTGATCAAAATAACCGGAGGAGCCATCTTCTTTCTTCGTCTCGCCGCTAGTTTCGTGGTGGCGCTTGGCGCCTGGGGACTCTATTTTGCCGGACGGCGGGCTACCGGAGACGAAAGGGTTGGTTTGGCAGCAGGTTTCATCTACTGCTTTGCGAACGCCATTTTCACCTACTATGGTCTGTCGCCCAACACCGAAATCTACTTCAATACCCTGACCATAGCAGCCATGGCCCTGGCGGTAGCTCCGCGGATGCGCCCCGGGGGCGACGATCCTTTCTGGCACTGGCCACTTGCGGGCTTACTCTTGGGACTGGCGATGATCATCAAACCTTTTGCCGCGGCAGAGTCGTTGGCCATTGGGCTTTTTATGGTGTGGTATTACCGCAAGAATATCACCAGGATGCTAAGCTCGGGGCTGGCATTGGTTGGCGCTTTCGCATTGCCGCTGGCCGGCCTCTACTTGTATTATGCCCAAGCGCAGATGCTAGACACCTTCTACTTCTACACCTTCGAGGTAAGCGGTGCCTACCCGATTGAACTGGCCTGGTACTTACGCCTCAAGTATATGGGAGACTACTTGCTGCGGTATTCCCCTTTCGTGATCTTAGGGGCGGGCGCGCTGGTGCAATGGAGGAAAAACCAGAACAAAGCGGGGCAACGCTGGCTGTGGTACCTTTTACTCCAGTTCCTGACCGTAACGACCGTAGTACTGCTTACGGGTAAGCGTTTTGGTCACTACCAGATTCAACTTCACCCGATCATTGCTCTTTTCGGAGCCTGCTGGTGGGCTAAAGATGTGACGGTCTTTCCCTGGCTACGTACACATTTCTGGAAGAAATGGGGCATCGCGCTGATAATTTTCGGGGCCATATCTCTCGGCACGGCTCATTTTTTCCACTATCAGAAAAAGACCGACCGGCCCACCATTGCCGCTAACTACCTAAACACCGTTCTTCAGCCTGGGGAGACTTTCTTTGGCATCAATGGCTGGCAGATTACCTATCACCTCACCAATCGGCCGGTGCCAACGCCCTACGTACACAGCTCGCTCTTGTATCTTGACCACCACGTCCGGGCATTTCAAATTGATGAGCTTGCCGAGGCCGAACGTATCCTGGCCGATCCATCCGTGCAGTACCTCATCGGCCGTAAGGTTGATCAGGAAGCAAACACGCCACTAACCAAGCGGCTACTAGAAGCCTTCACCTTTGACAAAGAACTGGAAGCAGATGTAGTCGTCTGGAAACGCAAATAGGCAAGTCTCCGGGCGCTGCAGCACTTTTTCCCGGCGCGACTAAGGTCAACAGCATATCCAAGTCTTTTTCAGTGATCGGCGTGGTAATTAGTCTGCCGACGTCTCCTTGAGCTTTGGAACTATTTGACTACCCACTACTTGACTACCCACTATTCGACTATTGACTACCTTTGCCCTCCCAAAATTTATCAGCTATGTTTCGCACCCACAACAACGGCGAACTTCGCCTCTCCGACGCCGGAAAAACCGTCAGCCTTGCAGGCTGGGTACAAATCGGTCGTGACTTCGGAGGACTTACCTTCGTTGACCTCCGAGATCGCTACGGAATTACTCAGGTAGTTTTCGATCAGGATGATAATGCGGAGCTAGCAGATCAGGCCCGAAAATTGGGTCGTGAGTGGGTGGTACAGGTGAACGGCGTGGTGCGTGAACGCACCAACAAAAACCCGAATCGTGCCACCGGAGACATCGAGATCATCGCCAGTGAACTGATCATTCTGAACAGTGCGAAAACGCCGCCCTTCACCATCGAAGATGACTCCGACGGAGGCGATGATCTGAGAATGCAGTACCGCTACCTCGACCTCCGGCGTGGCCCCCTGCAGCAAAACATCATTTTCCGGTCCAAGCTTGCCCTGGCCGTCCGTGCTTACCTCGGTGACCAGGATTTTGTTGAGGTAGAAACGCCTTTTCTGATCAAATCCACGCCCGAAGGTGCCCGCGACTTCGTAGTCCCCAGCCGGTTGAACGAGGGTCAGTTTTACGCCCTCCCACAAAGCCCGCAGACCTTTAAGCAACTCCTGATGGTGGCCGGCTATGACCGCTACTTTCAGATCGTGAAGTGTTTCCGAGATGAAGACTTGCGCGCGGACCGTCAGCCAGAGTTCACCCAGATAGACTGCGAGATGGCTTTCGTTACCCAGGAACAGGTACTCAACACCTTCGAAGGGCTGACCCGCCACGTATTCCAGCAACTGAAAGGCATCGACCTGCCCGAGTTCCCCCGGATGCAGTACGACGACGCTATGCGCCTCTACGGTTCTGATAAGCCCGACCTCCGGGTCGGGATGGAACTCGTTGAGCTCAACGACGTAGCCCAAAACAAAGGATTCAAAGTCTTTGACAGCGCAGAGCTTGTTGTCGGTATTTGTGTTCCCGGCAAGGCAGACCTTACTCGCAAAAATCTGGATGCGCTGACCAACTGGGTTAAGCGTCCGCAAATCGGAGCTAAAGGTTTGGTTTACGTTAAGTGTAATGCTGACGGTTCCTTCAAATCCAGCGTAGACAAATTCTTCGACCAGGATGGCCTGAAAGCATGGGCAGACAAATGTGGTGCTAAGCCCGGCGATCTCCTCCTCGTCATCTCTGGCGAAGACGAAAAGAGCCGTAAGCAACTCGGCAACCTGCGCTTGCACGTGGCTGAGACTTACGACATGATTCCGGAAGGAAGCTTCAAGCCCCTGTGGGTAGTTGACTTCCCACTCCTCGAGTGGGATGAAGACAGTGAGCGCTTCCACGCTATGCACCACCCTTTCACCAGCCCTAAGCGCGAAGAGGTATCCCGGATGCTAAACGGCGATCATGAGACGATGAAATCGCTCAAGGCAGATGCCTACGACCTCGTAATTAACGGTGCCGAAATTGGCGGTGGCTCTGTCCGGATCTACGACCGGGAGCTACAGGAGAAAAACTTTCAACTGCTTGGCTTTACCCCGGAGGAAGCTGAAGAGCAATTTGGCTTCCTGATGGGTGCCTTCGAATACGGGGCACCACCCCACGCGGGTATCGCTTTCGGTTTTGACCGCCTTTGTGCGGTGATGAATGGTCAATCCTCTATTCGGGACTTTATCGCCTTCCCAAAGAACAACACGGGTCGGGATGTGATGATTGACGCGCCGGCGCGGGTGGATACCGCGCAGCTTGAAGAGCTTAAGCTCGAAGTAACGGTTACTCCCGAAGCGTAGCCTCTGAACAGGCATGACTAAGGCTGCTTGCTACGTAAAAAGTCGCGTGATCGGATCATTGGTTCGATCACGCGTTTTTTTTTATCCCTTTCGTAATCGCCCTTCACTTGTATTTCCTTATGAATGTAAACCATCTACTATCCGTCCTACACGCCAACCTCCCCACCGAAAACCCCGGTAAGGTGGCGGACTACATTCCGGAATTAGCTTGCATATCGCGGGATAAATTCGGGGTATATGCCGTTACCACCGATGGCCAGGCATACGCCTTCGGCGATGCTGATGAAGGGTTCAGTATCCAGTCGATCGCCAAGGTCCTGACGCTTACAATGGCCTACCAACGGGAGAATCAGGAACTGTGGAAGCGCGTCGGAGTAGAGCCTTCAGGTACTCCTTTTAACTCTCTGATCCAGTTGGAAGCCGACCGGGGTATTCCTCGAAACCCCATGATCAATGCTGGTGCGTTGGTGGTTTGTGACGTCCTGCTCGATTACCTGACCAACCCCAAGCAGGAACTACTCGACTTCGTCCATTCTTTATCCGGAGACACCTCCATCGGCGTCAACGAAACAGTTGCTGCTTCCGAGCGGGCGCACAGCGCCCGAAACCGGGCCTTGATCGAGTTCATGCGGTCTTTTGGCAACATCAACAATCCCACCGAACGGCTGCTCGATTTCTACTGCTCGGTATGTGCCCTCGAAATGAGTTGTGGTCAACTGGCGCAGACCTTCCTGTTCCTCGCTAATAAAGGCGTCAGCCCGATTACTGGTAAGGTTATTGTAAGCAGTAGCATGACGAAGCGCCTCAACGCGATTATGCAACTATGCGGATTATACGACGAGGCCGGCGAGTTCGCCTTCCGGGTCGGTCTCCCCGGGAAAAGTGGTGTAGGTGGAGGCATTGTCGCACTATTACCCGGCGATTACTGCATTGCCACCTGGAGCCCTCCACTCAACCCCAAAGGCAATTCATTTTACGGGATGGCTTTTCTGGAACAGTTCACGACGGAGGTCGGAGATAGCATATATTAACATCAGGTTTGGACAAGACAATAATGCAGATTATTGACGACCATCCGATAATTTCCCGTGATCATCAAGGCTGACCTTTTAATCCTTAAAAAGGACCACCAGGGTGTTATTTCCCGCATGGTTAATCACTCCATCGTAACTTTAACACCTCTTTGTACACCTCAATGGGGTATTAAAGCATTTATAATACAGACCAGTTTCTCCGAATACTATGCGTAGTTTATTCACCCTGCTTCTTTTAGCCTTGCTTTGCACCAGCGTCCGCGCCCAAACCGGATACACGAAGGTGGATGGCAAATACTTCCCTTACGTCATTGATGACTGTGGCGACACGTTGATTGTTGCCCAGCTGGGCGATGTTTCGGTGAGCGCGCCGGAGGTCTTCAACTCCGAAGAAGAATACAAGCAGTACCGCCGGTACCGGATTTACGCACAACGGGCTTACCCTTATGCTGTCGATGCGATCCGGATATTCCGGGAGACCGAATACATTACGCAAAACATGCGAAAACGCGACCGTAAGAAGTACAACAAGAACCTGCAAAAGGAGCTGAAAGACAAGTTTGAGGAGCCGCTGAAAAAGATGTCAAAAACCCAGGGAAAGGTCCTCATTGCCATGATTGAACGCGAGCTGGACGTCCCGATCTACGACCTTATTAAAGATCTCCGCGGCGGGTTTACCGCCCGCTACTGGGCAACCCTGGCCGGTTTTTACGGTCATAAACTGAAGCATAAGTACACCATCGGGGAAGACCGCATTCTGGATGCCGTACTCGATGATTTTGACATTAGCTATACCCTGCCGGAAGTTGAGCTAGCTAAAAAGAAAGCTGCCTTTGAAAAGCAGGAGGAAGATGCCAGAAACTAATTATTTAATCCTGGTTTAACGAATGCCCCTGACCATTCGGGGTTTGCCCTGCAAATCCTTACGGGTCTCCACATCACGGTAGCCGAAGCGCTTGAAAAGCTTCGCAACCAGGTCGTTGTTAAACTCATTAGTCTCGACGTAAATGCGGCCGTTTGGCCGCAAGGACAATTGGCCTAACTCCAACGCCCGTCCATAAAAAAGCAGTGGGTCTTCTTCCGGAACGAAGAGCGCCAGCTCCGGCTCATGCGTCAGGGTTGAGGGCTCCATTTTATCTTTTTCGGACGGCGGAATATAGGGTGGGTTAGAGACGATGATATCGAAATATCCTTCGGGGAAGGTTAGCGTTGGATCGTGAACGTCCTCGGAGTGAAAAGTAAGTTCAAGGCCGAGGCTATCAGCATTTTCTTTGGCGACCGCCAAAGCGTCTTCGCTGACGTCGAGCGCCTCTACGGACCACTCTGGCCGCTGGTGTTTAGTAGCCAGCGCGATACAACCAGAACCCGTTCCAATATCAAGCACCTGCAGGGGACCGCCGGGGGCATTCTCTTCCAGTATCCATTCTACGAGTTCTTCCGTTTCGGGGCGAGGAATGAGTACCGCAGGGCTAACCTTAAGCTGCAATCCGTAAAAATCCGCTACGCCGGTAACGTACTGTACCGGCTCACCGGCTTTAAGCCGGTTGATGGTGGCCCAGGCAAGGATCTGCTCATCCTGGGTAAGCACGCGGGGCCGTTGGCCCGCACGAAAGCCGAACAGATCTTCAAGCACTAGCCGCCCCACCGAAGCAGCTTCGCCAGCCCCCAGTTCTGGGGTCAACTCGTCAATCAGGTGGCGCGAAAGGTCAATGGTATTCATATAAGGCGTAGTTGGGGGGTAGTCTAACGGTTAAAGCATAAGTAGGAGCAAATAGATGGAGCACCACCTTAAAACTTATTCTTCCACATCATACTTTCCATTGGCCGCACCTGTACCTGGTTGTACTTGGCGTTCGCCTTCTTGTTGTAGTAATTTTCGATATCTCCCTCGACCCCAAAATAAATCAGTTGACCAATGGGCATTCCGGCATAAACCCTGACGGGATGAGTGCAACTGATTTCGAGCGTCCAGTGATTACAAAAGCCAACATCACCCTTACCGGCAGTGGCGTGAATGTCGATCCCCAGCCGGCCAACGGAGCTTTTCCCTTCCAAAAAAGGGACGGAGGAATGCGTCTCGGTGTACTCCAGAGTAACCCCCAGATAAAGGGTATTTGGGTGTAGCAAAAAGCCCTCTTCCGGGATTTCATCGTGAATGATCTCGTTGTGTGCCCTGGCATCAAGGATGTGATCTTTGTACCTGGCGATGTATTTGCCCAGGTGAACGTCATAACTGTTCGTACCGAGGTTTTTCCGGTCAAAGGGCTTGATAACTATTTCGCCGCGGTCAATGGCAGCAAGGATTTTTTTGTCACTCCAGATCATGAGGGCGAAGGTAGCAAGTTAGTCTGGTAGTTCGTAGCCTTCTCTGCCGGGCGCGGACGCAGGTTGCCAACCTTCCTCCCTGCGGAGGGGCAATGTTTGGGTGGAGGGAGTCTGCCCCTTAGGCGTATACTCCCCGCGGTCACCAGAGGTCCAATATGTGGTAAGGCTATTTTTATGACCAATACCGCAAAAAACGTAGCATGGCCACCTTCATTGCGAGGCTTTTAACACAGCGGGGTATAAAAGAGCCCGTCAAAAATTACCTGGGGTGGCCGGGGGGAGTATAACTTGACGTCATGAAACTAGCGTGGCTAATTTTTTCCCGGAGCTTGATGGTGGTTGTCCTCCTTATCGTCCTCTACGTCCTGCTGTCCCTCCTTCTGTCGGCCATCCCGACTAAGGGCAGATCTTTTGCAGGCGCAAAAGACCGCCAACTGTACCTCCACTCAAACGGCGTCCACCTGGACATCATCCTTCCCATAAACGCATTAGACAGCACCATCCGTAGTCAACTCCGCTACCACCCGGATGCAGCATTCCTTGGCATTGGCTGGGGAGACAAAGGCTTTTACCTCGAAACCCCCACTTGGGCAGAACTAAGCCCCGTAGTAGCAATTGAGGCTATGTTTCTGCCTAGTCCGACAGCAATGCACGTTACCGAGCATCGCTCAGTGCAACAAAACTGGCAATCCTTAACGATCACCCAGGAGCAACTTGCGCTGCTGAACACCTACATAAAAAGCTATTTCTCGGTAGATGCTTCGGGGAACATTCAGGAAATTGCGGATGCAGGTTACACGCAGCGTGACCGCTTTTATGAGGCAGCAGGCAACTACTCCTGCTTTATGACCTGTAATACCTGGGTCAACGTGGCGATGAAAAAAATTGGCGTAAAAACGGCTGTATGGACGCCAATGGACAGTGGCGTGCTCCGGCACATTCCGGATTAAAGGTTAGCAAAATCAACTTTCGCTAATGTCTCCCAGTTTTGGGTGGCTCCCTGCATTCCCCACCCACCGATAGGAAAATCCCTCCCGGTAATCTTTGAGCCTTCATTGAAGTCTTTGGTCCGGTGGCACGTTACCTGTTTCGTCTACGCTGGACGTACAAGCTGAAACTGCCAGCCTATTCCTGCGGTCTTATCGATGCAAGCTAAACATTGCTGCTAAATAGCTGCTGATGACAAACAGCGCTTAAAAATCGATTGCCTTACATCCGCTGCCGACTTGACTAATTAACTTCCTATCTTACGCCCATGAAAGCCATCATCCCCGTGGCTGGCAAGGGTAAGCGTTTACGCCCGCTGACCTATACCCAGCCTAAGCCGTTGATTCCTGTTGCTGGCAAACCAATCATCAGCTTCATCATTGAGCAGCTCATTGAGCTGGGGGTAGAGGATTTTGTCTTCATTGTCGGGTATTTGGGCGACAAGATCAGGGAATACGTTGAACAGACTTATCCGCAGCTGAATACGGTTTTTGTTACCCAAGAGGACCGCATGGGCTCTGCCCATGCCATCTGGTTAGCGCGTGACCACTACGCTGATGCTGATGAAATCATGATCTTTTTCGGTGATGCCATCATTGATGCAGACCTTACTGCTTTCCGCGACAGTGAAAGTTCCTGCATCGGGGTAAAAGAGGTAGAGGACCCCCGTAAATTCGGGGTGGTTGAATTGGATAGGGACGGAAAAATCCGCCACCTGGTTGAAAAGCCCAAGATTCCCAAGTCTAACATCGCCATGGTGGGCTGCTATAAAATAAAAGAGGTCACCCAGTTTATTGAAGCCTGTTCCCACAACCTGGAAAACGAAATACGCAGCATCGGCGAGTATCCCCTGACGGATGCCCTGCTCAGGATGTTGGAATGGGGCGTAGACCTACAGATGATTCCCGTAGAGAATTGGTTCGATTGCGGCCGGCGGGAAGTACTGCTGGAAACCAATGCTATTTTCCTCGACCGGGAAGGATTCGCAACGGAAGACCCCCCACCCTACGACAACAGCATTATCATTCACCCGGTACACATTGGCCCCGATTGTGAGTTAACCAACTCCATTATCGGCCCCTACGTTACCCTCGGGGCGAATACCAAGTTAGAGCACGCCATTGTTTCAGATTCAATTATTGGTGACTATGCTACTATCCACGACATCGTCCTGCGCAACTCTGTAGTTGGCAACGATGCGAGTATCGGAGGCTTACGCCAGAGCCTTAACATTGGTGACAATACTGAGATCGACTTCGGGGGATAGGTCGCTTACTTTTCGCTAATTGCCCGCCGTTTCCGGTAGGCAACGGCACCGCGCCAGACCATGAAGCAGAAAAACGCCACCCCGGCAGCCAGATAAAAGTAGTTAAGGCTACCTCCCTTACCATAAACTGCGATAAAGGGGATGCTGACCAGAAAAAAGGTTGGCACTTCATTCCAAAGGCGGAGTTCCCAGTCTGTCCACGGGCGGGCGCCGCCCGCCATGGGTAGCATGATCTTTGCCTTGGTGTACAGTTGATACACCCCCATAAGCAACACCAGCCCGATCTTTATCCACAACCAACCAACAGTACCCGCGATCAAGTAGCCAGGATTCAATGCCACCATTCCGAAGCCAGCCCCCAGGGTGATGATCGCAGCCGGATTGACAATGATTCGGTACACACGAGACGCCGTTGCCGTATATTCCTCGTGCAGGATCTCCTGCTTTAGTCGATTGCGCTGTGCCTCCGCAGAATCTCCGGCAAGCGGCCTTATGTTTTCCGTATCTGCGTGATTGACCAATACCCGCCCCAGATAGAACAGCCCCGCAAACCAGGACACAAAGCCGACGACGTGTAAAGCTTTCGCAAAAAGAATGAGCATTCCTACCATAGGCCAAAGGTACGCTGCGGCAACGCCCGCAAGCGTTAGGCTTCAGTCAAAGTTTTCTGTACCAGCAACGGCCGGCCCAAATACGGACCAGCAACTTTTAGAAAAACAAACATGTGGCCGGGTAGTACCGTTCCACTCAAACATTAACCAAACTAACACTTTTGCTTCCTCTCCTCCGGAAAACCGGTAAAGTCTTACTATGGCTGCTGGGAATCATCATGGGACTGCTCCTCCTGGTGTTCCTCCTGCTGCAGGTCCCTGCTGTGCAACAAAAGGTAGCTCGACAAATAGAGCATGCTGCCAATGCTTCCCTGAATGGAGGGGAAATAGGTATTGGAACACTTGACATTGACTTCTTTTCGGAGGTCGAGATGGAAAACATTTACCTGAACAATCCGGCCGGGGACACCATTGGCAGGGTGGGTGCCTTTAGCCTGACGATCGATATGCTGCAGTTACTGCAGCGCAACATCTCAGTATCCGACCTCTCTCTGAGCAATGTTCGGATAGACATTAGGACCACCGACTCCACCTCCAACATCGCTTTTCTTACGGCAACACCACCGGACACCGTAACCACAACCTCTCCCTCGGCGACAGATACGACGTCCCGTCCGTGGGAGCTTTCCGCAAATAGCGCTACGCTCCTGCTGGAGGAGGCAGACATTTACTTTCAGGACGATAAGGCTGGTGTGCTTGCCGACGTCGAGGCCACACGCCTGAAGGGAGAGGTAAACTCGTTGGATCTTACTAGCCAGCTGTACGACTTCAACTACCTTGAACTTACCGGGACTATCGCTAAGATGCGCATCAGTGACCCTCAGGAAAAGACTGTTCCTGAACAACCTGCGCAAGCGATTAAATTGATTGGCAACCGGGTAACTATCAAGTCGTCCGAATACGACCTAGACGTGGCGGGACTGGCAGTAAAAAGCAAACTTCCTTACGTCAACCTCGAAGGGGGAGTATTGGAACTCGGACAGGAGGTGCGCTTTAACGGAGCATTACTCCAGCTAGAGGATATTGCGCTGCAATATGATACGGAGGCCTCTCCTCAGCCGGGGCCGGGAATTGACTACAACCATATTAGCCTGAGCAGCCTGCAGGCGGAAGCTACTGACATTGCTTACCTCGTCGATTCATTGCACCTGCGCCTGCGCCATCTTGCTGCTAACGAGAAAAGCGGTTTCTCGCTGGAGAATACCACCGGGGCCATCACCTACAGCCCCTCCTTTGTCGGATTGGCGAATTTCGAACTACGCACGTCAAATACCCGCCTATCCAGTACGCAAACGGCGATCGCTTATGATTTTAGCGGCGGCAATCTGGATCAATTAAGGACTGACCTTGCGCTAAAAGGTCAACTCGGCCTGAAGGATGTAGCACTATTGGCTCCGGACCTGGCCGCTACCCCCCTACTTCGCAACAATTACGGAAAACAGGTCAGCCTCGACGTCCTTGCCCAGGGTACAGCTGCAGCCATGAACATTCCTCGTCTCCAGATCTTCGGACCAGGGATACGCATACTGGCTGATGGTCAAGTTAAAAACATCAGCACCATTAAAAACATTGGTGGACGGCTCAATCTGACGGAATTCAGCCTTACCCCGGGGCCGATCCTTCCCCTTATTCCCGCCACCTTACTGCCTGAAGGTATTGACTGGCCGCAAAAAGTAATTGCCCGCGGAACTGCGACCTATCAGGACGATCGGTTAACGGTAGACTTATATGCTGTGGAAAATAGAAGTCAAGGGGATACCCTACGCAGTGCGATCCGTACTTCGGGCTCCTTTGCCGGACTAACCGCTTATCCCGACAGTCAGGTTGGACTTAGCATTGACACCATCAGGGCTACCAAGCAAACGATTCTGGCCTACCTGCCAGCTAATCTCCTGCCACCGGAATATGAACTTCCCGCCTACATCCGTGGAAGCGGCCGCATTGACGGGCCACTTGACGATCTGCAGGTGGACGTTCAACTTTCCCTGCCCGGAGCACAAACTTACGCCAAGCTGGAGGGGAATATCACGAATGTCCTTCAGCCAGAAAAACTGAATATTGACCTGGAGGTAAGTGACCTCGCACTCAGCATTGATGATGTCCGGCGTATTCTCCCCGAAGACGCCTTACCCGCGAACTTGAACCTCCCCGACCTGCGCATTGACGGTGGCACCATTGCAGGGTCTCCGGAGGACCTCAAACTTGACGTCCCCCTCATTTCCGATAACGGAACGTGGCGTATTTCAGGACGGTACCGGCCGGATGATACTGACCTTGAGGTTAAAGTGAACGGCGTTGACCCGGCTCAGCTGTTTACTGGTGCATTACGTGACACCTTGGAAGGACTCGAGCTCGGGGAATTAAACATCGAAGCTAATATTAAGGGAGCTGTAGCACCATCGCCGGACCTAGACCTTACCGCCCGCATCGGTAACGATGCTTACGGTAAATTTCTTTCCGTTGATGCGGAGATCACCAAAAACTATTATGCGGCAAATTTCCGGGCAAGCCACCCGGAATTAATTGCTACCGGCAAGGGAGCATACGAGATTGAACCGGATAGCAGCGTTCTGCTTAATGCAACCGCAAATGTCTCCCGGGCTAACCTCCAGTATTGGGAGATCACGCAAGAACCGATGGTAGTTGCCGGCAATCTGGATACTGATGTTGATGGGTTAGATCCCTATGCCCTAGATGGCTACCTGCGTCTTGATTCAATCGTGTTGCTTGGAGCAACGGGTAGCAGTTACGTGGACACCTTGCTCGTAGAAGCCCGCCTGGATGACCTTGATAACGAAGTTACGGTAACTTCAGAAGTATTGGAGGCCACACTACTCGGTCGTTTTGACCCCGTAAATACGCCGGTTAAAATGTTACAATTTATCCAGGGCTATTGGGATACCTCCATCAGGCAACCAAATCCTGTAGAAAACGGAGAAAGCCTGGATTTCACCTTAAATCTTAAACGGCCGCAGCCTTTTACCGGGGGCCTCGTAAACGGGTTATGGGAGCTGTCGCCTTTTCAGGCTTCCCTATTGTACCGGGATGCCACCCCCGAGCTACTGATCAATCTGGACCTCCCGAAAGTCAACTATGCTGGCCTGGAAGCTACCAACCTTACTTTCCGAACGATTGGCGACGTAGAGCACATTACTGCGGAAGCCGATTGGGAAGACGTCAGCTACAACAATCAAATTGAATTGGGGCGTACCGTTCTGCAAGCTGAATCGATTGATGAAGAACTACTCGTTGAACTGAAGTTGTATTCCGATGAGGATAGTCTACGCCATTACCTCGGACTAATCGTTGACAGCGAGGCAGACACCTTATTGCTTCAGCTTGAACCAGAACAGATTCTGAACTTTGAGACCTGGACAGCACCAGTAGCTAATAGGATTGCTATTTCCGGAGACACCCTGCTAATTGATGATCTCACGCTACGCAACAACGAACAATTGCTGGCGGCAGCCACACCGGAGCCTAACGATGTAGTCATCACGCTTAAAGACTACGATATCCAGACCCTAAGTCGGTTGTTCGTGACCGAAGAAGAAACAGCCGGAGGTATCGTTAATGGAACCGTCGGATTGGACAATGCCCTGAGCAATCTTGGGGTGAGGTCGGATCTGATCGTCAAAAACTTTAGCTTCGGCGGCACGCTCCTGGGTGATGTGCAGGCAGACATCACCAGCAGAGACGAACAGACCTATGCCGTAGACGTCTCACTTGTCTCAAAACAAAATAATGCGCGTCTGGCGGGGACTGTGGAACTGAACGGACCGCTGGACCTGGTGCTGAACGTCCCCCAATTACAACTAACGTCAGCGGAGCCCTTCAGCCTTGGCTATCTCAACGATAGCGAAGGATACCTGAGTGGCAAGGTTGCAGTAGGGGGCACCATCAATGCCCCTGACCTCGATGGCAACCTGCAGTTCAACGATGCCAGCATCGTCATCAGTCTGCTCGGTGGCCGGTTCCGTTTAGATGAGCAACCGATACAGTTCTCTAACTCTACCGTGAGTTTCGGAGACAACTGGCGTATTTATGACGCAGTGGGCGGCAGCGCGCAGGTGCAGGGAGAGGTCGAAGTGCAAAGCCTGACCTACATCCCCCTTGACCTGAATGTGGAGGCTAACAACCTCATGGCGATTAACTCTACCGAAAAGGACAACAAAGACTGGTATGGCAAAATGTTTGTCAACGCCAACGTTGATATCAGTGGGACGGCTACGCGTCCCATCGTCGACGTAACGGCCACTACGAGCAAAAAATCGGCCGTCACCTACGTCTACCGCGTCCCCCAACAGGGCCAGGTGGCGATCGAGGACATCGTTGACTACTCCCAGCAATACCTCTGGGACAACCTGCTCCGACAAGACACCTTGCAACGGGATTCCTCCTCCTTTGCCTCAAGCACAGGCATAGACCTGACGCTAGAGCTTGCCGTAGCACCTAACCTTGAGGCCACCGTGATTGTCGACCCCGTCAGCGGCCAGACCTTCGTGGGCCGGGCCACCGGAGACCTCACGCTGCAGATTTACCCCGACGGACGGCAGGAGGCTACCGGACGCGTAGAACTGGTAGAAGGGGAGTATGACTTCATCTATCAGAACATCATCAATAGAACTTTCAGGGTCCTCCCGGGAAGTAGTGCCACCTTCACGGGTGATATTGAGAACCCTACCCTGGACCTTAAGATTCGCCACCAGGCGGAAGCAGCGCCACTACCGCTGGTACAAGGCGTATTGGGCGAAGGTGCGGAGAGCACCGGTCTGCGCCGGGCGCAGACCTTCTTCGTTGACGTTAACCTTAAAGGCGAACTGCTCTCCAGCAGTATCACCACCAATGTGGTGTATCCCGAAGATGCCTACGGCAACCTCGGACTCTCCCCCGTTGAGGACGCCCTGGCCACGCTGCGCCAGGACCAGAGCCGCATGACGACCACCGCCTTTCAGCTGCTGGCTTTTGGCGGGTTCAACATCCCGCTGCTGGATGCTGGCGCCGGGAATAATAATTTGGCCGCCACTACCCTGAATAACCTTATGGGTAACTACCTGAATACTTTTGCGGACCAACTTGTAGGCTTTGTCGACCTGGACTTTGGTCTCGACAGCTATCAGGATGAGGGTGGGCAAACCCAGACTAACCTGCGCATCAGCCTGCGCAAAACCCTCTTCGATGACCGGGTGATCATTAGCGTAGACGGCGTTGCCGGAACCGCAGAGGACGAACTAGCAGGAACCCAGCAAACCTACCTGGATAACATCACGGCCGAATACCTGATCAGTGAGGATGGCACTTTCCGGCTTAAGTTCTTTAATGACCGGGACCGCAGTACGCTGGTAGGCGATAATGTCATCAGATTTGGAGGCAGACTAACCTTCGGCAAAGATTTTGACCGCATTCGCTGGTTCGGCGGAGCAAAAGGAAATAAATGACCCCTACCCCAGAAACAAAAGAACGAACAACAACGCAAGTGCAGCCTCACGGCGCTCCCTCCCTACCCTGCACCTGCGTCCCCGCAAAATCCCGCAATTATGGCCGTCTCATCGTAGCCATACTTTTCCTGTCTTTTTTCAGTAGCTGCAACGTCACTAAGTATCTTCCGGAAGGAGAGTATCTGTACAATGGTTCCAGCTTACAAATTACTGCGCCTTCCGGGGTTTCTACGACTGAACTCACCCTGGAAGCCCAGGCAATACTGGATAATAAGACCAACACCAAGTTGCCACTGCTGGGATATTATGAGATATACCGGCACTATCGTTTCCTCGAAAAACTTGAGCGTAAGCCAGATAAATTCGGGGACAAAGAGCCCTGGGGCAAAGCGCCCGTTTTTTACGACGAGGAACTTGTAGCCTCCATCAACCGGCTACTAGAAAGTCGGGGACGTTATGAGGGCTACCTTTCGAGCGCTTCGAGCTGGGAACTGGATACCCTGAGCAATCCGCCTCAAATAAAAGTCGACTACACGCTGCAGGCAGGGCGTCCGCATCGGATTGATTCCCTCACCACCTTTTGGCGGGATTCAAGTATCGCGCGCGTCCTGAACCCTATGTTGGAGACCAGCCTGCTGAGCCAGGGAAAACGCTATGAAATTGATCTGCTACAGTCGGAGCGAATGCGCTGGGAACAAGGTCTTCGCAATGCGGGCTTTTACTATGCCCGCGGAAACGATTTCACCTTTCTTGCGGATACCATCTCCGGAGATCACAAAGTCGCGCTGCTGGCCAAGCAAAAGGAAGACGTCTCTGCCAACCACACCATCCCCCAGCGGATCACAGCCGTAAACGTTTACTTCTCCGCCGATAAAACTCAACAAAATTCTACGCCTGAAGACGCGCAAAAAATCGGTGGACTCAACGTCTTTTGTGACGATTGTCCACTACGCCCAAAAATCATTGATGAAGCCTTCGCGATGGAAGCCGGCGACCTGTACAACCCTGAGCGCCACCGAAAAACTTTACAGCGCCTGGCGGACTACAACACTTTCCGGTACATCGCAATGAGCTACGACCCGGTTCCCGGAGCAGATAGCCTGCTCATTCTCAATGCCAATCTCGAACCCCGGCTACGCCGCCGCTTTGAAGGGGAATTAGGCCTGACGTTTAACAGCGCCGACTATTTTGGCCCCAACGGCAAGATCACCTACCTGAACCGGAACCTGCTGCGGGGGGCGGAACTGCTACGTCTTGAAGGAGAGTTCAGTATCGCCCAGTTCCTGGGTGAGGCGAACGCCGCCCGGGTGCCTAATTCTGGACTTTACGGATTTACGGCACAGCTTAATGTTCCCCGCCTCTGGCTGCCAATGCGGCGCAAGCTCATCCCCCGCGTTTTCACCAGCAACACAGTCATTGAACTTGGCGCAAAGCTGGAGAACCTGCAAATGAACCTCACAC
Organism: uncultured Lewinella sp.; assembly: GCA_964616365.1. Classification (GTDB taxonomy): domain Bacteria; phylum Bacteroidota; class Bacteroidia; order Chitinophagales; family Saprospiraceae; genus Neolewinella. Next base: position 11,324 of record CAZTTF010000177.1, on the reverse strand, counting down.
AATTTTCCAGTGAAATAGAAGCAGCCAACCTAACGCAGTTGCAACAGCTGATCGATGACAATCCGGAAGCAACCGAACGCATTAGCCTCACCCAGCTGCGCTTTCAGTTTGGTTATACCTGGAGGCGGCGCACCACCATTAGTCATGCATTAAACCCATTAAGCCTGCGGCTACAAAACCCCGTTGTAAGTAATGAGGAAGTACTGGACCTGGCCAGAGAAGTCAACCTAGCCCCCGGAGTGGACGAAGCACAGACGAATCGCTTCGACCGTATGTTGGTTTTTTCCCCGAACTATACCTATAACCTGGACACCCGTTTGGGCGGGGCCAGTTCCCACCATTTTTTCCTCCGCCAGTTTATTTCCTTCAATGTCAACAATGTTTTTCCTGTCGGCTCCATTGCCGGGCAGCGAGAACGGGAAACCAGCTATTACCCATTACTGGAAACAGATGCCCGCTACTACCTTACGATCAACAATACGGCACAGCTAGCAATGCGCTTCCACGGAGGGATTGCCTTTCCACTCTTCAGTGACCGGGCCATCGTCCCTTATTTTGACCTCTTCTCGGTGGGTGGCCCAAATAGCTTGCGGGGCTTTGCCCCGCGGCAGGTTGGTCCTGGCAAGACTGTTCCCTTCGCCAACAACCTATTAACCTTTGGGGGCTACGGCAATCTGATGCTGGAAGGAAGCCTCGAGTACCGGCACCGCATCGACCCGTTGATCGAACTTGCCCTCTTTGCCGATGCCGGAAATATCTGGACCTATAAAACTGAGCTGGAGGCATTAGAAACTGATTTTCGTACCGATGCCTTTTCCGGAGACCTTGCCGTAAATGCAGGTCTTGGCATTCGGTTTGACCTTGAATTCCTGCTCCTGCGTATCGATCTGGCCAAACCACTAATTACCCCTTATGCGGAAAATGCCAAACTGCTCCGCGTTCCCTATGCTGACGCCCGCAATGTCCCTGATGATGATTGGCGACTGGTGGTTGCCTTTGGTTATCCGTTCTAGGAATGGGTATTACATTATCTACAAACGCTAGTTTGAATCGGACGAAAGCGCAGAACCATAGGTTCGCACCATCTGTTTACCTTACATTAGCTGCCAATCTTTGCTAAAGACTACAAAACCAATTATGTCTCGTTCCAGATCTCCTTTCGATAGTAACCCGCTTAGTGGCATCGCCGGCTTCATTGTTGCCCTGGTTGCCCTCTACGTGTTATTCAACATCCTTGGATGGGTATACAGTCTTCTGTGGTACGCAGCACCGGTCATGTTTATCGCTTCACTGGTGATCGACAGTTCCGTTTTCAAGGGATACACAAAAAGCATTCAAGGCCTTTTCGAGCGGAAGTGGTACTTTGGCCTGGCAGCCGTAGTGCTGAGCCTCGTTGTTTTCCCCCTGACGGCCACCTACCTTTTAGGTATGTCGCTGTTTCGCAAAAAACTCAAAGAACGCGCCCAGCAGATGGATGAGCAGGTAAACGGTAAGTGGACCGACTTTGAAGACGTCACGGAAGAGACTATGGACCTGGATATTCCCTACGAGGAACTTCCTCCCGCTCCAGAGCCGCAGCGGCGCAAGGACAACAGTGAGTACGACGAGCTGTTCGACTAAGAGCATGATCGGGCACCAGCCTTTGGCCTCAGACCTATTTTCGATGTTCCGGAGGAGCGTAACACCATATAAGCAGTGAACTGGCTTTACCCCATCGTACTCCTTCCCTTTCTCCTTTCTCTGACCTACGTAGTCTGGCAGTGGCGCAACTTTTGGTCATGGCAAGAAGCCAAAAACCACACCTTCTACGACGCACAGGCGGCTACCCCCCGACTCGCAATACTCATTCCTTTTCGGAACGAAGCCGCCAACCTAGCCGCCATACTAGCCGATATAAACGCCTTTACTTATCCGAACATTGAGGTGCTTTTCATCGACGACCACTCTGATGATGGAGGGGCCGATATTGTGGGCGCGGCCGCAGGAAGCAGAGTAAGCCACCTTGAGGAAGCAGGGGGAGATAGCATAGTACAGGTACGGCTCCTTCATTTATCAGACCACCTTAAAGGCAGGGCGGTTAAGGCCTACAAAAAGGAGGCCCTGGCATATGCGATACAAGAGACCTCCGCCGAATTGTTGGTAACTACGGATGCGGACTGCCGGCTACCGGCAGATTTCCCGGAGGCCATTGTCCGGGCCTTCGCGGCCGGCAATGACGTTGTCTGCGGCCCCGTCCTAATACCAGCGGGGAACAGTATGCTGACCAACTTCCAGGCGCTTGACCTTGCTGCTTATCAGCTATACACTGCATCCTGCGTTGCCCGCCAACACCCCACCCTGGCCAACGGTGCCTGCTTCGCCTTCCGCAAATCCCTCTTCAGCAGGGTGGCCGGCTATGCCGGTATGGACCATCTCCCTTCTGGTGATGATGTCCTCCTACTCCACAAGTTTGCCCAGTTACCAGAGGTCACTTTCGGCTGGCACGACGGCTCCCCGGTCTACACCCGACCCACCGGTAGCTGGGAGGGCCTGTGGCGGCAAAGAATCCGTTGGGCAGGAAAAGCTGGCGCATATGTTTCGCCAGCGCTTCAAATCGGACAAGCCCTGGCTTATTTAACAGCGCTGGCCATTATTATCGCACTCGTTGCGGGGCTCATCGATGGGAGGCTACTTATAGTGGGTTTGCTCTCCTGGCTCCTTAAAGCCGGGATAGATTACTTGCTGTTAGCAGATATTGTCCATCATTATCAACAAGACCGGCTGCTTCGTTGGTACATCCCCACTCAACTACTCTACCCTATCTATCTCGTGGCAATAGGGACTGGTGCCCTCCTCGGACTTAAAGCCAGCTGGAAAGGTCGTGGCTAACCTTACTTCCGGAAGGCGGTAATAACCACCCGGCATTCAGGCATCTGCAATATGTCATCTTCCTTCTCTTAAGTTTTATTCATGCACAGAGGTACCCTGAGTCGTATTACCTTTGGCTAAATTTATTAGCCCTATTCCAAGATCATGTTGTCCCCAAAAAGCACGTTCACCCTTCTTCTACTCTTCTGTCTTACAGTAACTGGCTATGCCCAGGTATGCACGGGTAACCTCGGAGAAAACATTTTTGAAGAAGGAGATTTTGGTTCCGGAGCAGCAAATGTTGTTGCGGTAGACCCCATGATCGCCCCCGGATTTCTGTACCAGACCAACCCGCCGCCTAACGATGGGTTTTATACCATCACTAACGACATGCGCCAGTGGGCAAATACCTTTGCTGGCTGGGATGCTTTTGCGGATAACAGCAGTGACCCCAATGGCTACATGATGGTGGTGAACGCAGCCTTTGAGCCTGGAAAATTTTACGAACAAACAGTTTCCGGACTCTGTGAAAATACGGAATACCAGTTTACGGCAGACGTACGTAACATCATTCAGACGGGTGGCAACCTGATTCTGCCCAACGTTTCTTTTCTGATCAACGACGTGGTACAGTTCACTACTGGAAACGTCCCCGAAAATCAACGCTGGAATACCTATGGCTTCTCGTTTAATACGGGCCCCGGAGAGACGACTGTAACGCTTGCCCTTAGCAATAATGCTCCCGGAGGGTTCGGTAACGACCTGGCTATCGACAACATTGAATTCCGGGCTTGCGGGCCGGAGGCCCGCATCGGCGGAGAGGAAGTCCTCAGTATCTGTGAGGACGGTGACCCTGCGCCCTTACTAACCGTCATCAACGGAGACCAATACGACACGCCTGCTTTCCAGTGGCAACAGAGTTTTGATGAGGGTATGACGTGGGAAAATATCCCCGGTGAGAATGGTGTCAACTTCCTGCATACTGAGCTTAGCAGTGGTTTCTACTACTATCGTTACCTGCTGGCTAACGGCGCCGTAAACCTCGATAATAACAAATGCCGGGTGGTCAGTAACACCAAGATCGTTTACGTGGTCCCTAAGCGGTATGAGATTATTGACACGCTTTGCGCAGGCCTTGCCTTTACCGTTGGAGACAATGCTTACAACCAGTCCGGTACCACGGTAGACACCCTCGTTTCCAGTCTCGGTTGCGATAGTATTGTCACCTTACAGCTAACAATACTTCCCGATCCTGGCCTGGTTGCCAACTTCGCCGAAATAGACCCCTCCTGCGCTGAGTTTGAAAACGGATCCATTCAACTGATTTCCGTCAATGGAGCAGTACCGCCGCTGGCACTTACCCTTTTTGATACCAGCCAGAATCCCGCCAACCTATTCCCGGGACTAGCGGAAGGTCAATACCCTTATCAGATCACCGATCGTTTCGGCTGCGCCACGGAAGGCACCATCACCCTTGCGTCCCCGAATCCTTTCGGGGTCGATATTGGCGAAGACATTACCCTCGAACTTGGTGAAGTAGCCAGAATTAACGTCAGCGCCTTCGACACAGTCGCCAACTATTCCTGGCTCCCGCTTGGTGTGACGGACTGTACCGAAAACTGCGAAACCCTCGAGTTTACCCCACAGAATTCTTTCCAGCTAACCCTCGAAGCCACCTCCGACGCCGGCTGCTTTGCTGCCGACTCTATCCGGATCACCGTGATCAAGAACCGCCGCGTTTACTTCGCATCGGCCTTCAGCCCCAATGGGGATGGCATCAATGACAATTTTACCCTACAGGGAGCCGTACCCAACGTCACCCTGATTGAAAACCTCGAAGTATTTGACCGCTGGGGTAATCAGATGTTTGCGGGTACTGACCTTGAGCCAAACAACCTTGCTGCTGGTTGGAATGGTCGTGACTTTAACGGAAACGACGCTCCTGTAGGCACCTATATCTACGCTGGTCGCGTACGGTTTCTGGATGGTGAAACGCGGGAGTACTCGGGAAGTATCGTGCTTTTACGCTAAGAGGCTGAACGGTCGCAGGAACCTTGTCTCCTCCGCTTTACTCCGAACAAATTACGCTCCAGAGACCGCTCGTTAGTCGTTGCGAGAAAAGAAAGGACCTCCGAGTGCGTGAGGCCAAATGACTATAGGCGTAAACCTCGAACCCCTTATAGCCTCCGGACTTTATAACTCTTGTCATCTGAGTAGATAAATGTAGTCGCTTTACTGCCTTAGTCCCTTACTTCCTTACCATCTTAGTGGTTCAACGGAATGGACGTTCGGAGGAACCTTGTCTCCTCTGCTTTACTCCGAATAAATTACGCTCCAGAGACCGCTCGTTTGTTGTTGCAAGAAAAGAGAAGCCTTCCGAGTGCGTGAGACTATGCTGCCAGAACCATAAATCTCGAACTCCTTATAGCCTCCGGACTTTATAACTCTTGTCATCTGAGTGGTTAAATGTAGTCGCTTTACTGCCTTAGTCCCTTACTTCCTTACCATCTTAGTGGTTCAACGGACTGAACGTTCGGAGGAACCTTGTCTCCTCCGTTTTGCTCTGAACTAACTACGCTCCAGAGAACGCTCGTTAGTCGTTGCGAGAAAAAGAAAGGACCTCCGAGTGCGTGAAGCCATGTTGCCGGAACCATAAATCTCGAACGCTTTGGAGTCTCCGGGCTTTCCATTTACACAGTAAGGCTTGCGTCATGGGCTATTTCTCACCAACTGCCCGCTTAAATTGAGCCTTGGGATCAAGCAATATGTGGTTGATTACACCTCAAACCTTGTAGTTGTCAGCTACTAATCCAGAGGAGCATCCCCTCGTTGCCGGTCTAACTGAACCGTTACTTTGCGGACTTCCTCCAGGTCAATTTCTGAGAGTAGCTCCAGCGCTCCCCGATTAAAAGCATCAGCTAGCACACCTACGGAGCTCGGTGCGTTGTCCAGGGTCCGGAAGTTGTCGTAATCCCGGACAACGATACCCGCAACGGTTCGTTCGTTGGTTGCTCGTCGTAGACGAGGAGATTTTCCGCCGGGCTCGACGTAAGCCAGGTATTTCAGTTGTCGGGTCTTGGGGGTAAACCAATAGCGAAACTGGTCACCAGAATCTTTGCCTCCATTTTCTTTAGCAAACAAGACTTCAATCTGGTCTAACACCTCCCCTTTTATGGTATCCTGCCCGAGGTAGGTAGGGATGACGGCCTGGTCTCGTAGTACCCAGGGCAGAAAAGCGAAGTACACCACTGAATTGACAGAACTGCTATAATCAGTGTACTGCTTCTTCGTCAATTCTGTAACCTCTCCGTCGGTGTAACGGACAAAGCCTGTATTGTCCAAAACGTCGCGAATCAACTTGTTGGTGGTCGTATCCGTCCACCACCGCTCGTAGGTGTAGGTACCAGCAGTTCGTTGGTAGCGATACGTTTTATCCCTAAAGCGGAAGGCAAAAGCTGCTTCATCCAACCCTTCCAATCCAGAAGCGACAATGGCTTCCTCAATGATACTTTTTGCCTGGCGGGTAGCTTCTGGCTCTTGATCAAGGGTTGTCTCTATTTTCTCCTCCGTAGCGGAAGCCTCAGCTTCAACAGCAGGATTTGATTCCGTACAGGAAATGGTACCGAAGAGCACCAAAGCAAGGCTCAGAAAGCGGAATAAAGTGGTATTCAATGCAGTCATCGTGATAAGGGTTACAGCGCGTCTGGCACGCTAAAGACGAAAAGAGATACAGGTAAATAGGGGTTTTAGTTCTGGATGTTTCTACCCTAATTTTTTATGTGGAGTGTTTTTTCTCCCATCAGGCTGAGGTTTATGTCGAGTTACTCAGGCTCGGGGAATTACCCGTCAACCAGCCATGCAGCACGTTGGCACTAATGGAGGAATACTATGATTAATAAGCAAGGCACAAGGAAATCCCCACCAATGGCTTAAAAGGCCGAATTCCCAGCAAGAGATCGTCGACAGTCTGATGTCACACCAACCCCAAAAAGATATCAATCTCCTCCCGCACTGTGTAGAAATTCGGACTAACCCGAATGTTCTCCGCTTGCAACGTGACCAGTACATTATTAGCTCTTAATCGCTCGTACAATTCCTTAGTCGACGCCAGGTTTCCGGTATTAAAATGTACGATGGCAGTTCGCTCTGATCGATTTCTTGTCGGCGTAACAATATGATATCCTTTCTCCCTAAGTCCGATAATCAGGTAGTCCGTAAGTTCTAAGACGCGTGCGTAGACATTGTCTACCCCTATTTCCAGCAGCAACTCCAGTCCTGCTGTCCAGGCAGTGAATAATGAGTAGGCGATTGTACCGGTCTCGAACTTTCTGGCATCGTCGTACAACACGAGCTTATCGTAAACTTTCTCCGCAGCATACATGCCGGGTAGCGCCGATTTAATCATGCTCACCACCCTACTGCTGACATAAAGAAAGCCCGTCCCGTGAAAGCCCAGCAGCCATTTAAAGCCACAACCGGAAAGTACATCAATCTGATCAGAGACCACATCAATAGGAATCATGCCAGCGGCTTGAGCAGCATCCACCACAAACAGCGCACCTTTAGCCCGAGCAATTTTTCCGATTGCCGCAAGGTCAGGTCGAAACCCGCTGTTGAACCGTACTGCAGCAAGAGTAACAACCCGGGTGCTTTCATCGACTAGCTCTTCGATAGCTTCAGGGTCAATGCTCTGATCAGGGTTGATTCTTGCCAACCTGACTTCTACCCCTTTTGCCTCAAGCTGTAGCCAGGGGAATGTATTGTTCCAGTGCTCTCGCGCTGGAATAACTATGTTGTCTCCCCTATTCCACTCAAGTCCTTGTGCCACAATCCCAAGCCCCACGCCCGTACTGGTGGTCAGGGCATACTCATTGGGTAATCCTCCGAGTAACTGCGAGAGCAACCCACGAACAGTATCCCGCTGAAAGCCTCGCTTTCCAACCGGATTCATCTCTTTAGCCAAGTAAGCTTGCAGCTTTTCGTTTACCAGAGTATTTAGTGGCGCCTGGGAAGCATTATTGAGAAAAACAGCTTCCTTGGTTACTGGAAAAAGGGACCTGACCTGTTCGATGTTCATTACCTCGATTTTGAATAAAAGTCTGTTGTTTCAGCGCCGCTAAAGGTACAAGACGACGGAGGTAAAAAATTCAGGGCGGAGATGGCCTCAAAATCATATTGGCGCCCGAAGGATACTCAGCGCCTGCCTACATAATTTTTCGCAGGGCGCAGCAATCTCAGTTTTACCAAGTCTACCACCACTTACGTACCGAGCGTAAGTAAGTCAAACCAAGGGCTATACGTGGTCGTAATTACAGCAGCAAATATGTTTAAAACATTACAACCTTTGCCCAGTACTCTGGCTACCTCCGGCGATACCCTTCCACCAGGCGGACTACCTTCCCATAATTCAGCAAGCCTTCGTGAATACCCTGCGCCTTGAGGTAGGTATCGTAGGTTGCGTCGCGGATCACGGGAGCGATATCCTTGTACAGTTCTCCGTTTTCGTAGATAGCCTGGAGGTCATTCCGGATCCCCGGATCCAAATTGGCCGCACGCCACTCCCAGTAAGCTTCGGGCTCTAGTTGCCGGAGTTTGCCGGCAATGCGGCGCCAGTAGGCGAGGCCAAAGGCATAACGCAGCGCGGGGTCCGTCGTTTCCTGGCCGGCAAGCCAGGCCCAGAAGGTGCAGGTACCTTCGTCGCCAAAGCCGTAGGCGTGGGCCAGTTCGTGCGCGGCTACGGCGGGCTTTTGCAAAGGGTGCAGGCCAGCATCGATATTGCCTTCTCCAGCCCAGGGCCAGTACACGCCGGCAGTGCTCCAGCGTAGCAAAATGCCTTTAGGGGCCAGTTGCCGCAGCCGGGGTTTACCCGGTGCCGGATAGCCCTGCCGAAGCAGTGCTTCGGAAAGCAACGGCCGAATGGCCCGCTCGAGGTCTTCGGGCAAAACAGCCTCAGTGAATGCGCTGGTATCTGAGCTGACCTGCGCTCTGAGTGTGGCCAGTTTCGCAGCTTGGGCGCGGACGCGGGTGCGCAGTTCGTCCAGGGTAGGCTGGTATTCGCTAAAGCCCATCATTTCAGCCACCTCTACCCTACCATAGTTGAATCCCCAGGCCAGTAAGAAAGCCGTGATGAGTCCGGCCAGGCCGTTTAGCACCCGTCTCCCGGTACGTAACCATTGCTTTTTAAGACCTACCCCGCTCCTGCGTCCGCGCCGGAATTTCCGCACTGTGAGGTAACACCAAAAGAGGACGGCCAGCCAGAAAACGAAGAACAGTGGGACCGGCAGAAGTGGTAAAGTGTAGTCCCACAAAGAGCGAAAGACAACGAACCAACGTCTGCTGAACCAGGCCTCAATCGCCGGCGGCGAAAGCACCAAGCGCAGGCAGAGGGTAAGGAGAAACAAGAGCACCGGCCACCACTGTCGCAGGGGGCTCAATTGGCGGGTGGTACTGTCGGGTTGCGTCACTTGGTCAGGGGATTTTATTAAACGTTAAACCTTCGGAATTGAACCGATGTTGTATGTCCGTGCAATCCGCACAGAGAACTTATTAAATTAAAGAATTATGGCTTTTCAGCTCACAGATGCAAACTACAAAGAAAATGTGCTCGACAAAGGCGGCGTAGCCGTTGTTGATTTTTGGGCGGAATGGTGTGGCCCTTGCCGCATGATCGGTCCGGTTATTGAGGAATTGGCTAACGATTACGAAGGCAAAGCCCTTATCGCTAAAGTTGACGTAGATGAAAACGCTGAGCTCAGCCAGCAGTACGGTGTTCGTTCTATTCCTACCATCCTCATCCTGAAGGACGGTGAAGTTGTAGACAAGCACGTCGGTGTTACTACTAAAGCTGCCCTGGTGGAAAAGATTGAGAAGCACCTCAACTAAACGCTGCCCTCAGCCTGATAAATAAAACCATTAGCCCCGTTGTCCTGCTGGATGACGGGGCTTTTTTTGTGCCGGCTCTACCTATAGCTGCCCGACTCAGATCAGGGCTGCGCATCCGTTCAACACCAAAAATGGGTAATGTATTGGTCGGGGAGCTCTGCTCCGAGTTTCGGCTGGTCAAAGCGGAGCTCCGCGATCAGATGCCAATGCACTTTGGACGGATACAGAAAGGGGTACAGAACGTGATTGACTTCTGTTTTCAAACCGATCTGGAAAGGGGCTAGTCTCCGGACTGAGGTCGCATCCTTTATATTTGAGGCATCCCCTCCTCAACAAAACCAAGCTCATCATGCAAAGAAGAAAATTTATTGCTGCCAGTGTGGCGGCCATTCCCGCTGCGCTAAGCGCGACCCCCGCCAGCAGTTCCGCGTCTGCGGATGAGCGGCAGCTCATCGAGCTGCGTACCTACGAGATCAAGTTTCGTGGCAGTGGCCAACAGCCACTGATGACCTACCTCAGGGAAGCCTTACAGCCTGCGCTGAAGCGCCTGGGGTGTAAGGATTTCAGGATGATGAAAGTACTGGGCGACGAAGAGCCTGCTAAGATCTGGGTGCTGATTTCTTACCCTGATGGCGGGACCTATGTCCAGGCCCAGGATTTGAGCAACGATGCTGCTTACCAGGAAGCAGCCAAAGCCTACCACGCCATTCCGGCAGACCGGCCCATCTTCAGTGGCTATACCTCGCAACTCTTGCATGCCTTTAGTGGCATGCCAGCAGTAGCGGACCCTGGCGACGGCGGAAAATTATTTGAACTCCGAACCTATGAAGGCTACAGCGAAGATGCCGTTCGCCGGAAGATCAAAATGTTCAACGTCGAAGAAATCGACCTATTTCACAAAGTTGGCCTGCACCCCGTTTTCTTTGGCAAGATGATCAGTGGGCCTTTCCGTCCATCTTTGGTGTACATGCTCCATTTTAAGGATATGGAAGAACGCAATGCCAACTGGTCGGCCTTTTTGGAACATCCAGACTGGAAAGCCATGCTGGCCAACCCTGAGTATGCTGACACCGTATCAAACATCCGAAAAACCTTCCTGGTATCGGTCTAAACGGTTCGCCGCTTCCACCGCTTCAGAAACAGTTTCCGCTGCAGACCAAGGCTTGTCTCAGTAATATCCGCCTATGAGAATTGCTTCCCTTTTGCTGTTATCGCTTTTTCTTGCCTGCACGGACCAATCTTCCGGAGAGCAAGCACCCGAACAAACCAGTAGTGAGCAAGCACAGGTCCCGCAGGTATTCCCCGCCACCAACTGGGAGCAGGCAAGTCCTGCCAGCCAGCGGGTCGATCCGGACATCCTGAAAAATGCGTTGGCTTACCTTGCCGGCCATTGCAAAGATGATGGATTGGAGGAAGTTATGGTCATCAGAAACGGTTACCTGATCTGGGCCGGTGATAGCATTGACAGGGTGCACGATATCTGGTCGTGCACCAAGTCTTTCGTTAGCACTGCAGCCGGCATGATGGATGCGGAAGGAATATTAGTACTTGACCAGGAGGTTAAAGACCACGTTCCCAGCCTTGCAGGATACTAC